>JBARMQ010000377.1:0-11115 GCA_049802535.1 Bryobacteraceae bacterium | reverse complement strand
GCCCAACAGTATCTTGAGGCAAAGGATTACCCGGCCGCCCGCACTCAATTGGATCTGCTGTTGAAAGCTGATCCCTTCAATCCCGACCTGCTCGCAGCCAAAGCCGACACCTGGGCCCGCGCCGGAGACGATACTGCGCTGGCGCAGTTTTACGCAGCCGAATTGCAAACGATGCAGCAGGCGTCCCTGAACGCCACCGACAAAAACGACCGCATCGCTGGGCTGCGCCGCGGCTATATCGCAGCGCTGGTCCGTTTAAAAAAACCACAGGAGGCGTTAGATCAATACATCGAAGTGATCAACCGCTTTCCCGAAGATCAAACCGTTACCTCCGAAGCAGCTCGATTCGCGCAGCGCAATCAACTCGGCGATCGCTTAACCGCTTATTACGGAAAGGCCGAACAGGCTTCCCCTAAAGATTACCGATGGCCCATGGTGCTGGCGCGCATCGATACCACGCTGCGCCGTTATCCCGAAGCAGTCTCTGCTTATGACCTGGCCTGCCATGTGCGACCCGACCGCACCGATCTTGCCATCGCCGAAGTCGGTTTACAAACCCGCTTGGGCCGTTTTGAAGACGCCCTGAAGACCAACCAGCGCCTCTACGATCTGACCTATCATAATCGCGACTATCTGGAGGCGCAGGCGGCATTGCTCGCGCGTCTGAACCGAAAAGACGAAGCGGTGAAGATGCTCCGCGCCGCGCTCATCGACGGACGCCCTCCTGACCCCGCCAACTACTACCAGGCCATGTCCGATCTCGCGGCCTGGCACATGTACCCGGAAGCGCAGCAGACCTTTGAACAAGGCTTAGCTCAGTTGAAGATCGATTCATCTGAAACGCCGGGCTTTGATGTCTATCTCCGCATTCTGACGATTGAACGCAAGCAGGACCTCGCGATTCAAGCCGTCTCCGCGGCCGTGGAAAAAGGCCGGATCGAGAAGCGAAACTTGCCTTCCGCCGCCTGGATGACCGCGATCGGCGCCGCGATGGACGAATTTTTCACGGCTGAAGAAAAAGAAGCGGAAGGCAAGCTGCTCTCCTCTCCAGGCCACGTGCCGAGAAATGTGAATATCGGCGCACTGTACGAAAACGGGCAATTCACTGAGCTTTACGCGCAGTATCTGGCGCGTCACGCCACCATGGTACGGCGCTTAGATCAATTCCAGCGCTCACGCCTAAGATTCGTCCCTCTCGGCAAGCAGTTGGAAATCGCCGCATCTACTCTGCCCGTCACGGAAAAAGAAAACGTGTTCCGGATGGCGCTCAGCGCCTATGAGACCGCCGGTGATACCTTGGACGAACTCCGCCTGATTATGGCCTATCCCGCAATCGGATCCGATCCGGCGCAATATGGACGCTTGATTGCGAACAATCCGGCGCAATACGCGGCGAGTATCCCGCATAATAATTTCGGCAATGGCGTCGTGCAATATCTCATCGCGAATACTGCCGAACCCCAGGCCATCGCGGCTCTCCAGGCTCGCGCCACGTCGGCAGTCGAACCTCTATGGAATCCCGCTTACCAGGCCCTGAGCGGCTTGTATTACTCGTCCTCGCGGGCGGAAGTGAGCCAGGCGTTTGACTCGCTTCTGGGCCCGCGTTTGGTCGGCGCTGAAATCATCGAGACCGCGGATACGCGGAAGACGCACCTCGTTGGTGACGATTGGTTCTACTACGCCGCTCGCGATGGCGATTACCTCGCCTACCAGAAACTGCCGTCCGCCGCAGAGTTGCTCGAGGCGCAAATTGAAGCTGCGCCCATTGCCTCCGATCGCTACCTCGAGCTGGGTGACACTCTGCGTGACACCGGTCAACCTGTTCAGGCCCGGCAAGAGTATAACTATGCGCAGGAGCTCAGTCCTCAACGTGCTGACGTACTCGACCGCTTGGGCGCGTTGGACTGGGACGGCGGAAACCGTGCCGCCGCCCTCAAGGATTGGCAGGATGCATTCGACATCCTCAAAGCTCGCATCGACGCGGGCCCTCTCAGCGCCTCCTTCTGGCCCAGCGCGCGTATCTTATTCGTTCACGCCAATCGGTACGGCGTCATCAATCAGGTGAAGCCCAATGCCGACGCGATGCTGCATCTCTATATCAAGCGGAGTGGCGCGTATGAGTTCGAGCCGTTCATCGAAGGTATCCTCACCGAAGCCAAGAATCGCCAAGCCGCACTGAATTGGTTACTCGATCTGTCGCACGATGAAAACGGCGGCGAGATCCTGCAGGCCCTAGCCCAATCGCAATTGCTAACGCCTGCCGAACAGGATCCTGTGTGGCGTGCGACCATCGCCCGTCAAGAACGCGTCGTGCAAGCCGCCGCCGGCGATGCCCGCGCCGATCAGCAGTCACAATTGAATGCCAACCTCAGCCAATATGCAGGCTATCTCGGCAACCAAAAGCGCTATCAGGAGGCGCTTGCCATCATCGATAGGATTCCCGATGACCAACGGCCCAAAGAAGACGAAGTTCGCCTGCAAATCTTAGATGGGCGCCTCTCCGCCTTAATCGCGCATTGGCAAATGAAGCCTGATGATATGCCAAACGACCAGCAATTGCTCGCTATCGCTCATAGTCTGCGCCACTTGGGCCGCACCCAGGACGCCGACCGGCTGCTCGACTACGATTACAGCGCGCAGATACAGGCCGGTACGGCGACGGTGTCAACCTACCTCGGGCTGGCAAAGCTTCGTTTCGATCAGAAACGCAATTCCGAAGGGCTCGATCTCGTGCGCGACGCCGTCTTGAGCATGGATGCGCCATTTGCAAATTTGCAAGCGGCCGGGCGTTTGCTTGAGGACGAAGGGCTCCGGCAGGAAGCACACGGATACTACGCGCAGTGGCATACGGCTGAGCCTTGGAACGGCGCGGCTACGCTCGCCGAAGCACGCACCGGCGAAGACGCAAAGCAGATGGATGCCGTCCGCACGAGCCCCGAAAATCCGTACGCCTTGCGGATCGAAGCAGCCCGCGCTATGCGAGCAGCGAAAGCTTCTGTTACGGGAACAACCGAGCTAGACGTGCTGACACATCAGCAGATCTCACCCGCTGATGCATCGAAGCCCTACTTCGTAGCCGCGCGCGTCGATGCCGCCGCTCAAGCCGCCGATTGGACGTCCAAAGCGAAGTTGCTCGCGGAGGCCATCGCGATCGATCCACGCCTGACAAGTGAGCGAAACCGACTGGCCGACGCGGCTGCTCGATCGCATCAACCCTATCTCGCCATCGCCGCCTATAACCCGCAGCCGTTTGATGCCGATTTGGCGCAACGCATCGCCGACGCCGAAATCGCCATTGGCGAATCTCAGCAGGGCCAGTTTGTGCTCCAGAATATCGAGCAAAACACCGCCGCGTCTACTCAGCAGCGCAGCCACGCCCGCCAGGAGCGCGAACAACTCGTTAGCCGCCTCCGCCTTCAATCGCTGAACGATTCGCGCGCTCCGGAAGTAACCAACGGCGTCGCTCAAGACCGCATCGTCAAGCCCAAGCTGAAAGCATTGCCGCCCGATGATGTCGCGCAGGTGAAAGTGGACGGAGGTGCGCAATGAAACGCCCGCTCTTGACTACCGCTTTGCTGGTTGCAGTTCCACTCGGTTGGTGGTTACGTGCTCAAATAGCCGCAGTTGTGCCGCCGCTCGCGTCCAATCTTCCCCCCGGCGCACTTGTTTACCTTGAAGCCAAAGATTTTGGCAAACTGCTGGGGGAATGGAATAACTCGACCGAAAAAGCCAAGTGGGTCGGCAGCCCCAACTACGCTGAATTGTCGCGATCGCGCCTCATTGGCCGCCTGCAACAGGCGCAGGGCGAATTTGAAAAGGCCGCCGGCGTATCGCCAGAAATGAAACTACTTCAGCAGGTCGCGGGAACTCAGTCGGCGTTCGCCTTCTATAACATCGGTGCATTGAAATTCGTGTACCTCACGCATATCGGTCATCAAGCAATTGAGTCCGGCGATCTCTGGAAGCAGCGCGCGCAATATCAGCCGCGTGAAGCCGCCGGCATCGCGTTTTACATCAAGCAGGATCAAGGCACCGGACGAACGCTCGCATTTGCCACTAAAGACGACGTGTTTGTCATGACGACTGACGAATCGCTGATGGCCAGTACGCTTGCATTGTTGGCCGGGCAACCCGCGCCGTCACTCGCCAAAGAGGAATGGTTCGAAACCCTCACCACGGGTAAGCCGCAGGGCGATCTGCGGCTGGTCTATGATCTGCGAACGACCGCCAAAACGCCGCAATTTCGGACGTATTGGATTCAGGAGAACGAGACCGAACTGAAGGAGTATGCCACCGGAGTGTCCGACTTATTTGAGACCTCCGCGGGCTTTGAAGAACATCGCATCTTAGTTCGCGCGCAGCAGTCCGCCGCGCCCGCTGCCTCGTCAGATCTCGCATCTCTCGTCAGTACGGTCACACCAGGTGATTCGCTGTACCGCGCCTGGTCGCGTCCGACGAAAAATCAACTATCAGCCGCGCTTCGGCAAGTCATTTACGGCGACGCGCCGCCTCCTAATCCGTTCGTCGGTCAAACAGCGCCGCAAGCCTCGGCGGAATTTTCGCACCCCAGCTATTCTCCCAGCCTTGAGACCCATATCAATCAGCCGCCGGTCTCAAAAGACCTCTCTAAGCCCATCGATGCCGTGCTGGACGCGATTACGGCTATGGATCCCACTGCTTTGTTACACGTGCAAAGTACAGTGGCATTGCCCGATGGCGTATTCGTTGTTCCGGAGAGTGCTGTATTGATTGCCTGCGCCCATGCCGACGCAACTGCTGCCCAAACAGCTCTACGAGATATGCTCGGCGCGGCTCTCGAATCCGGCGGACTCGATCCCTTGATTGTTCGCGTTCAGGGCAACGTGCTCGAACTCATGCGTGGCCAAGGGCTTATAGGGCCGTCAAGCGCGCAAGCGCCCTCGACAACCGAAATCTATGCGGCCGGTTACAACCATGCCGCCGAATGGCCCAAATACACCCGTCTATTCCGCTTGCTCGATACCCAGACATCGGGCGGCCCACAAGGAACGCCCGCGTTCTTTTCAACTAATGTACAAAGCCTTGGCGATGCGCTCAGCCGCCTCCAGCGAGCATCGCTCGAAAGAACCGACAACGGCAACGGCATTGCCGAAACCGTCACCTACGAAATGAAATGATCTCGCGACGATGCTTGCTCGCAGCCCCGTTGGTCGCTTGCGCTGGCAATACGGTGCGTTCCACCGAATATCTCGCCCGGAACCTAATTGACGGACATACAGTTACTCGATGGGATCAGCCGGATCGCGCTGTATCCATGGGTTCGCTGCTCAAACCCTTTCTCGTCGTGGCATATGCACGCACCCATAACAGCTTCCCTCATCTTGTCTGCCGTGGCGCAGCTGACCGCTGCTGGCTTCAAAAAGGACATGGCCCGCAAGACGTCGTCTCCGCTCTCGCGAATTCCTGCAATTTCTATTTCCGGAATTTATCAGCAGACATCAACTCTGCCGCCTTACAAGCGATGTGCTCGTCTTATGGACTCGAACCGCCGACAGACGATCTTACCCCCGAGCGCTTAATCGGCTTAGGTCGCGGCTGGCCCCAACGCCCATCTCAAGTACTCCTGGCCTTCGCGCACTTATCCCGTAATGCAGACGACCGAGGAGTTGTGTTGGCACTCGCGGGAATGCGCGAATCAGCCGAGCGCGGCACCGCTAAGGCGCTGGGATGGAGAGCGCGAGGAAAAACGGGCACTGCTCCATGTAGCCACACGCCGCGATCGGAGGGTGATGGATATACTGCCATCCTTTACCCTCTCGATCGTGTGCGATTAGTGCTCCTAGTTCGGCAATGTGGCACAACCGGCGCGCATACTGCGCAGTTAGCCGGCCCTATCCTGCAACAACTGCTTTAGAACTAACGCTCGCCGAAGCTGTAACCCAGCGCTGCTCCGTATTCAGTAACCCAAGGGCTGCCGAATTGGAAGAAGTTATTAACATAGTGCGCATCCACCTGCGGTTTGAAGAACACATGGTCCGTCATATAGAAACGAATACCCGCCGAAAGGTGCACCTGCAAATGATTCGAACTCTCTATGTAAGTGTTTGAGCTGGAGCATCCCGAAAATGCGTCGCAATAGGACTGCGGATAGTAGAACTTCAGGTTGACGCCGCCGAGTCCTGCCTGCAGTTCCGGCACGATCCGATGTGTATGCAGCGGCGGGTGAATGACTGCGTTGAAGTCATAGAACGTTGGCCGGTACTTCAACCCGGCATAATTGCCCTGGCTGAAGCGGAAATCAGTCTCTGCCCCAACGCCCAACCACTTATTGAGGAAGAAATCGGCGCCGGCCTTTCCGAAAGTGCCGTTGATGCCGGGGCTGTTGTAGAGGTTTCCATCACCGAAAGTGTCAATCTGCTGATTGTTTGAACTAACCGTCGCGGTTCCAACGCCGAAGTATGCATCCACGCCCTGGGCGTGCGCAAAAGTGACGCCGAAACAAGTGACAGCAAGCAAAGTAAATGTCCGAGTTAGAGTAAGTCTCATAGAAAGTAATTCCTGAAGGTTTGTAAATCCTAGTTCTAGTTAAATCTATTAATTAGCCCGTATATGCACGTGGCCAGAGCGCATGTAAGGGCCGTCCGCGAATTTGAGCAAACAATAATCTAAACGTGCGCCGGCTAAGAAGCAGCTCACTGTTATCGAGACGTAAGCGCTCTACACGTCGGTTTCATACAAGAAACGACAAGTAGTTTTTGCGGCTAATACGTTAGATTTAGCTATGAAAATTGGAATGCAGGTCTCACAGAATTACCTATTAGTGGAGCGAATTGGGCCCGCAACAGCCGGACCCTTTCCCCACCTAACAGCCGCTAGGCGCGGCCGCCGCCAAACAGGCGATGAAAGAATTGTCCCCATCTCCACTCACGTTCATTGCATTCCGGAGACGGCGCGAATCCCATCACGTGAGGTGAGTTCCGCGCAACCATGATGGATTGAAGGTCCGATCCTACATGTTCCACGTCCACCGTATAAAAATCGCGGCAACTATCGGTTGACGCAATCTTCCACGGCGAGTTAGCCTTCTTGGGACCCCAGTCGTCGAGAAAATTTTGGTAGCTATAGTCGCGGCAAGGCGTAGCCGGTGTGCAACCCCAAATCTGGTAGGCCTGTTCGTAACGATGCGAGTTCACCAAGGCCAGAAACTCCTTCGCCTTGGATTTCTCCGTGTAGTCCTTTAGAAGGAAATACGCGACGATCGCGAGAACCACAACCGCGGCAAAAATAATCACAATGCGCTTGATCAGGCGTATTCGTTCTTCATCGCCCGCGCCATAGCTTTGCAAATAGCTGCCCATACGATCCTCTAGCCAAGGACTTTAGCAGGATGTAACGGCTTAGGATGTGAACATCCGCCAGACGGGCGTAATTGCCCCTCTATTGCCCTCTACTTAACAGGATACGCCTTATCGTAGGCAGCCGTAGCGTCACTCGTAATCTCCAGGGCGGGTTTGTAGTACACCGTGTTCGATACATCGATCACTACGTCGTAGCCGCGTTCCTCGGCAATCTTCCGCACGATTTCCTGCATTTGCCGGCCCGTCTTCGACAAGACCTGCGACCGGTCATTATTGAAATCGCTTTGCAGGTCTTCATTCATGCGCTGTAGCTCGCGCTGCGTCCGCGTGCCATCCGCGTTTAACTGGGCCTCTCGATCGGGCGCAAGATTGGGGGCACGCAATTGCTGTTGAATGTTTTGTAGGTCCGACTGCAGTTTGTTAATCGTATCCGTGCGCGGCTTGTACTTGGTCTCGAGCGATGCCTGCGCTTTCTTGATTTCTGCTGTGTCGGCGACCGCTTTCTGAGCGTTGATAATGGCGACCTTCAGTGGCGCCTGGGCTTGGGCGTGGAGGGCGCAAATCGGATATGCGGCAAGGACCGCAAGCAGCGCAAAGCCGCGTACTTTCACAAAGAACTCGGGTAAAGTAGGCGCGGTGTGAAGCGCGTCGCCCCAAGATCGAGCGAGATTCTGCATTGTCTGGCGGCGCGCAGCCGCGCCCTTTGCACTCACAAACATTGAACCATGAACTCCTGTGAATGACGGGCTGGCAGGTCATTGGGTTTCAACCGCGACCGGCCAGTTTCCGGGAAAACTACGAAGCTTCAGACTAACATGGGTTCTTTGGCTTTTTGCTCGATTTTGCCGTCCGGATCGATCGTCAATGACCGGTCTCGCCAACGTACATCGTTGCTCCGGTACGATGTGAGCCAGATCGCAAGGGCATAGAAGTCCCACACCGGCGCTAGCCACGAAAGCGCCGCGATTCGTGGGCTTCTCAACACCAGACCTGCCGATAACAATGCCGAGCCAAGGCGTAGAATCAGCAGCCCCAGCGCCACCGGCCAAGCACCCAGAAGGCACGCCAACAGCGCCCATACACCGGTATGCGTGATCGGGATTCCCGCAAAGCCGTCCGATCGGGACAAGCGAATCGTGCGCGACCACCGCAGTTGGTGATGCCACACTCCACGCCAATCCGTATCCCCCAGAGATGTTCCAACAATATAGGGCGAAAGCAATACGCGTTTTCCCAAACCCGTAATAGCGCGAGCCAAATGATAATCGTCGGCTAGATAATCGGCAATCGCTGGAAAGCCGCCCGCTTCTCGAAAATCGCTTCCCCGGAAGGCCAGCGTCGATCCTAATCCGAATTCGCGAACGCCGGCCAATGGCGCCGTCAAAGTGCTCGGGATGAAGTCGGTCGCAACCCCAACGGCCTCCCACGTGGTGGCGGCGCTTTGCGGGTCGGGCCGATACGGGCAGGTGACCACGCCAATCGCCGGATCCGCCAGCGGCGCAACAACACTCTCCAAGTAGTCGGGTCCTACTTCGATGTCGCTGTCGTTTACCACCCAGATCGAATGCTTGGCATGCCGCGCCAGATTGTCCAGCACCCCAACTTTCCGGTTGGCCGCGTCCGAACTACCGGCAATCAGACGAATGTCCGCATCGGGGAAGGCGACCTGTAGTCGTCTCACTACCGCGACAGCGGAATCCTCCATCGAACCCACGCCGAAAAGAATTTCAAACTCTGGATAGTTCTGCCGCGCCTGCGAAACAAAGGCCTCATACATGGTCGGGTCTGACCCGCGAAGCGGTTTCAACACCGATACGCCTGGCCGAAACGTCCGTGTGCGCCGTGTCTCCCGTATACGCAGCGCCGCATGCCGCAATTCGGCAATAATCGCGAGAACTTGGTATGCCGCCGCCGGTACGAAGATCAGCCAAAAAAGTCGCACAGCATTGTGCCTAGTGCGCCAGGAGGACCACTCCCCCCAACACTAATAAAGCCCCCGCGCCTCTGCGAAGGCCGACTCGTTCATTCAGAACAAATTTGGCAAGCACCGTTTCCAGGACAAACGTCGCCGCCGATGCCGGCACCGCGAAACTCAACGGCTCCGTCTGCACCAGCGCCATAAATGCGAAGAACGAGAACGCCATGAATACGATTCCCAGGAACAAATACTTCCTGCTAACAATCATGCGCACCAATTTCGCCAATCCCCGCACGTCAACGCTCTGTTCGCCAGACCGCTTCATCTCGTAACTCTGCAGCAGGTCGCCCAACACTGTCGAAACCACGATGATCGCGAGCAACACCCACTTCATGCGGCCCACCGGTCCATCTCGCAGTTCGATTCATTCACCGCCGTGCGCTCCGTATTAGTTCGCTGGGAGGTTGCGCCCACCAGCGCCGAGCCCGCAAAAATCAACACCGTCCCGAACCATCGCCTCACTGACACAGTCTCGTGCAAAAATATCTTCCCCAGCACTGCCGCTAACACATAAGCGAATGAACTCATGGGCACCACAAAGCTTAGGTCGGCCCAACTCATCAATGTCATCCGCGTCAACAACCAGAAAATCAGCATGATCGTTCCCGCCAATACAAACGGGTTCAAAAACGCTTCCAGATACGGCGCCGGGGAAAGGCCGACGGCTTGTGGGAAATGCTTCATTCCCCATGTCAACGATAAATTGCCGAACGCATTTAGCAGCGTGACGGCCGCCGTCAGCAGCAACGTTCGCAGTTCTACCCGATGGCGATCCTTCGCCGGTGCGGGCGCGTTAACCTGACCCACTAGTCTCCCGAGCTCAGCACAGCTGGGTTCTCCGCTCGCTGGTCCTTCACATAGCGCTTGCGCTTGGCGCGCAGGGTCAGGTACTCTTTGGCCTCTTTATACAGCCGTCGTCTGTCGTTGTTGTTGAAAATCGCCTTCGAAACCAGCCGGAACGCCACCTTCGGCCGGAAATAGAACTCACCGTAAAACCTCTCAACCCATTCGACCAGTTCCCCCCGGTCCAGACCGGCGTATTCATAATTCGGCAACTGGTGCCCCGCGCCATCGGTCATCGCACCGTTGATCGTGATTAGGTTGTTCTTTTCAAGATGATCGTAGAACTCAGTGCCAGGGAACGGATGAGCGATCGACACCTGTATGGTCTCGACATCTAGTTCCTTCGCAAAATCAATGCTCTTGCGAATGGATTCACGGGTCTCGCCAGGCAGGCCAACGATGAAATCGCCGTGAATTGTCAAACCCAGCTTCTTGCAATTTGCCGTGAAGCGGCGCGCCATATCGATGGTCGCACCCTTCTTTATGTTTTTCAGGATCTGTTGTTCGCCCGACTCATAGCCGACAATCAGCAGTCTGCACCCGGAATCGCGCATCGCCTTCAATGTGTCGTAATCTGTCGTCACGCGCGATGTGCAGCTCCAGGTAAATTTCAGTGGCTTTAGCTTGCTGCACAATTCCAACGTGCGCGCCTTCTGATAGTTGAAGGTGTCGTCGTCAAAGAAGATCTCCCTCAGCCCAGGAAAGTTTTCAAGCGTGTACCGGCACTCGTTCGCAATATCGTCCGACGATCGCAAACGCCAGCGATGGCCCGAATGCGTCTGCGGCCAAAGACAGAATGTGCACATAGCCGGGCAGCCGCGTGTTGTGTAGAACGACACATAAGGATTCAGCAGGAACGGAACATTGTAATTCCGAAAATCCAAATCGCGCTTATAAACCTTGGTCACCCACGGAAGCTCATCCAGGTTCTCGATGTATCCGGCCTCCGGGTTGCTC
>JBARMQ010000376.1:0-2204 GCA_049802535.1 Bryobacteraceae bacterium | reverse complement strand
CCACAGATAGATCACATCCGAGGTGAAATGGACCTTCGAAACGGCGTGCAGCTTTCTGTTTTTAACCGTGTGCGAGATAGCTGTGCACGAACATGACTGCCATTGCGCCTTCCCCAACCGCGGAAGCGAACCGCTTCACGGACCCATGTCGCACATCACCGGCCGCAAAGACACCCGGCACATTGGTTTCGAGGTAATGAGGACTGCGGGCCAGGGGCCAGCCGTCGGCATTGCTGCCGTTATGAAGTAAGTCGGGGCCGGTGAGGAGGTATCCTCCCGCGTCGCGCCCAATGCCTGCCGCTACCGCCCACTCCGTATGGGGCGTCCCGCCAATGCACACGAACAACCACCCCGTTACGCAGGTTTGTTCCTGCCCGGTGAGCAGGTTCCTGAGTGTGATGGACTCCAAGAGCCGATTGCCGTGCAGCGCGGTGACTTCGGTAGCGGGAAGTACGTTGATATTCTTCGCGGAATTGATCCGATCCATCAAGTACTGCGACAGCGTGCTCTTCAGGAACTCGCCTCGGATCACGATGGTGATTTTTGTAGCGTACCGGGCGAAATGAAGGCTGGCCTGCCCGGCCGAATTTCCGCCACCGACGATGAAAACCCGATCGTTGCCGCATAACTCGGCTTCGCTCGCGCCGGCTCCGTAGAACAGGCCCGCCCCGTAGAACTGCTCTTCATTGGGCAGGCCGAGGCGGCGATAGTCCACGCCCGTTGCACAGATCGCACTGCGCGCCACAATTTTCGTGCCGTCTGCAAGATGGCCGATGCGCTTGCCTGCCGTGAACTCACCGCCCACTCCTTCCCGAGCCACGAGAATCTCCGCTCCAAAGCGCAAGGCTTGCTGGCGGGCGCGCTCGGCCAGGTTGGCGCCATTGATTCCATCCGGGAATCCGATGTAGTTCTCAATCTGCGGACTGCTTCCTGCCTGCCCTCCGACAGCCCAGCGCTCAATCACGACTGTCTTCAAACCCTCGGACGCTCCGTAAACTGCGGCGCTTAAACCCGCAGGGCCGGCTCCGTAGATCGCGAGGTCGTATTCAGACAGCGATGGATTGTGGAACCAACCAAGTTTTTCGGCGAGCTGCCGGACGGTCGGGTTTTCCAGGCAGGTACCGTCGGGGAAAATGCAAAGCGGCGCTCTGCGGTCGTCGGGACTCTCGAGGCCAACTTTGCGGCACTGCTCGTTCGTCTTGAGATCAACCCATTGGAACGGCACGCCGTTGCGATGCAGGAAATCACGGATCGCGTAGGCTGGGGCGGACCGCGCCTTTCCGAACAGCCTGACGGAAGACGAGCCGCTCGCCGTCGTCGGCTCGCTACCCGCCGTGTTTTCCTTCCGATCGCGATTCGGCACGCAACGACCCTCCGACAGGTTGGCGGTTTCAAGCAAATCTCGCGCCGCGAACGACATCATCAGACGAGTCACGCCGCTGGAAGAGCATACTGACTCCGACAATGACGCCGAGAATCCAAATAGAGCCATAGGGCCACGCCATCCAGATAAGGAAGGCGAAATGGATTTCAGAGGATTGTTCCCCCTGCTCGGGCTTAGGGGGCGCGGTTTGACCCTGAAGAGAAGAACCCCAAAGCGCCGGAAGGAGTGCCACAAAAAGCAGCATGCTGGGCAGGCTCAATCGCTTTGGCGCTGTCATCGCCGCCTCCTCCCTGCGACCGTCAACTGTCTCTGTTCCTTCGTGTGCGAGAATCGCTCTCAGTTTCGGCGCTGCGCCCGAGCCGAGAATATTTACGTTTGAGCTGTATCAATGCCGGCCGAATGATGCAGTGGTCTTCGTCCGTGGCCTTTAGCACGGCTTCCGACAGCGCATCGAGGAACTGTCCCGACGGGTTTTCGGCGAGTTTCAGAAGCCAGCCGCTTATTTCTCCGTCGTCGAATGCGATCATCGCTGTCCCCTCCTTGGCGGTCGCCTTCGGCCGGAACCCGCGCGATACTCGCCTTCGCAAGCGCCCTCCAACACACACGAGAATTCACTCAATGCGCATCTCCCGGAACCCAAACGTTTTCTGCGGCAATCAACTCCGCGTTCTGCAGTTCGCTCCTGAGCCGGACTCGCTGGAGCCCGCTCTTGTTGCCGGGCCTGGCCAGGAACGCGAGCAAGTATTGGTGGTTCAGCTTCTGCGAGATGTCGTCGAAATACGAGCCGAAAGACGGTGGGGTGTCGTAACCGATGAAATAC
>JBARMQ010000375.1:0-10682 GCA_049802535.1 Bryobacteraceae bacterium | reverse complement strand
GAAATTAAAGAGTTCCTCATAAATGAAGGGCACTCCGTTGCCTTCGGCGAGGAAGTTGTAGATCCATCTTTGCCGTCGCCCCTTGGCAACCTCCTCATACAAGAGATCGTCGCCATGCTTGCGGCCGATTTAATTATTGTCCTGGTCGCGTCGCCAGGCTCAATACAAGAAGCCACGACGATAACACACAAAAAGGAGCTATGTCTAAAATCAGGTTTCTATTGTTTTGACGAACATAAGCACGGTTTCGTTGTGCAGAACCTGTTAGCCGCGAAGAGTTTTGGGGCGACCTGTGACCTGGTATCGCTTGCGGCCGTCCAGGCTTGCGAACTGCGGAAACTGATAATAGAGAAAGTCCGATGCGTTCAGATCGGTAAAGCCTTTCTTTTTTGACGCACGATGCCATCCTCAGCTCGTCTCCGTTCAGCAAATGCCGTTGCAATGCCCGGTCGCGTACTAAGCGCGTTCATTCAGTCTTCTGCCTCGGCGCAGCTCCTGCGAGTGACCCACGTAGACTGGCATACGGATAAACTCCTCGCTGCACCAACTGAGATCCTTGAACTTTTGACAGTCGTCAACGGCCTCGGTGACGACCGAACGATCCTGAACTTCACTGGGATAAGACTTCTGGGCAACATGCAGGTCGACCTTGAGACTGTGGCGGCGGCGAGCCGGGTGGCGGAGAAGTTTCAGGTAAGCGGTGTTCTAGCAAAGGGCAGCAACTCAATAGCTCTAAAAGCGACGAATCGCGGAGTGGGCCGTACGGTGGTAATCAAAGTCTTACGCCCCGGCCATCTTGAGCGGAATGGGCAGGCAATTCGGGGCCTGGGATTACTTGAAAATATTTCACATTTAGTTACACCCGTTGACGCTTTCGTTGTGGAGTTGGAGAGTTGCTCTGGTGATCTCGTTCCGGTTCACTGCGTTGTGTTTCCTTTCGTGAATGCAATCACGCTCGAGGCCTTCGTAAGAACTCGCCCCCCAGTCGATCCCTACTTTTTTGAGGCGTTCATTCGCCAAGTTGGCAGTGTGCTGGAAGAACTTGAACGGCGAGGATCCAGGCATGGAGACCTCCACGCACGGAATATTTTGGTGAGTTCAGAAGATCCTTCGCTCGAGTTTACTGTCATTGATCCGTCTGGGGACCTAGCCGAAACTTCGCCGTACGGCAGACAGCAGTCCGACCTCGATTGGTTCAAAGAACACCTCTCGTCGGCCTTAGTCCTCCTCCAGCGGCAATTGCCAACTGTGTCTACATTGAAATACTTGGGGCCGAGACTTTTCTCGGTCGTCCACCGTATTGTTCAAACTGACAGCATCTCCTTCAATGAGATTCTGAGGCTTCTTGATGCAAATTCAAGGTACCAGGAATGGGTAAGACTCCGGGCGAGCTTTATCGAAAAGAAATTCAAGGAGCCACCTCCGCTCGCCTTGTTACGTTGGGAAGAAATAGCCGATCCAGCGCAAGCTCTGGAACTCTTTGAGCCCTACCCCGAGTTCTTTCGCCGAGTCCGAACCTTTGGGAATTCACTCATTGTAGGCGCTAGGGGCTCGGGTAAATCCACGTACCTTGCCGCACTGGCTTATTTTCCCGGGGCCAAGCAGCAGCTAGTCGATCGGGCCGAGGTCTTTGGGGTTCTATTTTCCTGTCGGCAAGGCGAGTTTAAGCAATTATCATCTGATTTTCTTCTTTTTGGTTCTCACACAAATCTTGCTGTAAAGCACGTTCTGGTGCTGAAAATCGTTAGACATGTTCTCCGAATACTGGCTGACGCTGTAGAGCGTGCGGAGCTGACCCCAAGCACCGATGCTCAGGCGCTTCACGATTTCATTCGCCCGTATATGATGCCTGAAACGATCACACGCGTGAGGGCCAGCACGGCAGCCGATCTGTCTAATCTAGCGGCAGGCGTCATCCGGTGGGAGGAGTCAGAGATCTGGCGATTGTTTCAGCGGACAAATGATCTGGGATCCCAGCCAAAGAGGTTGGACGAGCATGCTCTGCTGACGTTTTGCGGAGCTGTGAGGAGAATGTTTGGTCAACTAGCAACGACCCAGTTCTATTTCCTGTTCGACGACGCGGGTGAACCTAACATTCCCCGGGAGACTCAACACGTTTTGAACGACCTATTGACCAGTTCTAATGCCGTCTATTGCGTAAAGCTCTCGGCTGAGCGCTTCTCATACGACCTTCTTGACTCGCACAAGCGAACCCTAGAAGAGACTCATGATCTAACTTCATTTGACATCGCCAAGATCTATGCTACCGAAGGAGCAGTGGGGCAGACTCGATCACAAATCAAGGATTACTTCAATAAGATTTTGCGTCGGCGGCTTTCGTACTGGAACTACCCCTCTGACGACATAGCGGACTTTCTTGGCGATCAGCTAAGGCCCGGCACGGAGATGATTCCTGTCCGCGACCTGGTGCGACGTCTCGCTGCCGGCAGAAAGAATGCCTACTACGCGGGATGGGAAGTCGTCTGGCAACTAGCCGACAAGACTGCTCGTAATCTGATCGAGATCGTATCAGAGATCTTTGCCGGCGCTCGTGTACGGCCTCCCGAACCCGGGCAGCTTGAATCCGCACCCATACCCCAGGTAATTGCGGCACGGATCCAAAACCGTGCCGTACGTGCAGTTTCCACTAGGAGACTCCGCGCGCTCGAGTTTATTCCCGGTCAACTTATTGTCAAAGGTCAAACCGTGCCGCTTGGCAAACACCTATACAACTGCGCATCGTATTTTGGTGCAGTTAGTCATCGGTACCTCACCCAAGGACGACAAGGAGAGCCCGGGGTACGTTTGGACGAAAGACTCGCAATAGAACGAAACGATTCTGCGCTTCTTCGTGAAGATGCTCAGCTGGTCATTAACTATCTGGTGCGCTATGGGGTTTTCGATGACAGCGGTCTAAATGTAGCGTTTGACGACGGACAAAGAAAGCCAGTGTATGTCTTAAATAGAATTTTCTGCCCTACGTTCGGGATCAGTTTTCGACGGGATGCCCATTTGCGATTGAGCACCAGAAGATTGGAGGAATTCCTGTTAGATCCCGCCAAGTTTGCGAAGGACGGCACAGCGTTTTTGAGAAACTCGTCAGGACGCGATTCTGAAAGGGGGCTGTGGGATGACGAGGAGTCCTAGCGCACCCCGAAAGACAACGCCAGAGGAACTGCGGACGCTCGCAGAAAACTGCGCTGTGCTCATCGTAGCGGCAGGCTTCGAGGATAGAGCGCGCCGAATTCTCCAGATCTTAACAGACTCGAGAATTAAGCGCTCAGTCCTTATTCGCTATGTCGCGGGTATACGGGAAAACGACGACAACTTCGCCTTGATGCGACGTCTGTTATCTACGGGCCGAGGAGATCGCAGCACACAAACTGTTATCTTTGATTTACGCCGACCAGATGACTACTTGAATGAACTGAAGAATATATTGTCTAGTTGGCGACCGGAGATCCACTCGGAGGTTTGGGTAGACATTTCTGCCTTAGCAATGCAGGGCATCTGCGCAACTTTAGCGGCAATCCGGACCGCACTACCTGGCGTAGCTGTGCAAGTTTTGTACACAGAGGCAGCTGAGTATCACCCCACTAAAGCGGCCGTTGCCAAGGGTGATACAGGTGTCAGCGCGCTAACTCAAGAAATGCTGGGGAATTTAATACCTAAGCAGTTCGCGGGAGCGACTAGTGCAATCTCGACATGCCTCATTGTGTTCGCAGGATATGAAAAACATAGGTCTTTTGGCGTTGTGGACGAGCTTAATCCATCCCGATTGGTCCTCGTCTACGGTGCTCCCCCTGGGAATGAACATAAGTGGCGGCTGCAATGGTCGAAGAAGCTACACGAGCAACTCCATCGGAACTGGCACAGCGCTACCGAAGCAGTATCGACGCTCGATCCTTTTGAGTCCGTCGCGCTGCTCAACAACTATTATGGATTCCTCTTTGCCGACCACAATCTCGCGGTATCACCAATCTGCAGCAAAATGCAGTGCGTCGGATGTTACTTGTTCTGGGAAAGATACCGCGACGTGCAGCTTGTCTTTCCAATGCCCGTGACCTACTTACCGGCCAGCTTTTCGATAGGCCACCGCCACGTATTCCGATTCACATTGCCTACGGCCGATGAGCTCGACACAGTAATGCCGCTCCCGCTATAAACCGGGGAGGCCTTGCAAGACACGGCCTAATGAGGACGGTTTGCTGCGCTGCCAGGCCTCAATGTCTGCGAAGTCGTAAGCCTTGATCGGAGATGTCGCGGCGAAAAGATGTTTGTGCAGCGCCGTAGCGCCGGTCGCCGGGACATGTTCGATAAGGAGACTTGAAGGAAGCCGCTGGTGCTTGCGACGGGCGCGGTCTATGGAGTTGCAAGGCCTCTTCTACGCCGAAAGGCCGCTGCCAAGATTGCCGATGAGTCCGAACAAGTTCTGCAAGCACGGATTTCAAGTGTCGATAAAGCAATACGAGATTTCCAACGGCAAGAATGAGTCATAGAAGTTGCCCGGCTTGCGGTTGATACCAAACGAAGATACACGACCGCGCAGGCGTGCATCAAGCACGTCAATGGTCCGGAATAGATGAGAGCGCTACTCATGACGAATCGAGGAAGCCCTGGCGACAAGCCAGGTCTAGCGCCGACAGACGAATGGCGACTTTCATCTTCGCACCGCAACGGGGACAGCGCCACTCCGAGGTATCAACTGGCGGAGTAAGTGCTGGTTCCGAGACGATCTGAGCGAGAAGCTGACGGCATAGAGTAAGACTTTTGGCGCGAAAACGATTTGCCAAAAATCCGAAATGGCGGATTCTCACAAAGCCCTTCGGAAGTATGTGCAGAAAGAAGCGTCGCAAAAACTCAACAGCGTCCAGAGTCATGATAGGTGACTTATTGCCATGCGCATAATCGCGCCAGCGAAAGGCCACGCGCTCTCCGTCGAAGGACTGCAAACGGTGATTCGAGATGGCAACGCGGTGAGTGTAACGTCCGAGATACCGCAGCACCTGCAAAGGCCCACCGAAGGCGGGCTTTGCATACACGACCCAGTCCTGGCGGCGCAAACGGCCGACAAGTTTAGTGAACTGCTTGCGTTCACTGAACACGGCAGCCGGCCCAGCATGGCCAAGCTTCTTGCGCCTGTAAAGGCGTTTCAATCCAGCAATGAACTTCCCGCGAAACAGACGTCTCAACGCCTTGACCGGGAGAAAGAACTTAGAAGAAGAGTTTACCCAACGTTCATGCCCCGGAGATAGACCACCTCCAGGGATCACACAATGGATATGCGGATGAAGCAACAGGTTCTGCCCCCAGGTATGCAGAATGGCAATCATGCCGATCTCGGCACCGAGGCGTTCGGGATTCGCTGCCATCTCGAGCGCAGAGGCGGCACTTGCTTTGAACAACAGATCATAAAAAGCACGCGGATTTTCGAGCGCGAAGATATTCAGTTCGTGCGGAACACTGAAGACAACGTGAAAGTAGTTGGTCTGTAAAACCTCACGTTCGCGAGCTGCGAGCCAGCGCTGGCGTGCTTGCGCTTGACACTTCGGGCAATGCCGGTTACGACAGGAGTTATAGGAGATGGCGTGTTGGTAGCCACAACTCTGACAAGCATCGAGATGTCCCCCGAGAGCTGCGGTGCGGCAGTTCTGGATGGCACGAAACGCCTTCAGCTTCTGATAGCCGAAGCTCGATTGATACTTGTTGAGAAAGCGGCTACCCTGTGCGCGGAGAATGTCGGCCACCTCCACGACGGGACGGCTCATTCTTTCTTACGGCGATACTCGCGGCTGGTTTCTTTTACGTTGGAAATCGACAGTTGGTCCAGTGGGTTGGCAACAGCATGCAAGTGGGTTTGCGACAGATGAAGATACTTGGCGGTTGTCTCCAGGTCTCCATGTCCGAGCAGCATCTGGATGGTTCGGAGATCAGTGCCGGCTTCCAATAAGTGAGTCGCCCAGCTGTGTCGAAGAGTGTGCGGTGTCACGCGTTTCTTCAGCCCTGCGTATTGGGCCGCTTGTGTGCACACATACCAAACACTCCTCTCCGACATGGGATGATCTTTGCCGTGGTGACCCTCATCGCTGGGGAAGAGATAAGTCCCTGGTTTCTTCCAGCGCCAGTATTCGCGGAGTGTTTCCAGCAAAGCCGGACTCAGCGGCAGATCGCGGTCATGGCCGCCTTTGCCGCATTCGACTCGAATGATCATACGTTTGCTATCAACATGACTGACCTTTAAGCGGGCAACTTCCGCGCGTCGCATGCCAGTGCCGTAGAGGATCATCAGGATGGCGCGTTGCTTTAGGTTTCCGGCGGCATCGATGAGTTGGCCAACCTCCCCCAAACTCAGGATGCAGGGAAGCTTTCGCCGCTTCTTTGGATACGGCAAGTCCTGCCGGAACTCGTGACGCTTTAGCGTGCGGACGAAGAAGAACCGCAACGCGGCAACGCGACCGATCACTGTACCCACAGCGAGCTTGCGTTCTTTAAGCAGATGCGCCTGAAAAGTGCGAAGGTCGTCTGGCCCGAGCTGGTCCGGGGACTTTCCAAAATACTTTGCGAATTCAGCGACCGCGCTGAGATAGTAGCGGGCTGTATTATCGGAGTAGTTGCGACGCTGAAGTTCTTCCAGCATCATTTTGCGTAACTGGGTCACGAAGGAACCCTCCTTGCGACCCGTTACTCTATCTTGTTACCACTACTGATCACCACCACCGCGTAGCGCCCGCCGCCCAGCGGCTTCGTTCTAGTCGGCTACTGCTTATCCGGTTGTTTCAGCAAGCCACTAGCGGTAGTGGTCAGCCCTCAGATGGCGGTTCACCGAGGTCGGATGCACCCCGTATCTCCTCATATTTAGTAGGTTTACGCCCAGTTCCAAGTCCGAGCAGCGTTTGGAACGCCGCCATCGGTGTCTTTCGCCGATTGTGGCGAAATACGAATTCATCCAGGTAAACCGGGAGTTGATCACGGCTGACACCGTGATAAGTTCCGAGCAGCCACTGCTGGAGATTCCCAATGGCCCGATCCGCCAGAGGCACCACGGACTTTGCACCTTTTCGCAGGTTCGTTCGCAGCGGCTGGCTGCGAGGCATATGCTGGAAACCGGCCTCTTTCAACCCAGTGAAGCTTTTCAGTCCGTCGGTGTATACGGTGGAACCTGGCGCCACGTTGTTTTTAAGAAAGGCCAACAAAGTCTCGCTTCTGAAGTCCGGGATCACGGCCATGCGTACGCGCCCCGTGGTGTTACTCCCCCGCTTCTCTACGGCGACCAGAACTAGCGCCGCTTTACGCCCCTTGAGTTGGCGGCTTCCCCGCAAGCCGGCTTGGGTACCACCAACCCAGGTTTCGTCCACTTCCACTTCGCCCCGCAGCGGTTCCCGCTTGAGATTGATCATGGCCCGCCGGAACTTGTGCAGCATCATCCAAGCCGTCTCGTAACGGGCCAGCGCCAGTTGGCGCTGCAGAAGTAAGGCGGACAGCCCACGCTTATCGGTGGTCATCAGGTACGCGGCCCAGAACCAAACCGCCAGCGGCGTTTTCGTGTTGTGCAAAATCGTCCCGGACGTCAGAGATGTCTGGTACCGACAGCCGGCGCACTGCCATCGGACGAGGTTCGCCAATTCATAAGCGCGCCGATTCCCGCATCTTGGACACACAAAACCTTCCGGCCAGCGGCAGGCGGCCAGATACTGTCGGCAGGCCGCTTCGCTGGCAAACTTCGATTGAAACTCCCGCAGCGTCTTTGGAAAATCAGGCCGAGGCACCCACTAATACTACCTGTTGGGGTTTGCTGAAACAACCGGATAAGCAGGAGTCGGCTAGCATCCGCCGCTCCTTTCGGCCACCACTTGGACGTATAACGCGCTAGCCGTAGATTTGGAACGCATTCGACGATGACTCGCCGGTAACGGCGCTGGGAAGTGGTAAAACAGGCCGCGCAGGCTGCTGGTATTGAAAGGCTAGCAGCGCATGACCTCCGGCGTACGTGCGCCCAGCTCTGTCATCTCGCCGGTGGAGAACTTGATCAGATCCAGTTCCTGCTCGGGCATGTCTCCACTTAGAGGATCCGATAAGTATTTTGCTAGAGTCTGGGCAGGCGCTGCATGGATCTGCGAGGAGTGCCTGGAGGATTGATATGGAAAAGGCCCCACTGATTTTTACCTATTACATTGCCGCTCCCGTGGAGAAGGTCTGGGGTGGGTTCGTTTCGAAGGAGGCGAATCAGAAAATCTTTCTGGGCGCGGATTTTGAAGTGGACCTGAAGCCAGGCGGGGCGATGACCTGGTCGGGCCCGGGAAAGGATGGGAAGCCTATGCGGTATGTGACGGGTGAGGTACTTCGGGCGGAGCCGCCGAAGCTGTTCGAGTACAAGTTCGGCATGGGCGACGGGGCGGTGATGTCGAAAGTGAAGGTGGAGTTAACGCCGGAGACTGAGGCAGTGAAGGTTGTGGTGACCAACGATGACTGGTCGGAGGACGATCCAGCATATGCTCAGAATGCGGATGGGTGGCCGCGGATTCTCTCGCGATTGAAGACTCTGCTGGAGACGGGGAAGACGTTCCGGCCGCATTAGACTGGTTTTCCGACAGCTGCAATTGCGAACCGCTCGCGCTGTGATTCTCGATTCGTCGCGGTATCTCTTTTTTAGCGGGCGACAGTACTAACCCGAATCATCCCTGAACGCACGCCGGCATTGGCCCCCACGAAATGGGTTGGTGCATCTGAAGAAACGCCTGCTGACGGTGTCTTCATTCAAACCTAATGTCTGGGCGCAAGTGGGCTTATCGCATCCGATCAAG
Source organism: Bryobacteraceae bacterium (assembly GCA_049802535.1). Lineage (GTDB taxonomy): Bacteria > Acidobacteriota > Terriglobia > Bryobacterales > Bryobacteraceae > Bog-105. The sequence goes on along the minus strand of JBARMQ010000375.1, from coordinate 1,881 downwards.
ACATGGAGAACGAAGCAGATGCGCGGGCTTGGGTCGACGGTGAGAACATGGCTCAGGCCAGTCCTTGACGATCTGAAGAACGAATCTCTGATGCGGGAGTATGCAGTTCGCGCCATAGCTTTGCCGCTGCGAAAGCCCGTGCTCCCGGGCTACGCACGGGCCGCTATCAACTTTCCGATATTGATCAGGTCATCGGCGAGGGTGCCGAGCCCAACCCTATCATCGGAACCAAACCGTACGCTAAGGGGTCACTACAACAAACGTCGTAAAAAGGCCCTGTGCGCCAAATTGCTTAGTCATCGGGTTTGATCCCTTCGTACCATGAGACAAACCGAGGGCGGCTTGTTAGGCGGGTGATATCGTCGTGTTCACCGCGGTATTGAAAGATTCGGCGTCAGACGGGCGAACGTGGCGCCTCCCTTGGGGCCTATCAAATGATGGAAAGCATTGCAGAAGTTTCGCCGCGTTTGAAGGCCAGGATGGCGGGTGTATTTTATGTGCTCGCTGGACTGACATCAGTGATCGGCGGAATGTACATTCCCGGAAAGCTTGTTGTCTCTGGCGACACCGCGACTACGGCGAATAACATCCTGGCGCATAAACATCTCTTTGAGCTCGGTTTCTCAGTAATGCTCATCGCTGTCGCGTGCTCGATAGTTCTGACGGCTCTCTTCTATGACTTGTTTAAGCCTGTGAATCAGAATCTTTCTTTAACCGCAGCCTTCTTTCACCTCGTGGGACTGGCAATTTTGGGTGTTGCCAGCCTTCTTCAACTTGCTCCCTTGGTGGTCTTGGGGGGCGAGCATTACCTGAGCGTCTTTAAGCTGGAACAGGTGCAGGCGCTGGCGTATTTGTTTCTCCAACTAAATACTCAGGCAGGGAATGCCTTCCTGGCATTTTTTGGACTCTATTGCATCCTGATCGGCTACCTCATTTTCAGGTCAACGTTCCTACCTCGAATTATCGGTGTGTTCATGGCGTTTGCCGGTTTGGGTTACATGACCTTCCTGTCGCCGCCGCTCGCAGGCTATTTGTCTCCCTACAATCTAGCCCCTGCTGCGCTGGGAGAAGGATCGCTGATGGTCTGGCTACTCGCGGTCGGCGTGAACCCTCAAGGTTGGAAGGAACAGGCCAGCAAGGCGCGGGAGTTCATCCACTAGACCAGTGGCGGCGCCGAACGGCGGCGATCTGGTTTTGCGATCGCGCCCGCTACTTTTGACGCTTATCGCTGGCCGCCACTCTTGGCAGCCAACGCAATATCCTCCTGCTTGAGAAAGGCCAACAGGTCGGAATTGATGGTGTCGGCTTGTGTCGTCGGCATGCCGTGCGGGAAGTCCTTATAGGTTTTCAGAGTTCCGTTCTTCAGCAGCTTTGCGGACAGCGGGCCGGAGGCGACATAGGGAACGATCTGGTCATCTTCGCTATGCATCACCAACACCGGAACGGTGATTCTCTTAAGGTCTTCCGTGAAGTCAGTTTGAGAAAAGGCCACGATGCCGTCATAGTGCGCGTTGGCGGCTCCCATCATGCCTTGGCGCCACCAATTTTGGATGATGGCGTCCGAGGCTTTCGCGCCGGGCCGGTTGTAGCCATAGAACGGCCCTTCCGGCAGGTCGCGATAGAATTGCGAGCGATTGGCAGCGAGTTGCGCCTGCAGACCGTCGAAGACCGCCTTGGGAAGGCCGAGCGGATTGGCCGCCGTCTTCACCATGAGCGGCGGTACTGCGCTGATCAGGGCAGCCTTAGCCACTCGGCTTTCACCATGCCGGCCTAGATAACGCGTCACCTCGCCACCGCCGGTGGAATGGCCTACATGGATGGCGTTTTTCAGGTCGAGATGCGCTGTAAGAGCCGCCAGGTCGTCGGCGTAATGGTCCATAT
>JBARMQ010000374.1:0-33441 GCA_049802535.1 Bryobacteraceae bacterium | reverse complement strand
GACAACGCTGGCACAAATCTTACGCAATCCGACCCGCTAGCCGACAAGACCTACTACCCCGATCTCGGTACGGTGTTTATCTTGAACTACGCCTATACGGTAACGCCGCACTTAGTGGTCACTGCGGGCGCAAGCTGGCTGGGAGAACTGAACTTTCAGCTTCCCGAGCGATCCGGTACGCAACCTGTGGTCGACGCCGCACCAGGAGCCCCGCAGGTTCCACAACTAAACTTTGAGGGCAACTTTTCACCGGGAAATTTTGGCTCCTCGAATACCGATTCCGTGAATCGCAAACTGGGAACGGTCCTCGAAAACAATTACCTTTGGATTAAGGGTAGGAACACTTTTAACATCGGTATCGAGTACCGCCGCACCTATCAAAACGACAATGAATGTCAGCAGTGTGCGGGTTACTTTAGCTTCAGCAATAACTCCACTGCCGATCCGAACTACAACGCGAACGGCGATCTAAGTACGACCGGAAACTCGTTCGCCAGCTTTTTGCTCGGCCAGGTGGATAGCGCGGATCGCATCGGCACCATCGAGGAGCGTCTTCGGAATCGCGATATTTCCACTTATGTTCAGGACGACATTAAGTGGAGTGCGAAACTGAATTTCAACCTTGGCGTTCGTTGGGACATCATGCAGCCGTTCACGGAAATCGGCAACAATATCGTGTACTTCGATTCCAAGATTCCCGATCCGGCCGCTGACGGTCTGCTCGGCGCTGCCACTAAATTTGGCAATTGCGCCGGTTGCGCTGGCGCCGATCGCGCGGCAATCCACTATAAACATTTTTCGCCTCGCGGCGGATTCTCGTATCAGTTGAGTCAAAAGACCGTACTGCAGGGCGGATTCTCCGTGAACTTCCTCGACGGTGGCGCCTATGAATACGGGACCAGCAAAGTGGCCGTAAATTACGGCAACCTGTTGGACGGATCCACGACTTATAAATCGACCGGATCGACGGTCCCCGCTTTTGGTTCATGGGACAGCGCTGTGCTTCCGTTGCCCGCACCGATTCCATTCAATCCGGGCCTGGGAACTGCATCGGCCATCGATGCGTTTGACTTGGCGAACGACGGCGTCGCTCCTTACGACGTCGTTTGGAGCCTTGGCGTCCAGCGGGAATTGAGCGGCAACATGCTGTTGAGCGTCAGCTACACCGGCAACCGCGGAAACCGCCTGACGTCACAGTTGAATCCCATCAATCAGTTAAATCCGCAGTACCTCTCGCTTGGGCCTGTCCTCGGTGACCTGGTCACGTCTCCGCAAGCCGTCGCCGCCGGCATCAAGGTCCCGTATGCTGGTTTCGTGCAACAATATGGCGGCTCCGCGACGGTTTTGCAGGCCCTGCTGCCCTATCCGCAATACGCCAGCATCTTTAATAACTTTGACGAAAACGGGTCGGCTCTTTACAACGCCATGCAGATTCAAGTCGAGAAGCGCTACTCGAACGGACTCAGCTTCCTGGTCGCGTACAACCTGTCCCGCATGATGTCCAACACCGGTTCCGGATTTACTTCGTTCGCATCGGCTTCTTTGAATAAGAACAACCAAAAGGCCGAATGGTCACTCGATAACAATGACCAGCCGCAAGCGGTAAACATCGCCGCGACCTATGAATTGCCCTTCGGTAAGAACAGGCAGTTTATGAACCGCGGTGGTGTTGCGAACGCTGTTCTCGGCGGCTGGCAGATCAGCCCGCTTCTGACCTACGCCAGTGGTACTCCTCTGCAGGTTAGCGTCCCCGGTCAACCGCTCGGCTGCGCCGAACCAACGTGTACCTCAAACCGTCCCAATGTCATCCCGGGTGTCCAGCAGCAATTCTCGTACTCGAACGTCTATTCAGGTCAACCCGTTCTGAATGCCGCCGCCTTCACCAATCCAGGCGTTTGGGCTATCGGCGATGAGCAGCGGGAACTTTCCGGTGCCCGTAATGCGTTCAACAAGAACGAAAACATCGCGCTCGCTAAATATTTCCCGATCGGCGAAAAGGTGAAGTTAAAGCTGGAGATTGAATACTTCAATGCTCTAAACCGCGTGATATTCGGAGGTCCTGACACAACCCTGACCGACACCAATTTTGGCAAGGTGATCAACAGCCAGGCTAATACCCAAAGACAAGGTCAAGCACTGCTCGAGCTACGCTTCTAAACCAAGCCAGACTTGAGATAAGCTGAAAACGGCGGGCGGCGGCGAAGACAAATTCCTGCCCCCGCCGAAACTTTTTGTGGCGCGTTTTTTAATCGCTCTTTTCATCTTGCGCCTTTCTGCGCAAACTGCATTGCAAGATGCAATTGACGATCCTCTTCTCACCAAGACAGACCTCTATATTCGTCTTGGTCAACTGCCTGCGGCAGAGCATACAGCCCGGCAATACCTCCAGGGCCATCCCGCCTCAGCCCGCGGTCACTTCACTCTCGGCTACGTTCTTTTCCTCGAAAAAAAAGCAAAGCAGTCGCTCGCCGAATATACGGAAGGCGCAAAATATGACACTCCGGCGCCGCGCGACTTAAAGGTAGTCGCATCCGATTACGTTGTCTTGAGCGATTTCGCCGATGCGGATAAATGGTTCACCAAGCTGCTGGAGTGGACGCCGAAGGATGTGCAGGCCTGGTACGATCTCGGCCGCACAAAATACAATGAGAACCGTTTCGATGAGGCGGTCGCCGCTTTTAAACACTCTCTGCAGCTTGATCCGGCGAGCGTCAAGGCCGAGGACAACTTGGGGCTAGCCTTAGGTGCTCTGGGACGAAACGAGGAAGCCATTGACGCCTTTAAGCGCGCAATCGCCCTTCAGCAAAACGATGCCGCCAAGGATCCTGGTCCGTATCTCGATTACGGCAGTTTGCTGGTCGACAACGGCCGCATGGAGGATGCGTTACCCTTGCTCGATCAGGCGCTCGCCATTTCACCCGGCGACTATAAGGTCCATCGTGAACTAGGCAAAGCATATCTTCACCTCGACCAACTCGATAAAGCCCGCGACGAATTAGAAAAGGCCACTCAACTTGCTCCTCGCGAGGCCCCGCTGCACTTCATGCTGGCGCAGGTCTATCGGAAGCAAGGCTTGCTCGATCAAGAGAAGCTGGAGATTGAACGCTATACCGCGCTAAAATGATTCCTAACGAACTGCCTGCGCAGGTAAGGCCCAACCAACGCAAAATCAGAAGCTACGCGTGCGGCCTTTCCCCCTAGACTTTCGAACAGGGAGGCCGCGACCATGACCATTGAAATTTGTCAGCCCGAACTTGAAGCGCTCATTCAGCAACGGATGGACAGCGGAGCCTTTCGCAACGTTGAGGATGTTCTCATGCAGGCCCTCAAGTCCTTGCCGCCTGCCAAACCCTCCAAAACCCGGCAGCCCAAAATGAACTTCGCCGACTTTCTCATGTCGTCACCGCTGAGAGGTTCCGGCCTGGTTTTGGAACGCAGCAAGGATCATCCGCGGCCGGTTGAGTTTTGAGCGGCTTTCTCATCGATACGAACGTCATTTCCGAGTTCGTCAAACCCGATCCAGAACCGAATGTCATCCGCTGGTTTCAAGCAGCCGATCCCGATAGGCTTTATGTCAGTGTAGTGACGGTCGGAGAAATGCGCCTCGGCATTGAAGACATGCCGATGGGGAAACGCCGCACTGATCTTGAACTCTGGGTCACCACGGGTTTGCCTGCATGGTTCGACGCCAATCTGTTGCCGGTTACCAAGGAAATTGCCGAGCGATGGGGCAGGGCGACAATTGAGGCCAAGCGCAAAGGGTCGATGCTGGCAACTGCCGACGGCCTTATTGCCGCAACTGCCCTTGACCATGATTTAACACTCGTCACCCGCAACACCAAAGATTTTGGCGGTTTGGGTGTGCCGCTTCTCAATCCGTGGGAGCCATAACGGGCATAATCCCATTCGTGGCTTCTGCCTTCGACATGACCCACAAACCGTAAGCCATCCCGAGAATGATTTCGCCTGAAACTGCAACGCAGAATATAACTCTACGCACGTGTGCCCTCCCCTAATGTGCTGTCTGCTTATTCTGGATCACTTCCTGCGCCCGCTCCGCCGTCGCCGCCCGCGCAGCCTCATCTAATTTGCTGAACAACTGCATTTCTCTGCCGGCATCCTGCGTTCTCCCCAACGCGCGGTACACCTTTGCCAGCAAAAAATGAATACTTGGATCGTTCGGCGTCGCTTTCTCGGCAACTTCCAGGTCCGCAACGGCCTCTTGATTGCGATCCAGCTTTGCCAGCGCCCGTGCGCGATCTTCACGCGCGTCCGCCAGGTCGGGACAAACCTTCACGGCTTTGTCCAGAATCGCCAAAGCCTCTTGCGGCGGACTCCCCTTCTGCATCAGAATATTGCCGATCTTCCATTCCGCCATGCAATCGCCCGGATCGACTTGCAGCTCGTCTTTGAACTGCTCCGTCGCCTGGTCCCATTGCGAAAGATTCCAGTAAGCGTCTCCCAGCTTGTAATGATTTCCAGGAAGCCGCGGCGCCATCTCGACCGCTTTCTTCAACTGCACCACCGCGCCCTCATAGTTGTTCATGCTCTCCATCACTTCGCCCGAAAGCTGATGAGAAAGTACAGAATCTGGATCGATGGCGTTCATCTTCGCCAGCGCTTTTTCCGACATTTGCATGTACACTCGGGCCAGCAGATAGAAGACTTCCTGATTCTTGGGCTGTTTCAACGCCATCTTTTGCAGTTCTGTCGCGGCAGCAGTCGAGTCTCCCAGTTTGATCAGATCCTTCACCAGATACATTTGCGCGGTCGCGTCGTTGGGGTTCGACTTCACAACACTTTCAAGAAGCGGGCGGGCATGCGCGTAATTCGCTGTTTCAAATAGCGAGATGCCAAGCAGCGCCGTCGCCGAAGGCAATCCCGGGCTTAACTTCAAACACTGTTCCAGCACGCCTGAAGCCTTTGAATAGCTTCGTTCTCGAAAATACAGCGCGCCCAGATTGTTATAAGCCGCCACCAATTTCGGAGCGAGGTGCAGAATCTCTTCGTATTTGGCGATCGCAGTCGAAATATCGCCCTGGCTCTGCGCCTGTTTTGCCTCGCCATACAGTTGTTCGACGCGCGGATTGTCTTCGCCCGGCGAGGATTGACTAAACAGGCTAGCGTCTATCAAAGTCAGGCATAAGAAACTAAGTGTTACCGTGCGTTTGAAGCAGAGCATGCGCTTTCGTCTCAATTATCTCCTCTGGGCGCTCGCTGCCCTGGCGCTCTTCGCTGCCGCTCGAACCGATAGCACGCTACGATTCGCGGATGTGGCGCAACAAGCCGGTATCCGCGCGAATATGCGATGCGGAGGCCCGGAGAAACGTTGGATCACCGAAGCGAACGGGAGCGGAGCCGCGTGGCTCGATTACGACAATGACGGCCTCATGGACCTTCTCGTCGTGAACGGGTCTACCATGGACCAACTGCGCAGCATCGTCGGTAACGCGTCTGTAAAGCCTCTGAAGAACAGCGTGTATCTGTTCCACAATCTCGGCGGCGGAAAATTTGAAGACGTGACGGAGCGAGCCGGGTTGAGCGATGCGTATTGGGGCACGGGCGCCAATGCCGCCGATTTTAATAACGATGGATTCACCGACATTCTCATCACCAACATCGGAGTCGACCTGCTCTACAAGAACAACGGCAACGGCACGTTCACCGAAGTGGGCGCAGCTGCCGGATTAAGCCGCAATGTGACGTGGCACACCGGAAGCGCCTTCGGCGATTTCGATGGCGACGGGTACCTCGATCTGTTTGTTACCGGTTATGTCGACATTCACTCGATTTCATTCAAAGAGCCTGCGCCGGTGTGCCCCTATCTCGGCGTCGAGGCGTTCTGCGGACCAATAGGGTTGAAAGGCGAGCGCGGCATCCTGTATCACAACAATGGCAATGGAACGTTCACTGACATCACCAAACAAGCCGGTCTCGGAAACGTCCCACTGGCGCACGGCTTCACCGTTGTCGCTGACGATTTCAACCACGACGGCCGCACAGATATTTTTGTCGCGAACGACTCGGACCCCAATTCGTTGTTCCTGAATCAGGGCGATGGCACGTTCAAAGAGGCTGGATTGGAAAATGGCGTGGCATATAACGCAGACGGGCGCGTGCAGTCGAATATGGGCGTGGCGATCGGCGATCTGCAGAATCAAGGACGTCTCACGATGGCGATTACCACCTTTTCTGACGACTTCTTTCCCTTGTTCCGACAGGACCAGACCGGCAGTTTCGACGAGGTGTCCGCGCCAGCGGGCCTGGCGGCTTTGACCAAACCCTACTTGGGGTGGGCCTGCGGATTCGCCGACTTTTCAAATCGTGGCGAGCAAGATTTCTGGACCGCCAATGGCCACGTATATCCCAAGCTGCCGCAGTATTTTCAGCCGTTCCTGATTTTTGAAGATCACGGCGGCAAATTCTCGCAAGGGTTTAAATTCCCGGCGACGCCGGACAATTCATATCGCGGCGGATGCCAGGGAGACTTCGATAATGATGGCAAGTTGGATGTCGTCGTGCTACCAATCTCGGGCCAGCCCTTGCTGCTTCATAATGAGTCCGGGAATCAAAACAACTGGGTCGGCCTTCGGTTACGCGGCACTTACAGTAATCGCGACTCCATTGGTGCAAGTGTTGTCATCGACGCTTGCGGCAAGAAACAATATGACAGCGTCCGCAACGGAGGCAGCTACGTTTCTGAGAAAGATCCCCGCTTGCACTTTGGATTAGGATCTTGTGCCCAGGTCGATAGCGTTACGGTCAAATGGCCGCGCGGCGGAATACAAGTAGAAAAAACCATTCCCGTAAACAAGTATTCGATCATCGAAGAAAAACACGTTCGCTAATGTGTGATGCCCATCGCGCGGTCGTATTTGGCCTGCAGCGTCTTCGCCTTGTCATCCTGCCCTTGCTCCCGATAAATTTGGCCCAATAATTGAACTGCGGGCTGCAACAGAGAATCCAAGCTTAACGCTTTTTCCAATTGTTGCGCCGCTTCGGACGGCTGATTCAGAGACAGCATCGCCGTGGCCGCGTTGACGTAATAAGGCGCATAGTCCGGCTTCAATGCGATCACCTTTTCAAATCGCTTTAATGCCTCGGCAGGTTGTTTGCCCTTCATCAGGACCAGGCCCAACGTCGTCAGCAGCGATGGATCGTTCGAAAAGTCCTTCTCGATGCGATTCATCATCCGATAGCCCCGGATCACTTCCGCGGAGGACCCATTCTGAAGCCCGACGCTCACCAGCGCGAGTGCCAGGTTGCGATTCGCCAAGCCGGGATCCGGTGCGCGCCACGCGGTGAGTGTGTCCGGCACGACGTCGTCGAACGTCAACTTCGGGTCGCGCAGAATTCTATGGTTTGTGAACGCCGTATGTCCGCCGTCGCTTGCAGGAAGTTTAGGCATATGACAACCAATGCAATCGCGTGTGGGCGCTCCGTGCGTCGCTGGCAAGGTGGCCGCATGGCAGCTCAGGCAGCGGTCGCGAAAATAGGCCACGGGCTGAGCGGGCTTTTCATGCGGATTGTGACAAGTGCCGCACCAAAGCCGGTCACCGCTCTTGCGCGCGCATTGGCTCAGGGCCAATTGCTCGGCATGGCTGACAACTTTGATGCTCTGCCCGGAAGACTGTGCCGCAACGTACGTCGTATAGAACTCTTCCAACGTGTGGCCCGGTTTGAAACCGGTGATGGACTTCCCTGGATTCGGAATACGCGCCTCTCCCGTTAAATGGCATTGTTCGCAAACGCTGGCGCGCGCGGCACCGCTGAGCGTTTTGGGATTCAGGATCGAACCCGCGACTGGATTTTTCAAATGCGCCGCCGTATCGCCATGACATCGTTCGCACGTAATGCCGTACGCAGCAAACACTCCGGGTTGATAACGATTCAACGAATCCGCAATCGGCAGCGACTTGCCGGAATGGCAGAACAGGCACTCAGTGCTGACAGGACGGCTGAAATCCGGATGCGGATCGTACTCGTACCCAGGGGCTACGTCCCAAATCTTTCGCGCCGTGTAGTAGGCCAGCGGCGACTGAAAAAGATGATCTCCCGACAGCGTTAAATAGCCGAACGCATGGTTCCCCGATCCAACCACAAACGACACAATCTGCTCAATGGACTCGTCTTTTCGCTCCAGCGATTGTCGAACCGTGGTGCCATCCGCATGAATAGAAAATTTGGTTTGTGAAAAGGCGTGTTCAAAGTTGCCATCGGGCACCGGTGCCGCAGAACCGATCGGCGCAAGCGACCGCGCCATGCCGGTTGCCGCATAGCCGGCTACTTCCTTGGGATGACATGCGACGCACCGCTGGTCGGCGCGCAGAACCGTCGCAACCGCAATCAGCAGCGCAAGTATCTTAAACTTGTCCTGTCGCCTTGATGTTGAGCCGCGTCGCACCCCGAGTCTATTTTCTCCTTTCCATTTCTCTTGCTCCCGCGGTGGCATGGCAATCGCCCTCACCTGTCGTGCCAGGACACTTTGTTGACATTACCGCGAAGGCCGGCGTGCACTTTCGGAATGTGGCGTCCCACACCTCGAAGAAGTATTTGCCGGAGACCATGGGTTCCGGCGTTGCCTTGTTTGATTACGATAACGACGGCCGTCTCGACATCTTTTTTGTGAACGGTGCAACTCTGAATGATCCTACGCCCTTAAAGACCATTCCTCAAAAGACCGGTGAGCGCGAATGGAACCGGCTGTATCACCAAAAACCGGATGGCACGTTTGAAGATGTTACCGCTAAGGCCGGACTGCAAGGCGTTGGCTATGGCATGGGCGTGGCAGTCGGCGATTTTGACAACGATGGCTATGAAGATCTCTTTGTTACAGCTTACGGCGGCAACAAGCTGTACCACAATAACGGCGATGGAACCTTTACCGATGTGACCGCCAAAGCGGGCGTCGGCGGCAGTGGCTGGTCCACTAGCGCGGCTTGGGTCGATCTCGATAACGACGGGCTGCTTGACCTTGTTGTGCTTCGCTACATGCAGTGGGATTTCGATGACATCTGGTGCGGCGAACACACTCCCGGTGGCCGCACGTATTGCCACCCTAATACATTTAAGCCGATCAGTTCGCTGGTCTATCACAATGACGGGAACGGACATTTCACGGAAGTTGCCGAAAAGCTGCATCTCGACAAACCAGGCAAGGGGCTTGGCATCTCCATCGCCGACTACGACCTGGATGGCCGCATCGATCTGTTTGTCGCGAACGATTCCATGCCGGAGTTCCTTTATCACAACAAAGGGAACGGCTTCGAAGAAGACGGCCTGCTGGCTCAGGTCGCCGTGGATGAGGACGGCAAAACCTTTGCCGGTATGGGCGCGGACTTCAACGATTTAAACAACGATGGTTATCCAGATTTAGTGGTGGACGATCTTTCGAACGAGATGTACGCCGTCTTTGAGAACAATAAAGACGGAACATTCAACTACATCACTAAGAGTTCAGGACTGGGCTTGATGTCGCGTTTTTATTCCGGCTGGGGTTTGAAATTATTTGATTACGATAACGACGGGTGGAAAGACCTCATCGTCGCTCAAGGGCATGACCTCGACAACATCGATCAAACCAATCCTAATCTGCATTACCGCGAACCTATGTTGCTCGCGCGCAATACAGGCCACGGATTTGTAGACGTTTCCTCAAAATCGGGGGACATTTTCAGCCAAGCTTGGGTCGCACGCGGATTGGCGGTTGGAGATCTGGACAATGACGGTCGCGTAGATGCCGTCGTCACCACCAATGATGGTCCGGCATATGTCTTGCGCAACGAAACACCAACAACCAATCATTGGCTGAGTCTGAACCTGATTGGCCACAAAAGCAATCGCGATGGTATCGGCGCGGTTGTCAAGGTTGTAACCAAATCGTGCACTCAATACACGACGGTGTCGACTAGCGGCAGCTATCTATCATCCAGCGATAAGCGCGCGCGTTTCGGTTTAGGAACCGCTACCGCTGCTGAGACGGTCGAGATTCGCTGGCCCAGCGGCATCGATCAGGTTCTAAAGCAAGTGAAAGCCGATCAAAACCTCACCGTCGACGAAGCAGTTCCACAGAAATAACTCAATTAATGCCCGATCTCGTCAAAAAATACGATATCGGACGAATTTGGCATTTCACTCTTGACCGCAACTCCCCTTCGCATCAATTGCTCGCCTGCCGCCTCAAAATTCGCCGTACGATCGTCCACAAACCTAACCTTGTAATGCTGTCGCCCATCTAGGCCTCGTAACATGAACCGGTGGCTCATCTCAGTCTCCGACGATCCATGGAACGCGTACAACACTCCATGCCTTTGATCGGCCGTCACATATTCCATGCCGTCCCAATGAATTCCATCGGGCCGTTCCGATACGTGATAAACATCCCCATTGCGAATCAGGGGCCGCAATTTCTGTTTGTACATCGCAAACTCTTCGCGTGCGGCTGCGTGCTGCTCCGGAGTCCAGCCCGTCGAATCTTGCATCAGTGAGAACCAGCCCATCATCCCGCTTCGCAACATATAACGAAAATTCTCTAAGTGCGGCGTAGGCCACTTCTCGACGTAGGTCTCAAGCATCGCTTGCGGCAAGACGTAACTCGCGTCAAACAGCGCTCGCCGGTTGGAAACCGGATCATACGCATCGGTGATGGAAAAGTAGTCCCCATGCGCCGCGCTGCCGAAGTCCACCATTCGACCGCCGTCATTGCAGATTTCCAGCAGCAGGGCAGGGAATTGCCGGCGCAGGCTTGCCTGCACCTCATAATAGGCTCGCGCGGCATGATAGCTGACATCGGTATCGTTGGAACCTTCTACCCACAATGAGCCTTCATCTTTGTAGTATTTCGCTGTAGCCATGTCCAAAGGAGCGTGCGGATGGTCCCGCCTCACGCATCCTTCAGCGACCAAATAGCCGTCGTGCTCCAGCATGTCGAGATGGAAATCGCTTACCAGTCGCGCTACCGTTGCTTCCGCCCATTGGCGCGCCTCATCAACGCCGATATCGATCGTGATCCCTTTGAATTCTTCCGGCTTCCAGTCCGGCGGTGATTCGACCGTCAGCCAATCCCGCACCTTTGCATCATGTACGTTCAGCGCGCCCGGCGCCTCGCTAATGCCCGCTTGCGTCCAATCTGTCCATAGTCCGAATTTCAAGCCGGATCGATGCGCAAAGCCGGCAACAGCCGCAATGCCGTCTGGAAATTTCACCGGATCCGCCGTCCAATCCCCCACTCCGCGAAACCACCCCGCATCCAGGTGAAACATCTCCAGCCCTAACGCCGCAGCGTCCTGAATCATGCGATGCGCCTGTTGCTCATCGATCGCCATGCCGCTTCCCCAACTGTTGCTCACCAACATCGGGTATGCAGCATTTTGAAGGGTCGTTGGATTGTTGAGTGTTGCTCTGATCCAGCGGCGCAGTATATTCCCCGCCGCGTCTGGGCCGCCGTTGAAAGCCCCTAAGAAGATTGTGGGCGTTTCGAACTCCTCCCCTGGAGCGAGCCGCGTCCGATACGGTCCGGGCGCCGGGTTTAGGCCAATCTCGCCCATGACACTGCCATTGCCGCGACGCAGCGTAATTCGCGTTCTCCCGCTGAACTCGATGCCCGCATACCAACCCTGCTCTTCCGAATCGTCCCGCTCAACCAGCAGATACGGAATCATTTCACGCGGGACATCGTTCCCCGCGTGCGCATAGGTGCTGGAGCGGCCCGTCCATTCTTCACCTTCCTTCATCGCGACATGGTGCGTGCCTTTTGCTGACGGCGAACTGGCGCCTTTCTCCACCCAAAAATATTTGATGGGCGCTCCCGATCCGGTTTGAAAACTGAATTGGAAACTATCTTGTAGCGGAAGCCACACCTCCGTCGCGCTCAAATTTTGAATCCGAATCGTGTGCTCGATTGGGCCATGGGCCGCGCGAGCCTGCCACTCCCACGACAGCCGCAAATGCGGATCGGTCGACTCGTAAACAAAATGAACCTGCGTTCGATCCTGACTACGGTAAGCCGAACGGAACTGCCATCGAACCGGCCGGATTGACCCGCCAGCTTCTACATGATCAATAAGGCGCTCTACCGTGTGATTGTTCCACGCACTGCCGCTCTTCCCCGACAAGCTCACAAGAGCGGGCCTATCCCACCCACCCTTGATCGCAATTGCCGTGTCATTAGTTGCCAGCTTCGCCACAGTTGTGCGGGCGGCGGCGCGGCTTGCGAAGAGCAGGAACATCGCCAACCCAAGTCGTTTCATCACGCCTGAGTGAAGAATACAATTCCCCAACATCCGCATGAGAAACTTTTCGACAGAGCCCTTTACTTCATCATGCGGCGAAAATGCGATCAAGGTAGGCGATGACATTTCTATTCCAGGACATCCGTTATGGCTTTCGCACCATGCTCAAGAACCCGGGCTTTACCGCCATCGTGGTGCTCACCCTGGCTCTCGGCATCGGCGTCAATTCAGCCATCTTCAGTTTGTTGAACGCCGTGATTCTCCGTCCGCTGCCCTATCCCAATCCAGAGCAGCTTGTCGGGCTGGGCCAGTGGCGCAATCAAAAAGGCGAAGGTTATATTCAAACCGGAGTCTCGGCGCCGAACATCGCCGATATCGCAAAAGCAGGCATTTTTCAACAGGTCGCCTACTACCGGTGGTCGCCGTTCAACATCACGGAAGGCTCGCGGCCAGAAAGCATTCAGGGCATCCAAGCTTCCGCCGAATTGTTGCCCATGTTTGCCATTCCACCCCAGCTAGGACGATACCTGTCGCCGTCCGAAATGGAAGCGGGACACGATCAGGTCGCTGTGATCGGTCACAACCTGTGGCAAATGCGGTATGGTTCCGATCCCAACATCCTCGGCAAGACTATCAATCTCGACCAACGGCCGTACACCATTGTTGGTGTCATGCCGGCTGCCTTTCGATTCACGTGGGATCAGGAGATGGACATCTTCGTTCCGCTCGTTCTTTCGGACGAAGAGCGCAGCGAGGCCGGTCGCGGCACTTCGCGCGACCTGCAGACACAGGCAAGGCTGCGCCCCGGAATCACCATCCAACATGCGCAAGCGATGCTCGATGCCTTGGCCGCAAATCTGGCCAAAACATATCCTGCCGCCGACAAGGGTTGGGGACTGAAGTTGGAGCCTCTGCACGCCGCCTATCATCGCCACATGCGGACGCCTCTGCTGATTATGTTGGGCGCGGTGCTGTTTGTTTTGTTGATTGCTTGCGCCAACGTGGCCAACTTACTCCTCGCTCGCGCCACCGGACGAAAACGCGAACTGGCGATCCGCGCGTCCGTCGGGGCAACGCGGCGGCGCCTGATGGCACAGTTACTCTCGGAAAGTCTATTGCTGTCCGCCATCGGCGGAACGTTGGGCCTGGTGTTGGCCTACGGGGGCGATCGTCTGCTCACATTCGGAATGTCCCGCTCCGGCATCACCTTCCCGAACGCACGAATCATCGACATCGATTGGCGGGTGTTGCTCTTTAGCCTCGGCATCACGATAGCAACCAGCTTGATTTTTGGTTTAGCTCCCTCATGGTCGATAACCAAGGCGGGAATGAACGAGACGCTGAAGGAAAGTGGCCTGAGCATCACCACGGAAGGTGGCCGCCGCGGCTTGCGTAATGCGCTGGTCGTTTCGGAGGTGGCCTTGGCCCTGATCCTCTTGGTCGGCGCAGGTCTGCTGGTGCGGACGTTTGCCGGGTTGGCCGCCGTTGATTTGGGCATTGACCCTACCAATGTTGTCACCATGGGCATCAGCCTGCCGCAATACAAATATGCGACCGCCGATCGGCAGACGATCTTCTATCGGCAATTGCTGGAGCAATTGGCCGCCACTCCGGGCATCGAAAGCGTGGGCGCCGAAGGTGGCGGCTCAAACGTATTCTTTCAACCCCAAGGCCAGCCGCCAGCCGAGCCGGGTCAGGAACCAACCGCATCCTACAAAACGATTACGCCTGATTTCCTAAAGACCATGGGAACCGCTCTCGCTGCCGGGCGTGAATTCTCGCCAGCCGATGCTGCGGGGTCGAAACCCGTCGCTATCGTGAGCGAGACCGTTGCTCGCCGCTACTGGCCCCATGCAAGCCCCATCGGCAGTCATCTCACGATTTTGGCCCGCGTGTATTCCGGTCAAAGCGCCGGCCCTGCTCAGTCCCTTGAAATCGTAGGCGTCGTCAAAGATGTCAGAAACGACGATCTTTGGAAACCCGAGGCGGATGTTTACGTGCCCTTTAAACAGCATCCGGTTGCGTCCGTGTTTCTAGTGGTGCGAACCATCGTGCCGCCTATGTCAGTAATGCCCTCCGTGCGCCAGGTCCTTCGATCCATCGACAAAGATCAGCCGCTGAACCAAGTGAAAACCATGAGCGACATCGTGTCTCAAACCTACGGCGCCATCCGCTTCCCAATGGCGTTGCTTTGGATTTTCGCCGCTTTGGCGCTAGTGCTTTCGGCAGTCGGTATCTTTGGCGTCATGTCGTATACGGTCAGCCGCCGCACCCAGGAAATGGCCATCCGGATGGCTTTCGGAGCCAGCCGTTCCGGCGTTCTCAATCTCATTTTGCGCGAAGGCCTCAGCGTGACGGGCCTGGGCGTCCTCATTGGCCTGGCGGGGGCCTTGGCGCTCAGCCGCGTGATGTCCGGTTATATCTACGGGGTCACCGCTACCGATCCGCTCACGCTCGCGGGCGCCACGTTGCTGCTGGTGCTAGCGGCGCTGCTCGCCATTTATCTTCCGGCGCGCCGGGCCACCAGCATCGATCCCATTACCGCTCTGCGATACGAATAACAGGTGTTCCGCCGAAACGCGGCGAACCCCTCGCGCGTACCATGAATAAGTCCTAAAATGAGCTGGAGCTAGAGTAATGCTGTATTCTGCCGCGCCTTCCGCGCTTTCTGAAAGGCTACCAGGAGCAGCCACCGCCGAGCCGTGGCGGTGCTCGCGATTTCCGCGTCTTTTCTACCTGCCATTCCTCGCGGCGATTTTCGCCATTGCAGCTGTGTCGCAGACGGCCGCCTCAGCCGGAGCAGCGCAGCCCCCGCCAGCCCAAACTAACACCGCTCAAACTCCGGCAGCGGATTCGCCAACCGTTTTCAAGAGCGATGTCGCGATGACTCGCGTCGACGCCCAGGTGCTTGACCCGTCTGGCCGAGCGATCACCGGCATGCAGCCGGAAGATTTTGTCCTTCGACTGAATGGCCGCACCATTCCCATCCGCAATTTTGCCAGTGACAACATGCCCATCGATGTGCTGTTGTTGCTCGACGTCAGTGGGAGTATGGAACCGCACGTTGCACGCATGGCGAATGCCGCGCAGCAAGCATTGAATGTACTCACCGATAAAGACCGTGTCGCAATTATGGTGTTCGACACGTATACCCGTGTTCGTCTGCCGTTTCGCTCCAACCACGAGGAAGTGACCTCCGCGTTAAATCGCTTACTCCGGTCCGAACGCTTTAATGGCGGAACGATGATTACCCGCGCCATGATCGAAGCCGCGGCATACATGCAGAAAAATGCCCGCCAGGACGCTCGCCGCGCGATCGTTATTTTGACCGACGACCAAACCCAGGATAGTGAGGATGAGCCACGCGTGGAAGCGGCGCTGGACCGTGCCAATGCGATGCTCAGCTTTCTGCGCGCTCCCTATGAGATGACAGGCCTTCCCGGCGGTGGTGGCGGAACTCCACACGGCACGTGGGGAACTCCTGGTAGCAGTTGGCCCGGGACCGGCGGCGGTTGGCCTGGTGGGGGCGGTGGTGGTCCCGTTATCCTAGGCCGGCGCGGCGGCTACGGCGCAGATCCTTCGCATACCGCTGGCACTGATGTCATCGCCCGCGATTCCGGTGGCGACGTGATGTCGGTCGACGATGCCTCTTCGCTCGAAGACACTCTCGCCCGCCTTCGTCAGCGCTACGCGCTTTATTTCTACGTGCCCGATGGCATGACGGCCTCGCCTGGCAGCGTCGAAGTGGGACTTGCTGAACAAGCCCGCATTCGTTTCCACGATGCCGACATCCATTACCGGCGTGTCTACATGGCTGGCGGCAAAGGAGGTAGCGAACAAGCCGGCCCCACACTTGTGCGTAAGGCCAACCCGAATTACTCGAGCCAGCCCGACCCTGAACCCACCCTCTCCGAATCGACTCCCGCTTCTAAGGGCCGCCGAGTCATGGTCAATGAAGATTCAGGCTCGACCGTCAACACCGTTGATTCCGATTCCGGCCAGCCTGCTCTCACTCCGCAATCCAGCTCGTCCGCGCAAACACAGCCAAGCCAGACGCAATCGGGCCAAACAAAACCTGCTCAAACGCCGTCGTCCGGCTGGCCTCGCGCGAATCCGCCAAATCCGCCCCAGTAATCGGCCGATCCCTCACGGCCCCTTCCGGCATCTAACTTCGCGAGACTATCGCCATGAACACACTCCAAGATCACTTGGTCTATTTGCTCGAAGAAGGTGGTGCGCACGCGACCTTCGAGTCCACTGTTGAAGACTTCCCCGTAGACTTGCGCGGTGTTCGGCCGGAGGGTATGCCGCATTCCGGTTGGGAATTGCTCGATCATATGCGGATCGCGCAGTGGGACATTCTGGAATTCTCTCGCGATCCCAAGCATGTCTCGCCAGATTTTCCCAAAGGCTACTGGCCTCAAACACCGGCGCCCGCCCATAAAGGGGATTGGGATCAAGCCGTCAAATCCTTTCTGCGGGATCGAAAAGGTTTGGTTGAACTCGCGCGCTCCACACCCGATCTGCTTGCACCTATACCCCACGGCGACGGACAAACGGTGCTGCGCGAAATCTTACTTGCTGCCGACCATAATGCTTACCATCTTGGCCAGTTGCTATTGGTGAGGCGCTTACTTGGCGCTTGGGGAAAGTGAGCTTTAGTTCCCGCCCCATCCACCGCCGCCCGGCGTTTCAATTCGAATGATCGCTCCCGTATTCACCCGGAAGTTGCATTTGCCGGGCAAAACGCGTTCCTCGCCGTTTTCGATTAAGATGCTACGGCCGCGCGCTCCATCATCGCCGCCCGCCAGCCCATACGGTGCATAAACACGCCGGTCCGCCAACAGCGTAATTTGCGCGGGCGCCAGCAATTCAATCTCTCGCACTAATCCATCGCCGCCCGAAAACTTGCCGCTCCCCCCTGATCCTTTGCGATACGAATATTGCCGCACTCGGAATGGAAATGAGTATTCCAGCGCCTCGATCGGCGTGTTCAGCGAATTCGTCATGTGCGTGTGAATGCCGGAGAGGCCATCGGCATTGGGGCGCGCACCTGCGCCGCCGGCGATTGTCTCGTAATAGGTGTACAACTGCCCTGTACGCGGATCGACGCCGCCAATCGTCAGGTTATTCATTGTTCCCGAAGAGGCCGCCGGTACGCGATCGGGAATGATCGCCGCGAACGCCTTCAACAAAACATCGGTGATCCGCTGTGACGTCTCCACATTACCGCCTGCTACCGCGGCTGGCGGCTCCGCATTCACCACGCTATGCTTCGGAAGCACCAACGATACGGGACGCATCAGTCCCGCTGTCGGCGCCGCCTCTTCCGGCAGCAGACAACGCAAAACGTAGAACAAGGCGGAATACGTAATCGCAGCCACGGCATTCAAGCTGCCTTCGATCTGCGGCGCCGATCCCGCAAAATCAACCACCAAACCTGCCGGATTTGCTGAAATCGTGATTGTCACAGCGATACGCACCGGATCGTCCGTGATCCCGTCATTATCCAGAAAGTCCTCGGCAAAGGACTCCGTTTCAGGAAGCTCGGCCAAATAGGCTTCGGCCAACGCTTCCGAATGGTTCATCATCCGTAAGACGTTGACGCGCACGCGCTCCATCCCATACTTCTCCGCCAGTTCGTATACTCGCTGTGCACCAATACGGCAGGCGCCAAGCTGCGCCGTCAAATCCCCCTCGCGTTCCCTGGGAGTCCGCACATTCTTCAGAATCAATCCGAGTAACTGCCGATCGACTACACCGCCCCGCACCAGTTTCACCGGAGGGATGCGAATGCCTTCTTGCCAGATTTCCCGGCACAATCCCATCGAGCCCGGATACGTGCCCCCGACGTCCGCATGATGTGCCCGATTGGCAACGTAAAAGCAAGCGCCCGGCTCTTCGCCAATAAAAATCGGCATGACCATTGTGATGTCCGGCAAGTGCGTTCCGCCATCGAAGGGATCGTTCAGCATCGCAATATCCTCGGGTTCTAGCGTCAGTTTGTCCAGCGCCGCTCGAACCGACATCGGCATAGATCCAAGATGAACCGGCATGTCATCGCCCATCGCAATGATTTGCCCGGCATGATCGAAGACGGCGCTCGAATAATCCCGTCGTTCTCGAATGTTCGGAGAAAACGATGTTCGGCGAAGCGCAACACCCATCTCTTCGGCAATCGAATGAAACGCGCTCTGGAAAATCGCCAACTCCACTGGATCGTTTAACACTTCACTCACGGCAAAGCCGCCAAAATCAAATTTGAATATTCATCCACCGTCGCCCGAAATCGCGGCGGCAGAAAAGTCGTAGCGCTGTATTCGGTCACCACCGCCGGCCCGTCAAAGACCGCACCGGGCTCAAGCAAGGACCGATCGTAAAGCAGGCCTTCCTGCCAAGCTCCATCGCAGTAGATCTGCTTCGATTTCAAGACCGCTTTGGCGCCATCGCTGGGAACGCAGGTTTGGCGTACTGCACTCTCCGCTGGCGTCCGCGTGACACATCGCAATCGCGCATTCACAACTTCAACCGCGCGCCCCGGGTCCGAATAGCCATAGCGCTGTTCGTGTTGCCGATGAAATTCAGAGACGAAGTCATCGGACCAATCGATAGCCATTTTGTAGCCCTGTCCGGCGTAGCGCAAATCCACAGAGCGCAGATATAACTCAGCCGGCCCGGCAGCATCTTGTAACTCGTTAAAGTGACGCGCCAGCGCCTCTCGGTGGTCCGCCGCCAGCATCACCGTCCGCGAATAGTCGCGAACCATATCTGACACCAAAATGCCGAGTGCCGAAAGCGCGCCCGGCATCTGCGGCACCAACACCTTCGGAATTCGGAGCGCCTGTGCCAACGCGCACGCATGCAACGGCCCCGCTCCGCCGAAGGCCACCAATGCAAAATCACGCGGATCCAATCCTCGCTCAACCGAAATCTTGCGCAGCGCTTTTTCCATGTGAGAATCAGCGACCCGAATCACACCCTCGGCAAAATCTTCCACCAGCGGCATTGTCCCTTTGGCGTCATCGCAAAAATGTTGAGCTCGCTCACAATCGAGTGCCATCTCGCCGCCCAAAAAATGCTCGGCGTCCAACCGCCCCAGCACCAGATTCGCGTCTGTCACTGTCGGCGTAGTTCCTCGCCCGTAACAAACCGGACCAGGCACTGCGCCAGCCGATTGCGGACCGACCTTCAATGCACCGCCTCGATCGAATCCGGCAAGCGATCCGCCGCCAGCGCCGACCGTATTGATCTCTAACATCGGAACCGCTACCGGCATTCCCATGATTTTCGATTCGGTACTTGTCGCTAGCGCCGCCGGACCTCTCCCCGATCCTGCTTGCACCAGTGCCACGTCCGTCGATGTGCCGCCCATATCGAACGTCAGAATTCGTTCAAATCCGGCCGTTTTCGCTACATTCAGCGCCCCCACAACGCCGCCTGCCGGCCCCGATAATATTGTCCGAACCGGTTCGCGCTCCGCAATGGCGGCTGGCGTGATCCCTCCCGAAGACTGCATCACAAACAAGTGCGAATGCGCCTCTTCCAGATGCGTTTTTAACCGCCCCAGGTAGCTCTGCATCTTCGGCGCGAGATAGGCATTGATGACGACCGTCGATGTCCGCTCATACTCACGAAACTCTGGCAAGATTTCGTGCGATGCGCATACCGGGATGCCGAGCTCTTGTAACGCAGTAACGACTGCGCGTTCATTCGCGGGATTGGCAAAAGAAAATAGCAGCGATACCGCAATCGACTCAGCCCCAGACTCGAGAATCGCTTGCTTCAGGCTCTCCAAATCCTCCGCCTTCACCGCGTGCAGAAGCGTTCCTTCGCTGGTCACGCGTTCGGCAATTCCAAATCGCATCCCCTCCGGCGCAAGCGGCGGTTCGGGAGTATAGAACCAGTCATAGAGTTTCGCCCTCGCCTGCCGCCCGATCGCCAGCACATCTTCAAATCCCGCTGTCGTCACCAATGCCGTTCGCGCGCCCTGGCGTTCAAGCAACGCATTGGTTCCCACCGTGGTGCCGTGCAGTACTTCCGCCGGTTTACTGCCGGCGATCTCGGAAACCGCCGCCAGAACCGCTTCGGCCGGGTCGCTCGGCGTCGACGAAAGCTTCAGAACTCGCAGTTCGCTTCCCACTCGGTACACGCAATCGGTAAAGGTCCCCCCGGTATCGATCGCAATTCGCATTAGGTTCTCACTCAGGACCTCGCGCAAAACGGACTCGCGACCCGCGCCTAAGTCCGCTGAAGTTCCAGCTCTTGTTTGGCGGCTCGGGCTCGCGGCCTTTGCGCTTAAGAAGAATACCAACACTGAGCCTTTCAAAATCGCTACACTTTCATCTTGAGCGCTTCAGACTTCCAAGAGCTTCATACCGTGACGCCGCCACTGCGCTGGCGCAACACCACCGTCGCCCAACGCCACACTGTCGTCGCGGCCGGCCTCGGCTGGATGCTCGACTCGTTCGATGTGATGCTCTATTCCATCGTTCTCGTGACGCTGATGCGCGAGTTCGGCATGGACAAAAAGACGGCTGGACTGCTGAACACATTAACCTTAATCGCCTCAGCCATCGGCAGCTTCATCTTCGGCATCCTGGCCGATCGCTTCGGCCGTCGCCGCATGCTCAGCGCCAGTATCTTGACCTATTCGCTCTTCACCTTCGCGTGCGGCTTTACCACCACCATCACTGCGCTCGCCGTCTGCCGTTTTCTCCTGGGCCTCGGGATGGGCGGCGAATGGAACACCGGCGCAACTTTGGTGGCTGAAACATGGCCGAGTGCTTGGCGTGCCCGCGCCATGTCGCTGGTTCAAAGCAGCTGGGCCATTGGGTACGCCTTGGCAGCAACGGTCGCGGGCATTGTTCTTTCACACGCCAGTTGGAGATGGGTGTTTTTCATCGGCGTCTTTCCCGCATTAGTCACGTTTTGGATTCAGCGGGATGTTCCCGAACCCGAGCTCTGGCGGAGGCAGCGCGAAATGAAAGAGCCGATCGACAAGCGGCCGCTCTGGCGAAAATCGGCACCCAGCATCCTCGCCTTGTTGGGAATGAATACCTTCGGAATGTTCGCGTGGTGGGGCCTGTTTACTTGGATCCCGGCCTATCTCGCTTTACCGGCCAGCAAAGGGGGCCGCAACTTTAGCGAGCTCGGCTTTACCACGTTCCTCATCATCTTGAACTTGTGCGGAATGTTCCCGGGCTATCTTCTATTCGGATGGATCGCCGACAGAGTGGGCCGCAAGCCCGCGCTCGTCCTTTACCTCGCCTTAGCCGCGCTCTCGGTCCCGGCCTTCGCCGCCGCTCGCAGTCCAGGCCTGATTCTGTTGACCGCATCCATCACTGCCTTTTTCGGCACCGGCTTTTTTGTCGGATCGGGCGTTCTCGGCAGCGAATTATTCCCAACCGCCATTCGCGCCACCGCTCTGGGCGTGTCCTACAACTTCGGTCGCGGGATCAGCGCTTTCGCGCCATTCATCATTGGGGCAATCGGCGAAACGCTCGGCCTCAACTGGGGTTTCGCAGCCTGTGGAGCCGCCTTCGCCTGCGCCATGGCGTGTGCTCTGCTTTTACCCGAAACCGTGGGCGCCGAATTGACTTAACGTCTCTGCCAAACGCTCTTATGGCGCACCCGCCGGAAGAGGGTTGTTCTTCGGTGGCACTAATCCGCTCTCAGGCAGCTTCACCAGCATCTGTTCTTTGGTGTAGACCAACGTTGATGTGTTGTAGCTCGCTAATTCAAAGCCATGGCCATGCGTGATCGCGTCGGTGGGGCATGCCTCGACGCAATAGCCACAGAAGATGCACCGGTTGTAGTCGATGTTGTACACCTTTGCGTAGCGTTCGCTCCCGCTAAAGCGTTTTTCGCCGGTATTCTCTTCGGCCTCTATATAAATGCAATTGGCAGGGCATGCCGCCGCGCACAAGAAACAGGCCACGCACTTCTCCAGCCCATTCTCATCGCGCTGCAACACATGCGCCCCACGAAACCGCTCCTCGAAAAACGTCGGACCGTCCGGATATTGCTCGGTGATCGCCGGCTGCAGCATCTCTTTGAACGTGATGCTCATCCCCTTGGCGATGGCCGCCGCGGACCCAAGTATTTCGCCAATATTTGCCATGTCTACAACTAGGTTAGCAACTAAACCGCTGGGGCCCGGCGCAAAACAAGAACACCCGACCGGGCGTCAGTTCTTCGATCCTCAACCGGGCTTGTATAGCGGAACGTTCTCGCCTACATGAAAGATGGGTTTCCCGGCATACGTGCCCAACGCTTCCATCTCCGCTCGGGAAAAGCCTTCCCAGCTCCTCTCAATCGTTCCGGCAGGCTGTACCAGAAACAAACTCGGCACGTGCTCAATCCCGTACGCGTTGCTCGCCGGATAGCCTCGCGCATCCAAAAGCGTGTCCATGGTCAAGTTGAAATACTGGCGAAATTTCGCCGTTGTCTTCGCATCGTCCTGCGAGATCAGCACAAATCGCAGCGTCGCCACATCGCGCAGCCGCTCCAAAAACGGCAGAGTCAATTGGCAGACCGGGCAACTGGCCTTATAGAAGACCAATAGCACCGGCCCCAGCTTCAGGTAGTCGCCAGATCGCTTGACGTCGCCTTCCAGATTGTTGATGGCAAATTGGGGCGCTTGCTCACCCGCCTTCAGCATCGTTCAAGACTCCTGCTCCTCTGTGCTTTTCACGAATTGCAGAATATCGAAATGCTTAATCTCGCGATCGGGGAAAAAGCTGTTGATCGCGTCCGTCTCGTCCTCGAACACGTCGAAAAGCGTCGTCAGTTTCGTGAGAATTAATAACTCAATATGATGTCTCGAAAGATGTAATAACTTCGCTGCTCCGCCCGCTTGTTGCAAGGCCGAATGCGCCATCACCAGCGTTCCCAAGCCCGTGCTGTCAATGTATTCGACGCCCTTCAGATCCAAAATGGCGTTCACCCTCCCCTCGTCCACAAACCCCAGCAGGCGCTTACGCAAGCCGCTCGCTTCATAGCCAGCGATCAGCCGGCCATCCAATTCGACAATGGCGATCCCTTCAACCGCCCTCTCCCGTATCTGCAAAGACATGGTTGCTCACCACTATAGGGGATCGCATGATCAAGGTTCTCTTAATTTTTCTTGGAGATAATCGAAAATTGAAGTTAGAGTAGGTGTAGCGGCAGTGGTTCTACTTAAACTATAATTTTTCTTCTGAAGCTCATCGGCTAACTGCTTCGACGTAGTCACTTTCTCAGAACGGAGGCGGCCTCTTGATTCAGTCATTGGCTTTCCTATGGGCGGCGGCTACGCCCCTTACGGAACATCGGGTGGCTGATATGTTCAAGCCTCTCGCCACGCCGGCCCAATCCGTTTTTAGCCTGGCTCTCCTCGTCCTAGGCATCACGGCCGGCATTTTCGTCGTGGTCGGCGGATTAATCGTCTACGCGATCGTTCGTTTCCGCCACAAAGAGGGCGACGATCCCCAGGAACCCGCGCAAGTCTACGGCAGCAATCAAATTGAAGTCGCTTGGACCGTCATCCCAATCCTGATTGTCTTCACCCTAATCGGTGTTACTGCGCGTGTCGTGGCAAGCGTGCAGGATCAGCCTCAGCCACCCAAAGCGGTTCATGTCACAGTCGTCGGACACCAGTGGTGGTGGGAATTTCACTATCCCGACTACGGCGTGGTCACTGCCAACGAATTGCATCTGCCGGTCACCGCCGGACCAACCGACCGACCGTCGTTTCTGACACTTAAATCCCGCGACGTCATTCACAGTTTCTGGATTCCGCAACTGTCCGGGAAAACCGATGTCATTCCTAACCACATCAACACCATGTGGATGGACCCTCGCGAGCCCGGCATCTTTCTAGGGAACTGCGCCGAGTATTGCGGAACCCAACACGCTAATATGCTGCTGCGGGTCGTTGCCCAAGAGCCGGCCGACTTCGACAACTGGATTGCGGAACAGAAACGAGGCGTAGGCGTGCCGGCTGATCCCCAAATGAAGAAGGCGCAAAGGACCTTTGACACGCTCAGCTGTGTCGCCTGTCACTCCGTTCGAGGCACGCCGGCGCGCGGAATCATTGGGCCCGATCTTACGCATCTGATGAGCCGCCAAACTATCGGTTCCGGCGTCATCGACAACACCCCGGCCAACTTGCGCGCATGGATCGATAACCCCCAAGCCATTAAGCCAGGCTGCAACATGCCCAGCATGAAACTATCGGACCAGCAATTAGATCAGGTGACTGCTTACCTCGAAACGTTGAAGTGAGAGAGAACGAATCCACCATGTCATCGATTGACTTTCCACTTGAATTTCCCCACGAAAAGCCATCCGAATTCTCCTTTTCCGAAACGTTCTACGCCTGGGTTGCAACCGTAGACCACAAACGGCTCGGCCTTATGTACATCGGGACCGGCCTTCTGTTTTTCGTCATCGCCGGCATCATGGCGTCGGTCATCCGGTTGCAACTAGCGTTCCCAAATCAACACGTAGTCTCACCCGAAACATTCAATCGGCTCTTCACCATGCACGGCACCACCATGGTCTTCCTGGTGGGCATGCCGATTCTCGCCGGGTTTGCGAATTATCTTGTGCCTTTGATGATTGGCGCCCGCGACATGGCGTTTCCCCGTCTGAATGCGTTCGGCTATTGGATCTTTCTATTCGGCGCGCTGATCCTGTACTTCAGTTACTTCGGCGCGAATGGGCTTTCCGGAGCGGGTTCCGCGCCTGATGTGGGTTGGTTTGCCTATGCGCCGCTGACTGAGCGCGCTTTCTCGCGCGGCGCCAGCACAGACTATTGGGCCGTAGGCATCCTGGTGGCGGGTCTCGGGACCATTGCCAGCGCCATTAACGTCATCGTCACCGTTTTCTGCATGCGTTGCCCCGGTATGACGCTTGCCCGCATGCCGCTTTTCGTATGGTTGATGCTGGTTGATTCATGGCTCATCCTCATCGCCCTGCCGCCGCTTTCCGCTTGCCAGATTATGATCATGATCGACCGGTATTTGGGCGGCCATTTCTTCGATACACAAGCCGGCGGATCGGCCATTCTTTGGCAGCACTTCTTCTGGATCTTCGGCCATCCGGAAGTCTACATTTTGATCTTTCCCGGCTGGGCATCTGTTTCTGAGACCATTCCGGTCTTCTCCCGTAAGCCCATGTTCGGCCGCCAAGCCATGGTCGGGGCCAGCGTCTCCATCGGCTTCATCAGCCTCGGCGTATGGGCGCATCATATGTTCGCCGTCGGGATGGTTTCCATGGCCAACACGTTCTTCGCGGCCTCAACCATGTTGGTCGGCGTGCCCACCGGTATCAAGATCTTTAACTGGACTGCCACCATGTGGGGCGGTAAGTTGCGTATGACCACGTCCATGCTATTCGCGTGCGGGTTCCTGTTGCAATTTTTGGTCGCAGGCTTAACCGGTATCATGCTCGGCATCGCGCCCTTCGATTGGCAGTTGACAGACTCTTACTTCGTCGTCGCTCATTTTCATTTCACCCTCATCGGCGGAATGTTATTCGCCTTGTTCTCTGGCATGTACTATTGGTTCCCTAAGGCCACTGGACGCATGCTGAGTGAAAAGCTTGGCAAAATACATTTCTGGTTCTTGTGCTTCGGCTTCAACATGACCTTTCTGCCATTGCATTGGGCCGGCTTTCTCGGCATGCCGCGGCGCATCTATACCTACGCTCCCGGGCGCGGCTGGGACGATCTCAACCTAATTGCTTCCATCGGCGTCATCTTCCAGGCCATCGGAATTCTCGCGTTTGTGTGGAACGTACTTCGATCGGCGAAATGGGGAAAGGCCGCCGGTGATGATCCTTGGGACGCCTGGACCCTCGAATGGGCGACCAGTTCGCCGCCGCCCGAATACAATTTTGAAAAGATTCCCGTGGTGCGTAGCAGCCGCCCGCTATGGGATCTAAAGCACCCGCAGGACCCCGACTGGAAGTACGAATAGGGACAACCGAATCATGACCAGCACAGTACTTCCCGCCGCGCCCGACGAAGTTCAAAAACAGTGGCGGCTCCCCGATAGAGGCATTCTCGGCATCGCTTCGCTCATCGTCACGGAGACAGCGCTTTTCTCCATCTTCGTCGTTGCCTATCTGTTCTACATCGGCAAGAGCATAAACGGGCCCTATCCGAAGGATGTGCTGCACTACCCCATCCTCGCCACCATTTGCTTGTTATCAAGCAGCGGCACCGTCGTCTTTGCGGAACACGCCCTAAAGCATGGATTGATCGGCCGATTCAAACTCTGGCTGTCGGTCACCATCCTCCTAGGAGCCATTTTCCTGCTCTACACCGGCATCGAATGGCATGAATTGATCTTTAAAGAAAACCTTACGGTCGCAACCAACGTATTTGGCACCACTTTTTACTCCTTAGTCGGGCTGCACGCCAGCCACGTCATTGTCGGTCTGTGCTTCCTGCTATTGACGCTGATCGTGACTCTCCTCGGCTTCCCCATTCAAACGCAACTGCGCCGTGTACTCTTCCTCTCCTGGTATTGGCACTTCGTCGACGCCGTTTGGGTCGTTGTTTTCACTGTCGTCTATGTGATCGGAAGGTAAACCATGGCGCACGACCCCGGACCTGCCAAAACGCCGCTGACCGAATCGGAAGTTGCGGAGCGCCGCAAGATCGCTGAAGAATCTACCCGGTCGGCCTCTATGCCCGGCGAAGCGGGTGAGCGCACCGAAGGCTCCCACATCGCCATGCCCGCGCCCACCTTCTGGCCCATGATCTTTTCGTTCGGCGTCGCGCTATTATTGGCTGGCCTCGTCACCAGTTGGGTCGTCAGCATCGTTGGTCTGGTTATCCTTATTCGCGGGGCCTTCGGCTGGTGGTCCGACGTGATTCCCGAAGAGGCGCACCATGCGGCGGAGATCGAAATTGCCAGGCGTCCTGCGCCCATTCTGGTTGAGGCGCGTTCCGTCGTCCGCTTGCATGCCGGCCAGGGCGAACACCGCGTCCGCATCCCAGAAAAAATTCATCCCTATTCCGCTGGTATTTGGGGCGGTCTGGTGGGGGCGGCCGTCATGGCTGGCTTAGCCTGTCTTTACGGCCTCATCGCCCAGCACAGCATCTGGTACCCGGTCAACCTTCTTTCGGGCGTCGTCATCCCCTCCATGGCTCAAGCCAGCATCGAACAACTTCGCCAATATAACGGTCTGGCTTTCTTTGCCGCCTTAATTGGGCACGTCACCATCTCTATCCTGGTCGGCGTCCTCTACGCCGTCATGTTGCCGATGTTTCCCAAATATGCGCCGCTGTGGGGCGGTATCATGATGCCTCTGCTTTGGAGCGGATTGATCGCCTCAACGCTCAGCATTCTAAACCCCGCCATGGATGAGCGAATCAATTGGGTATGGTTTGTCGCCTGCCAGCTCGGTTTCGGTCTCGCGGGCGGTTACGTCATCGCGCGCAGTACCCAAATCGACACCATGCAGTCCTGGCGATTGGCCGACCGCGCTTTTGTCGACGCACCGGGATTGCGGTCGCCGCGCGAGGATGAGCCCGAATGATCAAGACAGCGTTCCTGTGGGGCGGCGCCGGTGTCTTCGCGCTCTTATTGGTGGCCTGTGGCAAGCCCAAACCGGAGCCGCTGGTGCCCGTTGAAGTCACCAACTTTCAGGAGCTCTACATGAGCAACTGCTCTGGTTGCCACGGCGACAACGGCATGCACGGCGCCGCGCAATCTTTGAACAACGCCGTTTACCTGGCTCTCATTCCGAAGCAAACGCTCCGCCAGATCATCGCTAATGGAGTGACCGGCAGCCTCATGCCGGGCTTTTCGAAAGCAAGCGGCGGCGACTTCAGCGACAACCAAATCAACATCGTTACTGACGGCATCGAAAAGTGGGCCAATCCTGGCTCGCTGCAAACGGCCGCACTGCCGCCTTACAGTTCCAAGTCGCAGGGGGACGCCACCGCGGGTGCGCAGACCTTTCAAACGGCGTGCGCCTCCTGCCACGGCAAAGATGGCAGTGCCGGATCGCTGACGGGCGAATCGTTCTTGCAACTCGCGACGGATCAAAGCCTGAGAACCGCAACCATTGCCGGCCGACCGGATCTAGGCATGCCCGACTGGCGTCACGACCTGCCGCAACACACCCTGAGCGATTCGGAGATCGACAATGTAGTTGCCTACATAGGCGCCGCGCGCTCCGGCCCTTTAACACCAGATCAGCCGTCGGCAACCGGCGGATCCTCATCCACAGGAGGTAATAACTAAATGGAACACCCGGAGCCAAGCGAGAAGGGCATTAATTACCTAGAAAAAGTCGTACGCGACTCTCGCCGTGATTGGATGTTCAAATTCGGAACTGGCTTGAACGCCCTGGCTGGTGCGTTGTTAGCCGTACCCTTGATCGGATTTGTATTTTCGAGCTTAGGCAATAAGCAGAGCCCCCAGAGTTGGATCGGTCTTGGCAAAGTGAACGATTATCCCGAAAATCAGACCCGGCTCGCCACCTTCCGCAATCCCTATACCCGGCCCTGGGATGGCGAGACGGCCGAAATTCCTTGTTGGGTCCGCCGTCTCGAAGGATCTCAGTTTCAAGTTTTCGCCATCAATTGCGCGCACCTCGGTTGCCCCGTCCGCTGGTTTCAGGAGTCGGGGCTTTTCATGTGCCCCTGCCACGGTGGCATTTATTATCAGGATGGCTCTCGCGCTGCCGGTCCGCCGCCGCGGGGACTCTTCCAATACGAGTACAAAGTCGAAAAGGGGCAGCTCCTGGTGCGCGGCGGACAAATGCCGACTCTTGCAGAGCCCGTATAGGTTTGTGCGGTAGCCAATATGAACAAGCTTAGAGATGTCGCCATCTGGATCGACGAACGCCTCTACATCAGCAAGCTATTTGCGTCCACCGCCGGCCACGTTGTTCCCCGCAGTTCCGGAAGCTGGTGGTATGTCTTCGGCAGCGCGACCCTGCTCTGCTTCGTCATTCAAGTCATCAGCGGAGCTTGTCTCGCGTTTGTCTACGTTCCCTCCGCCAACGAAGCCTGGACCAGCCTGCAGTATCTGAACCACGTTCAGGCGCTCGGATGGTACATGCGCGCCATTCACTACTGGGGATCGAATTTTATGGTCGCTCTGATGACCATGCATATGATTCAGGTCTTCCTCTTCGGCGCTTATAAATACCCGCGAGAAATGACTTGGCTCAGCGGCATTTTTCTTCTGCTGATGACCTTAGGCTTGGCATTCACTGGCCAGGTGATGCGCTTCGATCAAGACGCCTATTGGGGTCTCGGCATCGGCGCATCTATCACTGGCCGCGTTCCCCTCATCGGCGCCCAACTGGTTCATTTGCTGCTCGCCGGGCCCATCATAGCGGGCGAAACTCTGTCCCGCTTCTTCTCCTTGCATGTCTTCATCATTCCCGGCCTCATCATCGCCTTGATCAGTGTGCACCTGCGCTTGGTCCTCACCAAGGGCATCAACGAATATCCCGTTCCCGGCAAGCTTGTTCATAAGGCCACCTACGACGCCTATTACGAAGATGTCTTGAAAAACGACGGCGTCCCCTTCGTGCCATTTGCCATCGGCAAAGATCTAATCTTTTCAGCCATCGTTGTCGTGGGGATCTTAGCGTGCGCCGCCGTTTTCGGCCCGAAAGGTCCAGGCGGTCCGCCCAATCCGACGATCATCGAGACCAACCCTCGTCCGGACTTCTATTTCCTTTCGATCTTTGCCGCATTGGCGCTCCTGCCTGACTGGATGGAGGTGC
This sequence comes from Bryobacteraceae bacterium, assembly GCA_049802535.1. Taxonomy (GTDB): domain Bacteria; phylum Acidobacteriota; class Terriglobia; order Bryobacterales; family Bryobacteraceae; genus Bog-105. Next base: position 3,472 of record JBARMQ010000374.1, on the reverse strand, counting down.
TGATTCTCTTTGTCGCCCCGCTGCTGATGATCGGCTTCCTGCTCATTCTGCCCTTCGTCTCCGGAACCGGCGAAAAGAGCGCGCTCCGCAGGCCTGTCGCGGTTTTGGGCGTGGTGCTCGTCGTCCTCGTGCTGGGTACTCTGACCTATATGGGCGAAACCTCGCCGTGGTCGCCCGACATGTCCGCCTGGAGCGGAACCGCCGTGCCCGTCGAATATCTCAAAGGCCGGTCCCCGCTTCAAATTCATGGCGCGTTGGTTTTGCAGGATAAGCAGTGCCGTAACTGTCATGCCTTGGGCGGCCACGGCGGCCAACGCGGCCCCGCGCTCGATTCCGTCGCCACGCGCCTAACCCACGATGAGCTTGTCCGGCAAGTCATTCAAGGCGGCGGCAACATGCCCGCCTACGGTAAGAAATTAAGCCCGGCGGAGGTCGATGCCGTCGTCGCCTTCATGGACACGCTTCAGCCGAATTGGGCATCGCGAGCGCATAACTCCAACCAGCCCGAAGGCGGAAAGCCGCTACCGAAAGGTTTCGATCCCAACAGCAGCAAAGCATCCCCGCTTCCGACTTCGGATCCTCTAAAGGCGGCGCTGCGGTAGCAACGTGAATACAGGGACCGCGATGCTCGCCTCGTGGAACCTGGATGTTCCTTCGCTCGCGTTGCTGATTTTAGTAGCTCTCATCTATCTGCGCGGTTGGCTGCGTGGCCGACGCTTGATCGAGTTCACGGAAGACCAGTCGCGACTAGCGGCGTTCCTCGGCGGCCTCGCTGTCTTGTTCCTCGCGCTCGACTCGCCGTTAGATACCTTCGACACGCTCTATCTCTCAACTCACATGACGCAGCATCTGCTGCTTATGATGGTTGCGCCTCCGTTGCTGTTGATGGGGCGGCCCATGCTGCCGCTTCTGCGAGGCTTGCCGAAATGGTTCGTCAAAGAAGGTCTCGGTCCATTCCTCGCTTGGCCAAGGTTGCGACGCGTCGGGCGTCTGTTGGTATTCCCATCGTTCGCTTGGGGCGTCTACATCGCCAGCACCATCCTCTGGCATCTCCCCAAGTTTTATGAGTTAGTTCTCCAATCGCCCTTCTGGCATGGTGTGCAACACGCTTGTTTTTTCTGGACCGCCATTCTATTTTGGTGGCCCGTGGTGCAGCCCACGCCTGGCCGTCCGCCGTGGCCGCGGTGGACCATGATTCCGTATCTGCTCCTCGCTGACATTGTGAATACGGCTCTCTCGGCCTTCTTCGTTTTTTCAGGCGTAGTCTTGTACCCAAATTACGCAACACTGCAAGGTGTCTCAGGGGCCTCGCGCGATCAAGCGCTTGCGGGAGTCATCATGTGGGTGCCGGGTTCCATCGCGTATCTCATTCCCGCCATCGTCCTGACGTTCGGGATCTTCAGCCCCGCTGGATCCATGCCCCAGCGTGCGATCAAGCGACCGCCACTCTCACCGCGGCGAAGATTGCCCCTTCCCTTGCTGCGCCGCGCCGCCCAACTCGCCATGTTGGTGCTGGCGGTTGTTGTGATCGCCGACGGATTCCGTGGCGCCCAAGTCGCCTCGCTCAACAAAGCGGGCGTATGGCCTTGGATCTATTGGCGTGGTCTTTCGGTCGTCGCGCTATTGGCCGTAGGCAATCTCTTTTGCCTCGCTTGCCCCTTCACGCTGGCGCGCGATCTCGCCCGTAAAATCTTTCCCCCGCGACTCCGCTGGCCGCAACGTCTTCGCAATAAATGGATCGCGGCGGTTCTACTGGCCCTGTACTTATGGGCTTACGAGGCGTTCTCGCTCTGGGACAGCCCCTGGTTGACCGCATGGTTAATCACCGGGTATTTTGTTGCTGCGATTTTGACAGACACGCTCTTCCGCGGCGCCAGTTTCTGCAAATACGTTTGTCCCATTGGCCAGTTCCACTTCATTAGCTCCTTGGTCTCGCCAGGCGAAATTCGCGTTCGTAAGCAGGACGTTTGCCGCTCTTGCCAAACCTACGATTGCATTCGCGGCAATACGCACTCGCGCGGCTGTGAACTTTACCTGTTCCAGCCGAAGAAAGTTGGCAACCTCGACTGCACGTTCTGTCTGGATTGCGTCAAGGCTTGCCCGCATGACAATGTCGCCTATCTCCCCGTCATGCCTGCCAGCACCTTGCTCAGCGATCCATATCGTTCCTCGCTCGGCCGCCTTTCCAAACGCAATGATCTGGCCGCCCTCGTTCTCGTGATGGTATTTGGAGCGTTCGTCAATGCCGCCGGCATGGTCGCCCCGGTAATCATGTGGGAGCACGGCTTGCACGCCCGCTTTGGCCCCCAATCGTTGCCCTGGATCATTGCGGTGCTGGTGTTTAGCGGCATCATCGCCATCCCCGCGCTCATCACCGCGTTGTGCGCAGCGTTGAATCGTTGGGCCGGATTGACCATCCAAAGCGGCCTTCTCCAATCAGTCCGCCGCTTCGTGCTATCACTTGTGCCTCTCGGGTTCGCCATGTGGTGCGCTCACTTGCTCTATCATCTGGCGACTCCCTTTGGCGTGCCCGATGGGATGACCGGTGCGCAGTTGCTGCTGCTCGATGCCGGCCTGCTGCTTACCCTATATGTGTGTTGGCGCATCGCACAACAAAGCGCAACAAAAATTCACCGGGAATTCGCCGTCGTCGTCCCCTGGGCCACGCTATCTTGCGCGCTGTATGGCCTAGGTGTGTGGATTCTCATGGAACCCATGCAAATGCGCGGCATGATGCATTGAACATCCTTTGGGTCCTTCTTGCGCTTGCCGCTTGTTTATGGGGGCATGGCGGCGTGTTGTTGTTGCACCAACAAGCTGGTCCGTATGTCGTCAGCCTCTTCAGCGCCGACGCACCGTTACGCGCTGGCAGTCAAGATTTTACTGTGCTTCTCCAAAACGCTGCGGACGGAACCCCACAACTGGACGCCAACGTAACCTTGATCTTCCGCAATTCAGATGCTAAGGAACAAATCGAGGCTCGCGCCGGACAATCCGCGAATAAACTGCTCTATGCTGCTTCCGCGCACTTATTTACTGGCGTCTGGAATGTGACGATCACGATCCACTCACCTGCGGGATTTGTGGCCACCACTAAAAACTCACTCACCATCCTGGACAAACAGCCTCCGGTCGCCGCCTATTGGCCCTATTTCGCGCTTATTCCAGCAGCCATCTTGCTCTTCATCCTGAATCGCCATTTGAAAAACCGTACCAGGACTGTGCCCCACTAAGCCACGAACATTTTGCGGGTATCGTCAGACGCGCTAAACAGATCCATACGCATGGAGGAATGGATGATCTGTTCGCACTCTGACTCGGAAACTACCTGCTCGGCAACTACGTGGAAAAGCATTGCTGCCGGCGCCATCGGGGGGTTTGTCGCCTCTTTCGTGATGAACCAATTTCAAGCAGCAGTCAGCGCGGTTTCCGAGTCGGCCGCCCAAAAAGAACGGGAGCGCAAGGGTGAGCC
>JBARMQ010000373.1:0-9805 GCA_049802535.1 Bryobacteraceae bacterium | reverse complement strand
ACTTCGATCGTCGCGAAGGTTTGCATAGCATCCCGCGGAATATAGGCCTAGCTCGCGCTTTGTTCACCGCCAAAATCTTACACCTTGCGATGGTGATCTGTTTGTTAGCGCTCGTCATTCAATTCCATCTCGGTGCGCTCAGCTTCATAGGTGTGTTGGCGGTTGCCGCACTGCTTGCGTACGAACACAAACTGGTTAACCCGAGCGACTTATCGCGGCTGAACGCGGCCTTTTTCACTGTGAACAGCTACGTCAGTGTACTCTTCTTTGCCTTCGGAGCTGCTGACATCCTACTGAGGCAAAGACCCTTACTATGAAAGCTAAACATGTCGAATCCAAAGATTGACGATGCTCGCCTGCGACCGATCTATGAGAAGGTTCAGGGCGGAGATCGTCTGACCTATGACGATGGAGTAACGCTGTTTCGCAGCAACGATATCCTCGGCTTGGGCTATATGGCGAATAGCGTCCGGGAGCGTTTGCATGGCGATACCACCTATTTCAATGTGAATCGACATATCAACCCGACCGATGTCTGCGTTGCGAGTTGCCGGCTTTGCGCTTTCGGTAAGAAGGCCAAAGATCCGAACGGCTACACCATGTCGCTTGAACAAGTTTGGGAGGTCGCCGGCAAGGGCTACGCCGAAGCTGTCACTGAGTTTCACATTGTCGGCGGCCTTCATCCGGAACTGACGCTGGACTGGTTTTGCGAAATGCTGCGTGGGCTCAAGGTTCGCTATCCGGACGTCCATTTGAAGGCTTTCACGATGGTGGAAGTTGCCTATTTAGCCAAACGAGCCAAGCTGTCGATTCGGCAAACGCTGGAACGGTTGAAGGATGCCGGTGTTGATTCTATGCCGGGCGGCGGAGCGGAAATCTTTTCAGAGCGGGTGCGGCGGATTATTTGCGACCACAAGATCGATGGAGACGAGTGGCTGGAGACAGCGCGTATGGCGCATCAAATTGGTCTTAAGAGCAACTGCACTTTACTCTATGGCCATCTTGAGACTGCCGAGGACCTTTCGGACCATTTAGTCAAGTTGAGGGCTGTTCAAGACGAAACGGGCGGCTTCGTTACGTTCATCCCGCTCGCTTTTCATCCCGCCAACACGGCGCTCTCACATCTACCGAAGACGTCCGGCTTTGACGACCTGAAGCAGATTGCCATTGCCCGGCTAATGCTCGACAACATTCCTCACATTAAGGCGTATTGGATCATGATGACCCCTAGCGTGGCGCAGATCGCGCAGCGCTTTGGAGCGAACGATATCGATGGGACGGTGGTCGAGGAAAAGATCTATCACGACGCCGGAGCAACCACTGCCCAGCACCTTCGCCGGCAGGATCTGCTACGCCTGATTCGCGAAGCTGGCCGGGAGCCCCTGGAACGCGATACCGCCTATAGACCTGTGACCCGCACAGAGTCGGCTTTTACCGTGTTGGTTTGAGCGCGGGCAAACGACTAAACGTAACCATTCGAAGCAGCGCCCGCAGAAGCTTGGGCGGCGATTTCCGATCGTTAGAATTGGAACCGCCAGGACGCCAATCCGCGCGAACCTGAAATACCCCGGAGCGATCTTTTCCGGTGATATAGCATGCGCCTTCTCTGACCATTGAATCCAGCCACTGACGGCCGTCGTCATCGAGACTTTTGAGGTGACGCACGTCGATCGCAAGCTTGCGTCCCGCGATGGATGATTTGGCCGTATGCCAGCACCCCACAAGTTCACCAAGGTCTATTTCAGCCAATTCGCCGATGAGTTCAATGCGGAAATAAGCAGCAGAGTCGTGAATGTAAAACTTCAGGCTTGAAGTTTTGGAACGGGCTTTTGCCGCATTTCGGTCAACTTGCTGTTCTTCTATCCCAGGCTCGGGCAAGCCCGGCAAGACGTCCTGCATATGCTCTGTTTGGATTGTTCCCCTCACCATCGTGTTCCAGCTTTTTGAGCACCTACCGTAAATTATGGTAAACACGGTGCTTCGATGCCGAGTTGCGCAAGGACCATAAACCCTTGATTCTAGGCTAGGAACTGACTTCGCCTTCACGACCAGGATAGCAGCAAAGCGTCAAGGTAACCTTGACTGTCCCGATCACATCAAACGACAGTAGTTATGTTGGCTTTGCTTCAGCCCGCATTCCTTGCATCGCGCTTCTCGCATTTTTAGGATTACTTATCGAATGTTTCATTCCCGGCGCTTAGGCCCGAGTGCTTTGTTGGTGTGTGTCCTGGCGACGGCAGCTCCCATCGGCTCCTACGCGCAAGCCATTAGCGGATCTTCCGAAGTACCTTCTCCTTCTTCTCCCAGCCCGGTGGCCACTGCGCAAACCTCGACTTCTCAAGCCGCACAACCGCAGCCCGGCACTGTTGCTGCTCCTCCCGGCAAGAGGGAAGCCGGTCCCGGGCAACCTATCGAAGACAAGCGAGCCTTTGGCGTACTTCCAAACTACAAGACTGCTGAGGAGAGCGCAGTCTTTATCCCGCTTACTACCAGAGCGAAATTTGTCATAGCCAGCAAGGACTCGTTTGACTATCCGGTTTTCATCACCACAGCTTTCTTTGCGGGACTCTCCCAAGCGGAGGGAAGTAACAATCGGGAATACGGGCAAGGGGTTGAAGGTTTCGTGCATCGCTATGGAATTCAATACGCCGATCAAACGATTGGAAATTATTTCCCGGAAGCGATCGTCCCGACAATCTTTCACGACGACCCGCGCTATTTCCGCCGGGCGGAGGGACCCACCCGCACGCGACTGCTGTATGCCTTAAGCCGCATGTTTGTCTGCCGGAATAACAGCGGCAACTGGACTTTCAATAGTCCGGAAATTTTGGGCAACATTATGGCCGCGACGGTCGCCAGTTCGTACCATCCGCATCAACGAACCACTGGCGACATTGCCGAAGAGGCTGGAAATTTCTGGGAGTCGGACGTCGTGGGAAACATTATCAAGGAATTTTGGCCCGACATTAAGCGCCACGTCGAGAAGCACAATAAAGACACTCCACTCGCCGCCGGGGCCGCTTCGGGCTTTTAGTTTTGTCAGGCGGCCGCGCCGCCCACTCCGTGGTTAAAAAATGTTGTTAGGAAGGTGGTGTCAAACCGTCCTGCAATGAAGCCCGGATCCATTAGAATCTTCTCGTGCAGCGAAATGCTTGTGTGAATGCCCTCGATGACAAACATGTCGAGTGCTCGACGCATGCGAGCCAATGCTTCCTCGCGGTCCTTCCCGTGGGTGATCAGCTTTGCCACTAGCGAGTCGTAGTAAGGCGGAATAACACTGTCCGTGTAAGCTGCCGTGTCGACGCGCACGCCAATCCCGCCCGGCAGATTCAGTCCAGTGATTCTTCCCGGCGATGGCGCGAAGGTTTCAGGGTGTTCGGCATTGATCCGGCATTCAATTGCATGACCACGCAAGACGATCTCATCAGGAAAGAACTCGGCCAATCTTTGACCGGCGGCTATTTGCAACTGGGCTTTCACTAAGTCCACTCCCGTGACGAACTCTGTGACAGGGTGCTCCACCTGAATGCGCGCGTTCACTTCGATGAAGTAGAGATTGCCGTTCTCATCCATCAGGAACTCAACCGTACCCGCGTTGGTATAGCCGATGCTGCCCATGGCTATGCGCAGACGCTCCGAAACTTCGCGGCGCAAATCGGTCGAAACGACGGGCGACGGCGCCTCTTCAATCAGCTTCTGATGACGGCGCTGAATGGAACACTCGCGTTCGCCCAATACTCGCACGTCACCGTGTTCATCGGCGAGAATCTGAAATTCAATGTGTCTGGGCGCTTCGACCAATTTCTCCATGTAGACGTCGCCACATGAAAATGCGGCCGTCGCCTCCGCCTTGGCCTGCGTCAGCAGATGGGGCAGTTCGCTTTCCTCACGCACCACCCGCATGCCGCGCCCCCCGCCACCAGCTGCCGCCTTCAGCATCACGGGATAGCCAATCTTTTCTGCCAATTTCAAAGCTTGTTCATGCCCGGGCAACAGGCCATCGGAACCCGGCAGGATGGGTACTCCAGCATCCTTCATGATGGCGCGGGCTCGCTGCTTCAGGCCCATTTGCCGTATCACTTCAGGCTTTGGACCGATAAATTTGATCCCTGAGGTTTCACAGACTTCGGCAAAGTCCGCGTTCTCACTCAGGAACCCATAGCCCGGATGCACCGCATCTACATTAGTTATTTCCGCCGCACTGATCACAGAAGGAATATCTAAATAACTGCGGGCACTTTTAGCCGGACCAATGCAGATCGCCTCATCGGCAAACCGGACATGTAAACTGTGGCGGTCGGCTTCAGAATATACAGCAACGGTCTTAATTCCTAATTCCTTGCAGGCGCAAATCACACGCAGCGCAATTTCGCCGCGATTCGCAATCAGAATTTTACGAAACATGTGTGGCTGTTGGACTAACGGGGACGGATTGCAAATAAAGCCTCGCCATACTCGACAGGCTTGCCGTTTTCCAAATGTTTCGCAATCACAGTTCCCGCAAATTCCGCCTCAATCTCGTTCATCAACTTCATCGACTCAATGATGCAGAGCACCTGCTTGGGCTCTATCGCATCGCCGACTTTAACGAACGGGGGCATCCCTGGGGCTGGCGCATCATAATAAGTGCCCACAATGGGCGACCGCACGGCGATATCTCGTTCGTCATTGGTGGCGGGGGCGCCGGCTGAGCTGCCGCCAGGCGCCCCAGTAGTAGCCGCTAACGGATTGGGCGCCGGAACAGGTCCCACTATGTACTCTTGACTTGAGCCTTGCGCGCTCTGGCGGATACGTACACTGTTTTCACCGCGGCGCACTTCGAGCTCATTGATGCCTGTCTCCAGGACCACCCGAATCAGTTCTTTGATCTCGTCAGTTGTCATCCTAATTTATAAGCTGCGCAATTCAGTCCCGGCACAGCCCTCCAAGGCATCATTCCCGTATATATGCTCCTTGCTTGTGGGAACCGGCGTGCATCTCACAAGGCCACTAAATCTTTGCCCGTCGGCGTCAATACTTGGCATCCGTTCGGCGTCACCACCACCGTATCTTCAATGCGAATGCCGCCCAATCCCTCGATATAGACTCCCGGCTCGATGGTGATCGCCATACCGGCGGCTAACTTCGTTTTCTCCTTTCGGCCAAGCCTTGGATCTTCATGTATCTCCAGCCCCAGGCCATGCCCAGTCGAATGGATGAACGACTTGTCCAATCCATGGCCGCGCAGGACTTCTCGCGCCGCCGCGTCCACTCGCGAACACGGAACACCCGGCCGCACTGCATCGATTGCAGCAAGCTGGCTTTCCAACACTGCCCGATACATTCCCCGAAGCTTTGCGCTGACCGTTCCCACGGCACGGGTCCGAGTCATATCGCTGGCATAACCGGCGACCGTCGCACCCATGTCAATTAATAGTAATTGATTGCGTTCTATAGCGTGGCCGCCGGGATGCGCGTGGGGTAATGCAGTCCGCTCTCCCGAAGCTACGATTGTGGCAAATGCATTGCTGTCGGCCCCTAATCGACGCATCCGGTAATCGATTTCCGCTGCGAGTTCCACCTCTGTCATCGATGGCTGGAAGTGTTGGAAGCCTTCCTCAAAGGCGCGTGAATTTAGATCCACCGATGCTTGAATCGCTTCCACTTCGGCGGCCGACTTCACCATACGCAACTTCTCCGGCGCACCCGTTACCGCCACAAGCCGCAATCCGGCCTCGTCTTCTTTAAGTGCGCGATAGTGCGCAAAGCTGATGCGCGTTTTTTCAAAACCAAGCCTTCGGATACCTAGTCGTTTGGCCCACTTCAGAACTTCTTTCGTCAACGGTCCCTTGGCTATCTTGACGTCGCAGTCGGATTCGCGCGGCGCCTGCGCCTGGTATCTCGGGTCAGTAAAGAGGAGGTCACGATCCGATGTTATGAGGAGCATCGCATTGCTCCCCGTAAAGCCGCTCAAGTAACGAACGTTCGGAAGGGCGGTGATCAGCAGCGCATCGATGCGGGCCTCTTTCCAGATCTGCCGCAGCAGCTGCCTACGGCTTTCAAATTCGCCTGAAGAATTTTTTGTCATGGTTCGAGCAAGAGTTTTCCTGTTGTGCGGCGGCTCTCGAGATCGCGGTGTGCATCGGCAGCGGCGGCGAGCGTATAGATCTTATGGATGTGCAGCCGCAACTGTCCGCCGGCGATCCATTTGAAGATGTCCGACGATCGCCAATGCAGCTCACCAGGATTGGCGATGTAATACCCGAGCGACGGCCTCGTCAGAAACAGCGAACCTTTCTGGCTCAGTACCAGAGGATCGATTGGTCCAACGGGCCCACTGGATTGACCAAAGCTGACCATCATCCCTCTCGGGAGCAGGCAATCGAGGCTTTTGTGAAACGTCGTGCTGCCGACCGAGTCGTAGACCACGTTTACGCCCCTCCCGTTGGTGATCCGCTTCACTTCTTCCACGAAATCTGTCTTGGTGTACACGATCATGTGGTCTGCACCATGCTCGCGCGCCAGATCCGCCTTCTCTTCGGTCGACGCTGTCCCAATCACAGTTGCGCCTGCGATCTTCGCCATTTGAACAATCAGGAGGCCCGCGCCGCCGGCTGCGGCATGCACAAGGCAACTCTGCTCAGGCTGCAGAGCGAACGTCGAATGCGTAAGGTAGTGGGCCGTCATCCCTTGCAGCATAGATGCGGCTGCATCTTTAAAGCTAACTTCCGATGGAAGCTCCACCAGGATGTTTGCGGGAACTGCAGCGTATTCCGCATACGAACCACGTGCCATCGTGTAGGCAACGCGCGTGCCGATTGGCAGCGTAACGCCATTGCCTACGGCCACCACGGTTCCCGCGCCTTCACTTCCCAATCGCACAGGGAACTCCGGCGCCTTGTAAAATCCGGTTCTGAAATAGACGTCGATGAAGTTGACGCCAGCGGCTGCTATTTTGACAACCGCCTCCCCTTCGCCCGGTTCGGGCATCGGCAAATCGGTATACTTCAGATTTTCGGGCCCCCCGATTGGGTCCGCAACCACAGCTTTCATATGTAGCCGATTCTACCTATCGGTATATCTTCGAACTATGGACTGGCAGGCGAACGGAATTAAAATTGTCCGCGCGGGCGAGCTGGATGCGAACACGCCGCAAACTGCAGGGATGTCTCGCTCCGCCGCCATCACCTACGCGCGGACGGGGGCAAGCAAGCTGTGGGCTGGTACGGTTGTCGTACAGCCCGGCGCTCGAACGGGTCCGCACCACCATGGCGAGCTTGAGACGGTTCTTTATATTGTGAAGGGACGCGCCCGGATGCGCTGGGGTGATCACTTGGAATACGTCGATGAGGCTGGACCAGGCGATTTCATCTACGTTCCGCCCTATGTTCCCCATCAGGAAATCAACGCCGATTCATCCGGTCCTTGCGAGGCCGTGGTGGTGCGCAGCGGACAAGAGCCAGTTGTGGTTAATCTGGACCTGGCAACCCCGGAGCCCAGTAGTGCTGGTTCGGCGCCAGTACCGTTCCATCCTAAACAATCGGCCTAACGTTGGTCATTAAAATGGACACCCTTACCCGATAAATGTGCCGTTCTGGAGATCGGCCATCGCATGCCTCAGTTGCTCTTGCGTGTTCATGACGATGGGGCCGTACCATGCGACCGGCTCCTCAATCGGTTTACCCGACACCAGCAGGAACCGAATGCCCTCAGGTCCCGCTTGTACCGTAATCTCGTCCCCGCTGTCGAACAGCACCAGTGAATGATTCTTGGCGTCATACACCGGCTCCGCATCGGCTTTAGCGGCTTGATCCGTCAAAACAGCACGGGGCTCGGAAGCATCCCGAAACGTTCCCGCTCCGGCAAATATGTAAGCGAACGCATTGCGCGCGGTCTCCACCTTCAGCCGCTTCCGGCGCCCAGGCGCCACCGAAATATCAACGTAGTGAGGATCCGCCGCCACTCCTTCGATTGGTCCCTTCTTGCCCCAGAACTCGCCGCAGATCACGCGTACGTGCGTACCGTCGTCGTCAGTAACCTCCGGTATCGCACTCGACGGAATGTCCTGGTAACGCGGGTGCGTCATCTTCAAGGCCGAGGGTAGGTTCGCCCAAAGTTGAAATCCGTGCATCCGCCCCTGTGCGTCTCCCTTCGGCATCTCCTGATGCAAGATACCGCTGCCCGCCGTCATCCACTGCACGTCGCCAGCGGCCATTTTGCCTCGATTGCCCAGGCTGTCTCCATGCTCAACCGTGCCCGCAAGCACATACGTAATCGTCTCGATCCCGCGATGCGGATGCCACGGAAATCCGGCCAAATAGTCCTTCGGATTGTCATTGCGGAAGTCGTCCAGCAGCAGAAAAGGATCGAAATCCTTCGTCTTGCCAAACCCAAACGCCCGCTGCAGTTTCACTCCCGCACCTTCGATGGTGGCCGTCGTCTCAATAATTTGTTTGACTGGTCGTAATGACATTGCGTCTCCTCAATCTCCACTAAAATACCTTGATATCAAGATAGATGCAGTGAAGCGTGAAATGATTCAGGCCCGGCGTTTGAGGCGATGCTCCGATCTCTGGACCACAAGTCCGCACTCCGGACGGTGGCGCGCTCTCGCTCTATAACGTTCTTAACCCGGTTTTCCGTTCCATTGATCTGCAACACCCTCTCCCCGCAGAAGGGGTAGCGAAAAACGCCGGTTTAGGGCGCTCGGAGCGAGGGGAAGGCTTTCCCTGCCCGATGTGCTTGCCATTGGTCGTGCCAAATGATGCGTGTGTTTGATCTGCTCCGCGATACCGTCGGCTGGCGTCAGGAATCCCGAAACAGGGCGCGAAAACCTTCCTGCTCAAAATGCCGGTCGTGCGTCAGAATCCCGGTTATACCTTGGCGGCGCATGATGAGCATCGATATACAGTCCGTAAGGCTATAGCTCTTGTCGGGACGCCCCCGATACAGGTCCAGGGCGTCCAGAAACAATTCATGGCTTTGAGGGACGACCACAACGCGGGGGTCTTGCAAGAGACGCGCGACGAGGCGACCAGCCTGGGCGCGAACACTGGGACCCGCTTTTGCGAAGAAAGCCAGGTATTCGACCAGCACGTCATCGGAAGTGATAATCCGATCCGGCACCAGAAGGCGGCTGAATTCGAGCGCTTTCAGATAGAAGGTGTCGTCCGGGCTGGTAAGAGCAGTCCAGTAAAACGTATCGGCAAAAATTGTTCTCACGTCTTGGGATGGCCGTAGAGATAATGATCGATCTGGGCAGCCCCGTCTTTAGGGAGCAAGGCTAAATCTTCACGCGGAACGTCTTTCATGGCATCGGCGAAAATTTCCCAGATGGGACGGTCATCTTCGACGACCGGCGGCTCTGAACTTGAAGGGGTAGCTTGCTCAACGAGCTGCTCAAGCCACTTCTCGACGGTAAGGCCCTGTGCCTGGGCATACGCTTTGAGAGCGGCGGCCTTCTGATCGGGAATCTCAATGTGTAAGGTTGCCATGGAATTCAAGCCCTTCCTTATCCAGCGTAACGAACGATACGCGGGATTGCCACCAATGGCAAGAAAAACGGTCGGAGAGCGGGCAAGGAAGCGGGGCAAATTACTACAACATAAAGGACCCTATGTTGTACGAAACGAAAGGCCGGGGAAGGGGTCAAAACACGGTGAAACAAATTTGATCTAAAATGGTTTTTAGGGAATAAGGTGTCCCCCTTATATGAGCAGCAGACATGTACGCACTGTCACTGGAAAAGGGCGGCTTCAATTGACAGACCGTCCCGTTCCGGTCGATTACGAAATTGAAGTTTCCCAAGAGTTCCATGGTGCTGTGC
>JBARMQ010000372.1:0-2172 GCA_049802535.1 Bryobacteraceae bacterium | reverse complement strand
GTGCTGAACACCTCGTCGCTTGCGTCGAACCTCCTGCGCTTCCGAACGGCGCGCGCTACTCTACCCTCGCTGAGAGTGCGAGATCCGAACGCGCTGAAACTGCCGCATGGCTTTAGCATCGCCGTGGGCGCGGTCGCCTTCCTGCTGATGGAAAAAACTCTGCTCAACGGTTGATCGCGCGCGTGAACGCCTCTGCCATAGTCGATCGGACCTCCACGAGGGAAACGCCAGCCACGCCATTGCTTGTGCGCTTCCTCCCGTCGCTGACCGACTTCGCTTTTCTGCTTCCGGCCATTTGCCTCTTTGTTGTCCTCAAAGGAACCGCGACCCTACTCGGTGACGCCGATACCGGCCTCCACATTCGAACCGGCGAGTGGATCTTGGCCCATGGTTCTGTGCCGGCGTCCGACCCCTTCTCGTTCACCATGCCCGGAAAGCCTTGGTTTGCTTGGGAGTGGGGTTGGGATGTCTTAGCCGCCTTAATTCACCGCTACTGGTCGCTCGCCGGTGTCGTGTGGGTGCATATCGTGTTGCTCGGGGTAATCGCCGTCGTGCTCTTCCGTCAAGTGCGCGAACGCTGCTCGAATGACGTGTTTGCGTTTGGCCTTACGCTCTTGGTTCTCGAAACATCCAGCCTTCATTGGCTGGCAAGGCCGCACTTAGCGTCCTGGCTCCTGACGCTCACCACCATCGGACTCATCGGCGCATCGGAGCGTGGCAAACGCTGGGCGCTCTGGTCCATTCCGGCGCTTGCCGCAATATGGGCTAATTTGCATGGGTCGTTCTTCATTGCTCCACTGACGCTTGGGCTCTATGGCCTTGGACATTTGATGCAAGAGCTGTCCACGAACAGCACCACACCGCTGCATGTCCGATGGAAGGTAGCCATCGAATATTTTGCGTGCGCCGCCGTCTGCGTGTTGGCAACTACGCTTAACCCCTATGGGCTGGACCTGCACCGTCACGTGCTCAGTTATCTTCGCGATGCCCGGCAGCTCGACGCCATCAGCGAATTCCAATCGCTTGATTTTCATCATCCGCCGGCGTTGTACTTTGAAGCGCTCCTCTTGTTGGGGCTGCTGGCCTCTCTGTCGAATATTCGCCGCAATCGTTGGGGTGAAGCTCTGGTGGTTGCCGTTTGGGCGCATCTCGCGCTTCACTCGACGCGCAATATTCCGATTTACGCCCTGTTCGCCGCAGGCCCCATCGCCTCCCTGTTGCGGCGGGCGTCGTACGAAACACGGTCATCGTCCATGCCGCCCTGGCTCCTTTCTTTGAGATGCCGCGTTTTTTCTTTTGGAAATGAATTCCGCGAGCTTGAGAGAGTGGAACGTGTGCCGATTCTCCCAGTCTTAGCGCTGATCACGATTGGGTTACTGTTGCGAAGCCCTTCGCCACTTCCAAAGTTCCAACCGGTCTTCAGTGCTCAAGTCTTTCCAGTCGCGGCCATCGCCGAACTCAATCGTTATGGCGGGCACCGCGTCCTAACCGGCGACCAATGGGGCGATTATTTGATTTATCGCCGCTATCCCGAAAAAGTCTTTGTAGATGACCGTACCGATTTCTATGGAGCGGCTTTCGATCGGGAATGGATGACTCTGCTGAACGGCCGTTATGACTGGCAACATCAGGTTCGGCGGTACCATTTCGATGCGGTTCTGCTCAGAACTACCGATCCGTTGGCTTCCATCCTGAAGGAGTCCCGCGAATGGAAGCCGGTCTACGACAACGGAATGGCCATCTTATTCCGGCCCCGGTGAAGAAAGTTCTAAAGAATGGGCTGGCGCTCCCGATAATACTTTTGTACCCCCGGAATATTCAGTTGTTCAGTTGAAAGGAGTAATTATGAGCAAGTCATTTGTGAAGGCTTTTTGGCAGGACGAGGAGGGGCAGGATTTAGTGGAATACTCGCTATTGCTTGCGTTTATCGCTCTCGCTGCTGTTGGCGTTCTGACGACCGTGAAAACCAGCATCAGCACCATCTGGTCGTCGATTAACTCGTCTCTGACCGCGGCCGCAGGCTGAGGGTTTCTTCCCAGGCATTTCTCTGCACGAGTCGTTGCTGAGTTGTTGCCATCCATCTTTGTTATTGATCTCTGTTTTTGATCTGGGGCGTTCGTCACGACCGAAGCGGCGCGGCGAACGCCCCTCTTTCTTGGAATGGATCGTGCG
>JBARMQ010000371.1:0-14342 GCA_049802535.1 Bryobacteraceae bacterium | reverse complement strand
CCGCCTGCGCTGGTTCACGCCTGCCGTTGAGGTCGACCTTTGCGGCCATGCGACGCTTGCCTCGGCACACTTACTCTTCGAGGTACTTGGACACAAAGGCAATACCGTTCACTTCAACACCAAATCGGGCGGCCTGACCGTAGAGAAACGGGGCGATCTGCTCGAAATGGACTTTCCGTCGCTTCCTCCAGCACCGGTCGACATTCACAACGGGCTGACAAAATCTCTGGGCGGTCTCCCGTTGGAGATCCTGGCAGCGCGGGACTACTTGGTTCGATATCATTCCGAAGCCGAGGTGCGATCGCTTGAACCCGATATGGAGGCGCTGAAGCACATCGACCGGTTCGCGGTTATTGCCACGGCGCCGGGGGATGATTGCGATTTTGTCTCGCGTTTCTTTGCGCCAGCTAAGGGCGTTCCGGAGGACCCGGTGACCGGATCTGCGCATTGCACCTTGATTCCCTACTGGGCTCGGGAATTGGGAAAGGACCGTCTGACGGCCCGGCAAATTTCCCGCCGCGGCGGGGAGTTACAGTGCCAGCTGGCGGGCGGTCGCGTGCGGATCGGTGGCCGCGCGGCACTCTACCTTAAAGGAACAATTTTCGTTTAGCTATAGGTAGAGCAACCTTTGACCTGTGGAAAGCATCTTGACAAGGTGGCAAAGGGTCACCCGATGGTAAATGGAATGAGAGTTGGAATGTTGGTGGCCATTGCGGCGCTGGCCGCTTCCGCACAGAACAGGCCCTTGACCGGTGCGGGGCGGATCACCAATCCCTCATTTGCCGGGAATTTGGCGGCGTCGGTGCAAGGGACGCTCCCGAGTAGGCCGGTTCGGTTTCCGCCGTTCAGGCCGTTTATATTGGGAGGCCAGAGAAGCAATGTGCTGGTGCTGGGTGGTCCTTCAGCCTATGGCTATCCATCGTACGTGGATCCGTCTCTGTACGCCGCTCCCGATCCCGACGCCGGAAATCCGCCGCCAGTAGTCGTGATCCAGTCGGACCCGCCCAACCCACTGCTCGGCCCTATCGCCCGGACGCCACAGGCCGACGGTCGCGCCGCCGACCACGAGCTTGTGAAGATCTATTCCAATCCCGTCAAAATGGCTCCGCCAGATGCTCCCACCAAGCCGCCAGTTGGCGAACAGGTTGTGATCCTCGCTCTTAAAGATGGGGGCGCAGAGACGGCCATCGCCTATTGGACCGACGGCGATCAATTAAAATATGTCACGCCTGACCGCAAACAGAAGCAAATTTCTCTGGCTAGGGTGGATACCACGCTTTCCGCAAAATTGAACAGCGAACGCGGCATCACGTTTTCTTTAGGCCGGGCGCAATAAAGGAGCAGCGCAATTCGCATCTGCCTTTTGTCCGTCGCGCTGGTTTTCGCCGTCGCCGTCCTGGCACAACCGCCGGAAAATAGCACGTTACGCGCGGAAGCAGAGCGAAAGCTGGCGGCTCATGATGTGGCTGGAGCCTTGGCCGATTATGAAAAGCTAGCGCAGTTAGACCCCGCAGCGGCTGAATATCAGGACCAGATTGGTTTTATCCTGGCAGCTACCGGCCGCATGACGGACGCCTTGCCGTTTTTTAAGCGAGCGATAGAGATAGACCCGAAGTTCGCGCAAGCTTGGTTTCACGAAGGGGTGGCGATGATGATGTCCCAGCGTGCGGCTAACGGTATTGCGGATTTAAAAAGAGCGGTATCTCTGACGCCTGGCAATCCCGAATACCGTTTTCGCTTAGGATCAGCCTATGTCGCAGCCGGACAGGACGGAGCAGCCATTCCCGAGTTCAACCAGGCGGCAAAAGGATCGCCAGGGAACGCTGCGATTTGGGAGGCTCTTGGCCTTGCTTGCGAGAGGCAAGGCAAATTGGCGATGGCGCGAGATGCATACCGGAAAGCGTTGACACTCGATCCGAAGAACAACACGATACGCGACAATTACGGGTACACTTTGGTCAACACCGGCGACCCCGCGGCAGGCCGGCGAGAGTTCGAGCGTGTTCTCCAATCCGATCCGAACAATGTGCGCGTACAGGTCAACCTAGGCTATTCCTACATTGCCTCCGGCAGTTATCAGGCCGCAATACAGCACCTTTCGAATGTCGTACGGCAGCATGCCGATAATGCAGGCGCGCAATACGACTTGGGGGTCGCTTACAAACAGAGCGACGATCTGGTTCATGCGAAGGAACACCTGGAACAGGCCGTGAAACTGGACTCAACCTTACCGGAGGCGCACTACACCTTGGGATTGGTGTACGTCGACGGCGGCCAATCGGTCGAGGCGATTGAGCAATTTCGAGCAGCCGTTAGACAGAAACCTAATGACGCAGCTTCGTGGTTTGAACTCGGCACACTATTAAAGGGTGCGGGCGATAGCAATGGCGCCATCGAAGCGCTCCGCCACACGGTTGTCTTAGACGATACAGACGCCGGAGCATTCAATACGCTGGGGCTGTTGCTGAAGCGGAAGGGCGATATCGAAGGCTCGACGCAGGCGTTCGCGAAAGCTGCCGCCCTGCGGGATGCAGAAGCAAAGAAGAAGGCCAAGGCGCTGGCGGACGGTTCGGCGCGGGTGCCGAAATAGTCAGGTTGTCTTCGCGGGCTGTAGCTTCTCGGAGCTAAGAATTTTGCCGCCTTCTTCGATGACATAGAGGCGGTTCGGCTCTAGATTCTGCAATCGATCGACTTGCCCACTCAGCCATCGCAGTTCGACCGAATCCACCTTAGTCGCTTTGTTCAGCCCGAAGTGCATACGCAAATCATTTTGCGAAAAGTAACTGCCGCCGCTACGCAGTTCATCCATTTGCGTGAGAGGCTTTTCGATCGCCGGATCATTCTTTGCGACCACGATGACTCGCGTGCCGATGCCCGTTCGATTTGATTTCTTTCCCACGAGCTTGATCTTGATCCAGTTGCGGTTGAGAGTGGATGTGCATTTCAGAAGCTGCGGGATGGCGTTTACGCAATTGACGCCAACATCAATCGTTCCGTCGTTGTTGTAATCTCCGAAGGCGCAACCCCGCGCCGGAGCGCTTTCGAGAATGCCCGGGCCACCCTCATCGGTCACTTCTTCGAATTGCCCATTTCGCAAGTTTCGATAGAGATACTTGTGCTCCGCATACTTTAAGTCGGTTTTGGACATATCCACTTCCGGATACACATGTCCGTTGGACATGAGAATGTCTAGCCATCCGTCATTATCCATATCGAAAAAGCCGACGCCCCAACCAAGCAGCCGAGTGTTGACGCCAAGTCCGCTTGGGTAAGTACGGTCTTCGAAGTTGCCGTCGCCCAAATTGGTATACAGCGAATCGGTATCGCCAGCGAAATTTGTTTTCACAACGTCTAAGTTGCCGTCGCGGTTGTAGTCGCCAATAGAGACGCCCATACCAGCCTGTGGTTTGCCTTCGGGCGACAGCGCCGCCCCGGACTCGATTGCGACGTCCTTAAAGGTTCCATCTTTCTGATTTTGATAGAGCGTTGCTGTGCTGGAATCGTTGGCAACGTAGATATCAGGCCAGCCGTCGTTATCGAGATCGGAAGCAGCCACGCTCAACCCATAGGTTCCGGCAGTGTTCCAAATGCCAGCCTTCTGGCTGACGTCGGCAAACGTGCCGTCGCCGTTGTTGTGATACAAAATGTTTTTCCCGCCAGCCAATCCAGGCGGTCCACACGCCACCAAAATGCCCTTGTATGTACACGGGCCCGCCTCGGGAGGCGGCGCCGTCTTCAAGTCGAAATCGACATAATTTGCGACAAACAGATCGAGATGTCCGTCCTTGTCGTAATCGACGAACGTACATCCGGTGTTCCAACGAGTCTTGGGACCGGGCTGAAACAATCCCGCCTTCTCAGTCACATCGGTAAACGTGCCATCGCCGTTATTGCGATACAGCACGTTTTGGCCGTAGTACGTAACGAACAGGTCGTCTTGACCATTGTTGTCATAGTCGCCGACGCAGCAAGCCTGCCCCCACCCTGTTTTGCGTTCTAGACCCGAACCCTTGGTCACATCGGTGAACGTGCCGTCCCGATTGTTTTTGAACAAATGGCAGTGCGGAGCATCGTTGGGAGCGAAACCCTCCAACCGCCAACCATTCACCAGGAAAACGTCTAACCAGCCGTCGTTGTCGTAATCGTAGAAAGCCAGACCGCAGCCGGTTGTCTCCAGCAAATATTTGTTCTTTCGCTCACCGCCGTAAATCGTCTTGACGGCTAAGCCAGCGTCTTTAACAACGTCGACAAAGCTGACGCCTAACGGGGTGCCCTTTATCGAAGATTTCGGTCCCTTGGGCGCAGGTCTGGCTTGCGCGTGATAATCACGCTCAATCGGTCCTGGCAGGTTCGTCTGCTGTGGCGAAGCTAGAGCGATTAAGCGCGAGAAGGGAAGTACGAGCGCGGTGCGGCTTAAAGAGTGAATGAGTTGTCTGCGATTGGTGCTCAAAACTGAAACTGCCTTAGGGACTACGAAGTCACCCTAAATTTTCTCACGAGCCCAGGGGACGCGGCTCCTGGCTCAAGATGCGCATCTGTCGATTCGACCGAGGTCCTACTTGAGTGAAGTCAGTTTCCCGGATTGTTGTGCATGCCGGCCGGCTCCCTTAGTGTCATAGTTCTGTAGCGGACGGTTGGCCAGCGACTTCGGTACGGCAATGCAAAAACGAAGCCAAAACATCCGAGTCGCTCACGCATGCGGTTCCGTTCCGCTCATCGATTTCGGGCTCTGAAAATTCGAACCCAATATTGGACGGCTTGGCTGCTGCTGATGGCTTCGCTCGGAGACGTTCTTTTTCGAGGCGTTCGGATTGCATGCGGCGGAGTTCGGCGGTGTCTTTCTCGCGATTGCGGCGGAGGCGCATTTCCTGAGTCTGTAGATTGCGGAACTGCTTTTCATAGACCAAAAAGGTATGCATCTGCGTGAAGCCGGCTTGCAGGGGGCCGCGATCGGCGAATTGCTCAGAGAATTCTTCGTGGCCATGCGCATAGAGGGCGTGTTCCAGCACAGCGACACGGTCAAGACGCCAGGCGTGGTCGGCGAGGGCTTGAACGAGTTCTGACTCGCGTGGCCCAACGGGCTGATATTGGTCGACGAATTCCTGAACGTGCTTCTGGTAGATCTCCACATCGTCGATTGGCAGTAGAACGGTGCGGCCAGTTAAGCCAGTTTTGACCGCGTTGAGGCGCGACTTGGCTTTGCCTTCTTCGGTCTTGGGGCCGGTGGAGAGCTGAGCGTTTGCGTGGTTAGCGGCGAGACGAGCGTCGCTCAATGAAGACGATGTCTCTGATTCGGAACAACCGGCGGCTGCGGTCGCTACGGCAGCTTTGCGGGCATCTTTGAGGGCTTGGCGCTCAGCGGCGCGACGGATGGCACGGGTGGACATGGGCGGTGGTCTCCTTTAGCAAAGGCGCACAACGGGCACCAACCGCCCTGTGCGCTGTCTTCAATAAACGCGCACAACGGGCACCAATCGCCCTGTGCGCTGGTTAGCAATAAAATGGCCCGAAAGCGGCGGAGTGGGTGCTCCGGCGCGTTCAGGCCTGACGGAGAGTAGCATGCGGAAAAGGAAAAACGGATCGAGCCAAGTGGCCGGAAGCGGCGTAAGTTGTTGAGACGGTGCGGGATGAAATTATTTTCTAGATCGGTGACCGGCGGCGGAGAATCGTCAGGAAAGGCCGGTCGGGGAGCGGGGTATTCGGAGCTAGCTGAGGAATGTTGGCAGGATTGCTACATCGTTGAGAAATGGCAGGAGCATTTTTCCGGAAGTCCGTTCTGGACGGCTGACTCCAAGTGGTGACGCTGCGGTTGGAGCCGGACGTCGAGACCTGCGGAATGGCGGCCGAGGGAGCGACTAGCAAGATCACGGCGGCCTCTCCAATGCAGGGTCTCGAAGCGAGCCGCCGCGTCTGAGGTAAACGCTGCGGGATAATGAGAGGCCGATGCCTCAGCAAGTATTCGGCTACAGGGTCTTCTTTGGTTCACCCGGAGGATTGAACGACGAGAGAACCCGGTTTCGCGAGATTGTTAGTGAGTATAACGAAACGGATGCCCTCGAAAACGGCGTTCTCTTCATGCCGATCGGATGGGAGCTCACACTTCGAGGCATGGGCAGGCCGCAGAAGCTCATCAATGAAGATTTGCGGCGCTCGGATTATTGTGTGTTTTTGCTCCATGATCGGTGGGGCAGTCCAACGTCTGAGTCCGGGCAGTTCTCATCGGGTACCGAAGAGGAGTACTTGCTGGCCCGAGAACTCTTTCGAGCCGGCAATATGTTGGATTTGCTTGTTTTCTTCAAGGCGATCGAGCCAAGCAGGCTTAGCGATCCCGGGCCGCAACTCCAGAAGGTTTTAAATTTCAAGCGGCAACTTGAGGAGGCTAAGGAACTCCTGTTCGACACCTACAGCGAAATTGACTACTTTGAAAAAGCCATGCGCAAACATCTTTCAGCATGGACTCGCAATCACCTTAAACAGCAGCCGACCAAATGAAATGAGAGAATTAGGTGTGGAGATGTCTAGCCCCGATCTATTGAAGGCAGAGACATTGGCGACTTCGGGCAAATTCGTTGACGCGGAGATCGCCTATGCAAAGGCCATCTACTCCTCGCGAGGTCCTGTTGTCTTCAACAGGTATGGAGACTTCCTAAAGCGAGCCGGTCGCCTATCAGAAGCCCAGTCGATGTATGAGAATGCATTGAAATTCGAACTTCCGACGGACAAACGGGCATTGGCAGACTCCCACAGGAAGCTGGGCGATGTGTTTTTGATACGAGGCGAAATCTCCCAAGCTGAACGTGAGTATCAGGAAGCTTTATCTGTAGACCAGTCAATGCAGGATGAGCGTGGCCTTGCGGACGATCATCGCGCTCTCGGAAGGTTAGCCAACGCGAAAGGTAATTTCGCGGATGCAGAGTCTCACTTTCTAAAAGCACTTGAGCTCGATATCAAACTAGGCGCTTTCCAAAGCGTCGCGAAAGATAAAGGTAGCTTAGGTTTAGTCTCGCTCGGGCGTCGCGATTTTGAAAATGCCGAACAAATGTTCAGGTCGGCTCTTCAGATTAACGAGGAGCACAATTGGCGTGATGGGATCGCGAGAGACAGCGGAAATCTTGGACTCGCCCTCAAAGGAAGAGGCGATCTCGAAGGGGCGCTTGAACTTCAAAAAAGAGCCCTCGACATTCATTCGGAGTTAGGCGACATCGAAGGTATGGCAAGCAGCCATGGCATTCTTGGAATCATCTATTTAGAGCGAGGCGATCTCGCCAATGCCGAAACGCATCTCCACAGTGCATCGCAGTTAGATGATCAGCTGGGACGATTAGCCGGAGTGGCGCAAGCCAACGAATATCTTGCTGACGTCTATCAGATGAAGGGCAACTTCAAAGTTGCTGAGGAGTGCGTTCGTAAGGCATTGAAGATTTATGAACGATCCGAAGATGTTGTGTCGCTGGCTCGCGCCTACGAGAAACTGGGGCTGCTCTATGGTCACACTGGCGCAACTGAGAGCGCCCGAGCAATTTGGTTGTTCGCTCGAGAGCTTTACTTAAAGTCTGGATTAGATATGGATAGCCAAAGGATAGACCACCTGCTTGGATCACAATTGCAACGCTCTTCCGATTCTCGGTAGTAAGCTGTCAAGTTTCAGAAAGTACAGTCCCGACGCACTATCTGGTGTGTCTTGTCCCAACCGGATGGTTCTTTTCGGCAAGTAAAGCTTGCAGGTCGCCGCCAGCGATTTGTGGCGGACTATCACCCTGACTAAATCGCCAGCGCCTGGAACATAGCTGCATGTCGCACAACTTGTCACATTCGCCGAAACGCTGGATTGGTCTGGCTGCCCTATGGTTCGCATGATCCGGAAAACATGGGAGGCGCAGCGATCATCAGATGCCTGCGCATCACTCCCGAAACAAACCTCATGCACTAGGAAGGTGGAATGGAGTTCCTGAGTACCAGGTCACCGGGTCATTCAGTTTACAGGTGTCCCCAGCTCGGCTCGGAAGAACTCTCTAACGTTCATCGGTGTCTCGGCCTGTCGCAAGGAGGAAAGTAAGCCCGACCCCGCCGCATTGAATGCCAACCGCGTTGTCATTCCTTTCGGATTTGGCGAAGTAGGTGAGCGGCTTCCTCACGAACGGCAGAGTCAGAGCTGGCGGCTGCTTTTTGAATGTGCGGAATGGCGGCAGCCACATCGCCGACAGCCGCGAGTGCCGAGCCAAGACCCAGTTGGGCGCGTCCTAGTTCCGGTTGAATGCGAACTGCTTCGCGATAGTGCGGCAGAGCAGCCTGAGCTTGTCCCTTGGCCATGAGCAGATCTCCCAGAAGCTCGTGCGCGTCTGCGAGTTCGGGATTGGAACGCAAGGATGCTTCCAACTGGCGCTGCGCTTCGTCGAAACGGTGGGCGCGTCCGAGGGCGAGCGCATAGTTGTACCGAGTCAGGGCGTCGCCGGGCCGTATCCGAAGAGAAACCTCGAAATGATAGAGAGCCTCCGGTAGATTGCCCGTTCCTGCAAGAAGATTGCCCAAATTCCCTTGCGCGTCCGCGTTGTCCGGTTGGATGCGAACTGCTTCTCGAAAGGCTGATTCGGCACGAGGCAAATCTCCGTCCGAAAACCAGATGATGCCGAGGTTGTTATGCGCTTCGGGCATCTCGGGATCCAATTGAACAGCCTTTTCGAAGGCGCCAACGGCATCCGGCTTTTTGTCCAGCGCACGGTAAGTCAGGCCGAGTTCAAGCCAAGTGGAAGGGTTTTCGGGAGCAAGAAAAGTCGCTTGTTTGAGGAGGCTGGCTGCCTGCAAAGGCTCACCTGCAAGCCGAAGAACGAATCCGAGCTTTTGCATTCCAATTACAAATTCAGCGTTGTGACGGATCGATTCCTTGTAAAGTATCGCGGCCTTCTTAAGATTTCCACTGTCTCGCCACGCCTCAGCCAATTCGAAATAGTATTCGGCCCGCGCGGGGCGGTAACGTTCGAGCAAGGCGGTAAGCTGAGCAATCCCATCCGTTAGATTGCTTCCCTGATTTACTTGGGCGATCGCGAGATACAGATCGTTTTCGGGTGTGTGCGGCAGTTCTTTGGGATAGTAGGGAACCACAGGGCCATGATAGGCATCCGCATCCGTCTCGTGGCGTTCTGCTAATTCCTTCAGTAGATCTCCCGAAGGCTTACGCCGCTGTATATAGTGATCGGTCACAACGACGTGGACGACATCCTCCGTGCGGCGCTTGGGCATGTGACACTCAATGCAACTGACCGAGGACGTATGTTTTCCTGACTGGACTAATTGATTGAAGCCGGAAGAGTGGCATTGGCGGCAGACATTCGTGTAATGGCGCTGAGCTTCTTCGCCACGCGGAATGTCATGCGGGTTATGGCAGGTGGTGCAGCGGAGTTGCCCGTTACTTTTTAGAAAACATTCAGAGCGCCGCAGCCTGTAAGCGGCACTTACGATCTGGAACTTGTCATCTCGGCCTTTGCCGGGCGCCTGATCGAAGTTCAAGATAAACGCACTAAGGGGCTCACCGGGCTTGTAGGAGAACGGCGCGCGCTCATAGCGCTGAATCGCGTTAGGCAAGGGGAAGCTGGTGGTCTCAAGATGGCAAGCCTCACACACTTCCATCTCACGTTTCGGGCTCAACCGGGACGGATTGACGATCGAACCGCGAATGCTCTGCAGCGTGGCGCCGGCGGTCTTTGCGGTTTGCACATGCTTCACGCCAGGACCATGGCATCGCTGGCAGTCGATACCCTCGGGTAAGGAGCCTGTGTATACTGGCTCGGCAAACGGCTGATCATGTCCCGCCGGAATTCGCGGATAACCGTTGTGACAGAACATGCAATCGTAAGTAATCGGGCGACGGAAACCGTCATGATTGGGACGGTCGTAGCCCGGATTCATTCCCCAGTAGCCGCCCTTTTCGGCATACCATCCGAGCGGTAATTCGACCAGCGTGCCACGTGCGTTCCGATGCAAGTACGTGCGTGCGTGGTTACCGGATCCAATGATGTAGTCGATTTGTTTCTCCATCACATTGACCTGTTTGCCCGTGAAACCGATCTGATAGCGGCGCTGATAATACTTTCCATCGCGCCGGAGCATTGTGAAGTAGCTGTCCGAGGGCTGATGGTAGAAGGTATTTTTGCCCATGTAGTCTTCCAAGGTATTCGCCTCAGACGGGCGGGAAAAGGAGCGCCCCATACCCGTTCGGCGATACGTTTCCCACACGCCGCGATGACAGAAGGCGCACGTTTCCGGGCTGGTATAGCCGGCGGGTGGGAGGGCCGGTGAGGAAGATTCCGTTTGGGCGTGGAAGCTGCGTGGCGCGGAAAAAGATTTAACGCAAGCGAAGTATGCGGTCGCCGTTAGCACGCCGAGACTAATTCCCGCCAATCGCCGGTATTGCCGCATCCGTTACGCCGAGGTCAGTAGGCTTGGTTTCCGAGCCTATGAACGGGTGAAGCGCGTCACCCACGATGCCTTAGATGGTGGCGCTTCCGCCCGAAGTGTGATGCGAAACAGCCGGTCGCCCCAGGACTGCCGGAGCCGGGCGTCCTCGAGTTTGATCTCCTCCACCTTGGGCACCAACGCATGCGCATCAAAGCTGACGCGGACAGGTTTGCCGGACGGCATATTCAGCGAGAGTTCCCCTGGCGCAACAACGCTGACAACACAAGGTGTCATCAGTGTCAGCGTGGTGGCTCCGTTCGTTTGCCGCAAAGCATACTCATCCAAGAGTTCGACTTCGCTTTTCGTTCGGTCGAGCCGTAGCGTGCGATTCCAATGCTCCACTTGCGCCTCGGCGGGATAAGCCGCGGCGACATCGAGGTAAAACTCGGCGGTATTGTCGTCCGCGTGGTAACGCACGTCCCGGGCGGCGAACTGCCGTCCTGCGGATTGCATGATGCCGTTGATGGTCGGGCAATTATGATAGGCCGATTGCATGGTCCAGATCTCATATCTGTGAGGACTAAACGTTTTCGCGGTGTAGGTCTCTACACCAACATCGATAATGGCCGGTTGCCCATCGCTATAGATCAGAAAATTGCCGACGTCGTTGTGATTGTGGCTCTCGCCGTTATTGCCCCCCTGGGCTGCCAGGTAAATGCCGTCAGCGGAACCGCTATGGCAGCGCGCGGCCATGACTTGAATTCCAGAGAGCCATACATCGCGCAGCAAGGCCTGCGACCGAGGCGCCTGTCTCAGCGTAGACAAGTTGAAAAGCGCTGGTAACTGCCGACCGATGCTATCGCCGGGAATACCTGCCGGGTCGCGCAGAAAAGCGGCGAACGCGCCGTGTTGCATCATGAGCGAATCGTTTAGCCGTTCGCCGAAACGATAAACCAAATCGCCGTTTGTATAAACCCGGGCCGGAGCGTCTGCGAAATTCGTGTACCACTCGTTGTAAATATGGGCACGGCATATGTAGAGACCGATCTGATGAACTAACGGAAACGAAAATCCGTTGATGGCTCCATTGGTGGCCCTGTGCAGAAGATCAAGGCAATCGAACAAAGAACCGCCCGCACGGCCCCAATAGCTCGGCCCTTCGTCGCAGCCACCATCGTCAGCGTATCCGTTGAGGAAATTATCCAGGCAACTCAGGATTTTCAAAACGGCTTTCTGCCGGCGCGAATCGCTGTTGTCAATCAGCAGAACCGAGGTGAGCCAATTGGAACAAATCCAGGGGTTCCAGTTGTTGACTGGCTTCCCCGAGAACCCCATCCAGGAGAAATCGTTGCGCTCAAGACAGGGTGTAAGAATGCGGCGATCGATCTCAAGAGAGATGCGCTGAGGCACGAGTGGGGAGACGCGTGCAAGTGAGTCCCCTATTTCGTAGTATGTCCAGGCAAGCAGGCTGGAAGTCTCGGCTGCAAATAAATCCACAATGGGTTCGGTCACGTCTGGCAAGCCAACGCCGGCTTTTTGCGCGCCCAGATGAGCGGGCAGGCCCCAGAACGTTTCCTCACAGGTGAGCCAAATGCCATTGACGATCTCGTCGATGAAACGGCCTTTACCCTCAATCGATTCCGCGACAACAAGGTCCTGAAGCTTGGTTCGACGGCGGTTGCGGGTGCTCTCGTAATGCGAGCGGTTGCCGGTGCGTTGAAATTCGAGGGCCTGGGTAGCGGGAAGCACGTCCCACTGTGTCTTCAGTTGACTCTCAGCTGTCTGGAGCAGTGCCATACGGGCGTCATCGGGAATGGCCCCCCAAGCAGCGCGCTCTGCGGCGGTGGGAAACGGATGAAAACCGGATCGGGTAGGAAGACTGCTCGGGAGGCGTTCGGCCCATGCCTGGGAGAGCATGTCACGGCGCGGCCGCGTCTCAGCAGGTCCCCAACCGGGGAGGAGCGCTACCGGAGCGGCAACAAAAAGGGTACGGCGGGTCAATTGCATCGACACCACGCCAGTATATGCCCGTAATTCGTGAAAGGCTGAGCGATTTTGCGGGTAAGCGCGCAAATATTTTCGGTTGTGATATAACAGGCGACGATCTATTCGTCCTAGCTGATTTACTATAGATGCCCTTCCTTGGGCTGACATGGCGGATGTGCGTTAGTTCGGGGTGACAAACGTGAAAACCAAGGAGTGTGAGAATGAGCAGTTTTCTTGAAGTGGCGAAAGCGAAGATAAGCTTCGGCATGTTGTTGGCGATGCTAGTCTTCCCTGCGCGATTGTTTGCGCAGAGCGGCGCGGGATCGATTCAGGGCACGATAAGGGATGCGAGTTCGGCCGCAGTCGCCGGCGTCGCGGTCCATGCCGTCAATGAGGCCACGGGTGTTGCGAGTGACACAACCTCAAATACCAGTGGCTTCTACTCTGTACCCGGCTTGTTCGCGGGCAACTATACCCTGACCTTTACGGCGCCCGGAATGAAGAAGCTTCAAAGTTCGATGGCGCTTCAGGACGCGCAGGTGGCGGTCCTCAATCCCACGCTTACGGTAGGCGATGTCACGCAGCAAGTCACGGTGTCGGGAAACGAAGTTCAACTTGCGACTTACGACAGCGGCACTGTCAGCACCCAACTCGATTCAGCCAGAATCGACCAACTTCCGGAAAATGGGCGCAACGTGCTAAACCTTGCGCAGGATACGGTTCCGGGCCTAGAGGCGGGCGGCACGCGGGCCAACGGGCTGATGCAAGAGGGAATGGAATACTCCCAGGATGGCGCGCCGATGACGAACCGCAATTTCGGCGGAGAGGCCAATTCGGCGCAGGCTACCTTGCCCGACCCGGATTCCGTGCAGGAAGCCAAATTTGAGACTCTCAACTCCAGTGCTCAGTTTGCCACGCCGGCTACCGTGATTCTGACCACGAAGTCGGGAACCAACGAAATTCATGGGTCGGCGTTCGAAACCGCGCGGAATAACTATTTCGGGATCGCCAGAGCAAGGCAAAATCCAGCCAACTATGCGGCGCCTCATTTAGTGCGTAATGAATTCGGATTTTCGGTGGGCGGCCCCGTTGTGATCCCCAAACTCTACGACGGCAAAAACAAGACATTTTTCTTTTTCGCCTACGAACGATTCTCGCTGCGACAAGCCACCAACGAATTAGTAACCGTCCCCACCTTAGCTATGAGGAACGGCGATTTCAGTGGATTAGTCAACAGCTCCGGCATCCTGCAGACGATCTACGATCCGAACACGACGCAGCCGGGTACTTATCAAAGGACGCCGTTCCCCAACAACCAAATCCCGATCAGTCGCGAGAGTCCATTGGCAAAAGCGATCTATGCGGCGACTCCCCTGCCGAGCACCAACGACAACCCGCTAGTCAACTCCAATTTCAACGCGGTGAATAACACCACTCAGACGGTCCCGAACATAACGGTCCGGCTGGATCACGTCTTCGATCAGAACAATCGAATGTACTTCCGATTCACCGATATCGATCAGACGCAGCAAGCCCTGCGAAACTACCCGGCGAATTCGCCAGCCAATATTGCTGGGGGTGGTCTGCCGGCAGGCGCCACAGGGTATCAGGCAATACCGATTCAGACACTCAGTGGCGCCTTAGGGTTCGACCATACCTTCTCGCCGACGTTCTTTTCCGAAACCATCTTGAGCCAACAATGGCAAAGGATGTATGTCCAAGGGGGCGGCGACGTGAATGAGGATTATGAAGCGTTGCTAGGATTGCCGAATAACTTTGGCCAGTCGGGCTTTCCGACCATTGGTTCGAACCTGGTGATGCCGTACGGCGGATCGCAGTTTAATTACGGCATGAGCCAGATCCTGTCTACACTCGATGAAAACCTGACCAAGGTTCTGGGGAAACACCAGTTGGCATTTGGCGGCCGGTATCGTCATGAACGGTTTGGTTACTTACCGGACCGG
>JBARMQ010000370.1:0-2933 GCA_049802535.1 Bryobacteraceae bacterium | reverse complement strand
CCTTCGATTTGATGGAACTGCACACCCGAGCAGAGTTTCGATGTTATGCACATTGCAATAAAACTGCTCATCACGCAGTTGCTTGAAACTAGCAGCTATCATCTCTGCATGCGCGGATATTGTGATTGATCTGAAGAATCGTGTTCCAGACGTTGGAGAAGCGGTTTTGGCTGGCGTTTGACGAGCGGTTTTGGCAGGCCGAAACAAGGGCCACACGCCCCTCATGTTATGTCCGAACAGCGCACGAACCCGCAGCGATTTTCGAAAATACAACCACCATGCGATGTTCGGTAAGCAACTGCCAACGGGAACGATTGCCTCGGCTCCTCCAACTGAAATTAGGAGGAGTGCCAGCGCCATCGCCAAACCAAAGAAATAAAGAAAGCTCGATCGCGCCCAGCTAAGCCCTTTCGGATTGCGCCTCCATAAGAATATGCCCGCGCCTGTGGTCAAGACCGAATGCGGCAATAGGAGAATCCAAATCCATAGCGGTGTGTTGAACAGTGATGCCAGCATCCAAATTGGCATGAAAATGGAGGCTGCCACACAATAGAAGAGTAGCCAGCCTCCGACTGTTTGAATGCCTGAAGTGAAAGGCGTCGTGGACCGCTTGAGTTCAGGCTTCGTGCGCTTTTCCAACTCAGACTCTAGAGCTTCTCTGGCGAGCGGAACAAGCGATGCCATATCATCAGCCAAACGGAGCAAATGGTCATCGGACATCGATGAGTAGTGCTTTGCGTAATCGAGTGGTTGCATCTTTCCCCTGAAACAAACCAGGATTCTTCGACCCAGAGCTAACGCCAAAGGCCCTTTCCTGGGGCGGTGCTAGCGTGCACTGGTCCGTGAGACCTGTCAAGCATCATCGTTCAAAGTGGGTCGTCTCCAGCGTCCCCAACCAATTCACCCATGTTTCATCCGGGACAAGCGCATCAGTGGAACCGCTTATGGAGAGATCAGGAATTGGCTCAACCGTCTCCCTTGCTGCTCTGAGGTACGGCCCCTCAAGCGCCAAGCAACAGAAGTACGTGTCTTCTAGATCGGGCATCAGTGGATTCTAACCCGTGTGAGCCTTCTCGATCTTCTGAGCGAATAAGCGAGTGTAAACATCCGCTCGTGTTTTCCCGATAGACTCCAAAGACCGCCAACACACTACTCGCTGAAAAGCGAATCATCTTTTTCAGTAAAAACCAGTGAAAAAAAGCCAGTGACAGACGAAGAGTTCACCAGTAGGCGCTTAGAAGTTTGCAGTGAACTTTTCGTCACCGGCTTTCCGATCAACCGAGTAGCCGATCGCTAACGACAGCGCTAGTCTGACAGAAGAACAAGGCTCTACTGCTTCCAAGTATCCTCTAATGTCGTGATCTCCATGGGAAAGGCAGGTGCCTTTTCGTCATGAACCCTGCGTGCCTCTTCACGGTGCATGCCGAGAAGCATGTAAATCAGGGCAGCACGTGCCAGCTTGAACAGCCGCAAAGTCTTGGCTCTCAGGTCGCTTCGGGCGATGGAATACGATAGCCGGTTCGAGAAGATTTCCAAGTCGGAAGAGAGCCCGGCCGCGAAGTCTTCATAGACTCTCAAGCCGCTATGCTCCATGCGGTTGCGAATCACGTAGAAGTCGCGCGCATCCGGCTCGATCACATCGCTGTATTGCTCATCGAACAAGTCCTTTGCAAGCCAGAACAGGCCGCGGAAAGACCAGTTATCGAGATTTGCGAACTTCGATCGAAGAGGATAGGGCTTGGCGCTCCGGTGCTGGTACCAGATGGTCTTGAAATAAACGTCGCGATCCTTGACCCCGAGCTGAAGATATTCATTTAGGAAGAACGCCATCTTGTCGAAGAGTGAATAGGCCATTCGAAATGCGATTTTCGTCTTCTCGACAGCGAGAGCGTGGCAAGAGTAATCGAGCGTGTTATACAGAAGAACGCCCCGGTCGGAGAGGTGCGTCGTGTCCGATTGTGTCCCTTCATAGAGGAACCATCGCGCCGACGCATACTCTTGCTTCAGTTGGTTGAAGAAACCAACCAGCGTCGGCGCTTCGTCCACCTTGGTCCAAAAGGAAGGCAGCATCAAGATGTCACGGTTCGCTACCGAATGAGGGCCGAGATCATTGAGTGGGTTCAGAAATAGCCGATTTTCAAGGCACCAGCTTCGGTAGGCACGCTCGGCATTCGATTTGCCCATAGCATGTTCGTGCAGCTTAACCTTGCCCAGGTTCGGCACCAAAGATTCGATGCGTTTCTTGACGGACTCGAAGTGAGCTAATGCATCGGGATACGGTCCGTCGAACAAAATACCTTTTCGCAAAGCGGTCTTGACTGCAACGTGAGCGAATTTCAAAAAAAGCGTTTGATGGCCGGAGTCGTAGAGTGCCCGCGCATATGTTTCCAGTCCGTAGCCCCTATTGCCAATCGCCATGCCAAATTTGGGCTCAAGGGTGACTGCTTGACCCCAATATTCCTGAGCCTCGATAAACCGGCCAACGGTATCCATGCAATTCCCAAGGTTAGTGAAAACCTGGCAACGTCGCAGCTTCTCCAACTTTGAAAACCCTGTGTGACTGATGCACTTCCTCAGGTGGAAGATCTGTTGTCCAACGGATGGCTGTTCCCAGTCCCACACATTTGCAGCCTCGTGCCGTTGCAAGACAGACCACGCATTGGCCCGGAAGTATTCGAGAAGTGCCGCCTCGGTCTCGGTGAGCTTGGCGGGTTCTAACTGATCGGAGAACTCCAATGCTCTACGAGCGCCGTCGGGCTTCCCAAGGAAGTCCGATAGGTCGATGAGGCTCCCGATGAGATCAAGAGATTGGGTACCGCTCAGACCAGAAAGTTCGGCTACGAAAAGAGCCGCATACATCTCCGACGGAGTGGAATGTCTTGCAGTCATAATCTTTATTCTAGAGAAGAACAAGAGCTGGGCCAGGTTTGGAG
>JBARMQ010000369.1:0-6722 GCA_049802535.1 Bryobacteraceae bacterium | reverse complement strand
ATATCGAATTAGGCGAAATTCGTTATATGGACGACAAGCTCCATGACGCCATAATCTATATGACGTCTCACCCCCGAAGAGAATGGGAATTAGTAACCAATCGCTTTTTCGCCGTTTGGACCGGAGGCACTCCTCATCCTTTGGATGACTTTGTTCGTATCCATTCCGCCGAGTTCCGTATAATTTTGTTGTTCAACATAGTAGTCGCATTCGGCACATTAATGGGGCTGTTGCTGCTTATCCTTTGGCGAGATCCGCTCTTCTACTTACTCGCTCCGTTCCCATTAGTCTTACCCTTTGCGTATTACCTAACACTCGCCTCAGCCCGCTACCGTCATCCCATCGACCCGGTGTGCATCCTGTTGACGGCGATAGCAGCCGGCAGTCTATTTCGACGCTCGCGTAAGCGTTTCGAGTTCGTCGAGGGTACGCGGCCAATCGGACCGCAACAGCCGGGATAGACTTCGATCCGCAAGTAGCTTTCCACCCGTCTGACACTGGACGCAGTAGTTCGTCTCGTTGTCGGCATAACGAATCCGCTGGATTTTTGCTCCGCACCGTGGGCAAGGTTCTCCGTAGCGTCCGTGAACCGCCATGTCTTTACGAAATGCGGTCACGTGTTCCGGAAAATCGATTTGAGCTTCGGCGCGCAAGCTCTCAATCCAGAGCTCGAGCGTCTGGCGCGTCGCAGTGTACAGTCTTTCCCATTCGTGCGCCTCCAACTTGTGAGTCAGCGCAATCGGCGACAATTTGGCTGCGTGCAAAATTTCATCTGAGTACGCATTGCCGACGCCGCTTATGAGACGCGGATCGGTGAGCGCCCTTTTGAGTGTCCGGTTTTCCTGGGTGAGGGCCGCACGAAATGAATCGAGATGGCTCGAGAAGATCTCGATCCCTCCGGGGTCTAAAGAGCGCAGGGCTTCCT
Source organism: Bryobacteraceae bacterium (assembly GCA_049802535.1). Taxonomy (GTDB): domain Bacteria; phylum Acidobacteriota; class Terriglobia; order Bryobacterales; family Bryobacteraceae; genus Bog-105. The sequence goes on along the minus strand of JBARMQ010000369.1, from coordinate 5,797 downwards.
CGCCACTGACAACGTGTAGCGATGCTCGATGCTTAGTACCGGCTTCGGTAAGCACCAGCGAACCAAGGGGAAAATCGAAGCCTGCTAATGTGTGGCGGCCGGCTAGCTTCACATTGGGCGCGCGCCAATGCAGCCGGCCCGCGATCATCAAATGAACTACCAGCCAGAGATCATTCTCAACACCAATTGCAATGCGTTTGCCGATGCGTCGAAGTTCACGCACGACGCGACCTTCCACGCTCGCGATGGAAGGTTGTGCGGTTCGCAGTAGAAAAACGCTAGGCAGGCGCACGTGCCGAAGCGGTTGGCCAAGAATGCGCGGTTCAAGCGCGCTGATGTAAGCGGCGATATCTGGCAGTTCGGGCACTCGTAATCAGCTTGCCTGTTGCGAATGATGTTTGCAAATGGACTGCTTAGACGCCTACGAATGATTCGCCTTCTGGAGAGAGGCTAACTTTTCATCCAGAAAGTCCAATGAGCGCTGCAGAATTTCTCGATAACCGTGGTTTGCCGCCGATTTAAGATCCTCAACGATGCGGGCGCGTTGAAGCGTCAGGCTGTCGCGCTCCCGAATCAGCAAAAGTTCTTCTGAACTCAAGCACGGATCAGCGGACGATCTACGTTCAACACGCGCGTCCACGATTTGAGACTCAACATCTTTGCTCTCCCAGCCACGAGCCATAGATCCAGAGTGACACAGTTGGAGAAAATTTGGTTTGAGGCGAAAGAAAGGCGAATCAATAACTTACCGGAAAAAACCTATTGCAAACCATTAGGGACCATGCCATATTCGATCAGGTGGTCTAAAAGGGCCAAAAGTGTATAGAAGTGGCGGACGAATCCAATCTTGCGAACCCGGCGACCCCGGTCGAGCCCCCTCGTGGAGTTCTCTCGACCCGTATCGACGAAAAGGGACGCCTGAAATTGCCCGCCGCGATTGCACAGTACTTGGCCGATGCAGGCGAGAAGAAGGTTTTTGTGACAACGCTCGATATGGGGACAGTCCGCATCTATCCAATCTCGGCATGGAAACACACCGAAGCCATGCTGGAACAGCCTGGCGACGACACCGAAACCCGAGACGACGTGGCATTCGTTGCGTACCATTATGGCTCCGATGCCGAAATAGATCCACAAAGCCGCGTGTTGGTTCCGACCAACCTACGGCGCGAACTGAATTTGGAAAACGAGCAGGTCTATCTGCGCTGCTTCAAGAGCCGCATCGACGTGATCCCTGGGCCAGCCTACGAAAAGATGCTGGCGGCCGCCAAGACATCGCTACCAGACAAAGTCAAAGCGCTCGAGAGGCAGGGGCTCCGCTAACGATGTATGGAGCCATGGCATTATCCGGTGCTTCTGGCGGAGACGATCGAGTATCTAGCGCTCAAGGCCGACGGCATATACGCCGATATGACCACGGGACTCGGTGGTCATACGCGAGCAATCGCCGAGCGATTGGGAGATGGCGGTTTGTTGATTGCGTGCGATCGCGATGCGGAATCGCTGGAGCTGGCGAAAGCCAATACGGCCGCCTATACGGAACGCATACGGTTTCGCCGGGGAGTGTTTTCGGAATTGCCCGAGGCGCTGAAGGAAAACGGCGTCGAGAAAGTAGATGGATTGTTGGCGGATTTGGGCGTCAGCCGGTATCAGTTGAGTTCAGCTGAGCGGGGTTTCTCGATTATTGAAGACGGCGGCTTGGATATGCGAATGGATCGCAGCCAAGGTGTCACCGCCGCAGAGCTTGTGAATGAACTGCCTGAAAAGGCGCTCGCCGATTTGATCTATCAGCTCGGCGAAGAAAGGAGGTCGCGAAGAATCTCCAGAGCAATCGTTCGCGCGCGGCCCATATTCACTACCGGCCGACTGGCTCGCGTAATTGAAGAGGCCGTGCCGCGAACGGGGAGAATCCACCCGGCAACGCAAACGTTTATGGCGTTGCGGCTGAAGGTGAACGACGAATTTGAGGAATTGGAGCGATTACTTGAAATTGCTCCGCAGAGGATCCGGACGGGCGGGCGATTTGTGGTCTTGACGTTTATGTCGGCTGAGGATCGGCGGGTTAAGCATGCGTTTCAAAAGTTGGCGCGAAACGGACAGGCCGCCATCCTAACCAAGCATGTGGTCAAGCCGAGCGAGCGGGAAGTTCATGAGAATCCGGCATCGCGCTGCGCCAAGCTGCGGGCGCTGGCAATGAATTAAGAGCAGGCGGGTTAAGCGGAAGGGTGTTGTGAAGGGAAACAAGAGAAAATGGCATCGATAGCAAGTCTCATCAATCGTTTTGTCGGTCTTGCAGAACTGGCCGAAACGGCGCGGCCCGCCGTTTGGACGCGGGCCGGTTCAAGCCGGCTGCGTCCCATTGCGAATGAGGACGTGTACCTGTATGTCAAGCGCATCGACAACAGCTCGGTGGTGCGCGCCATCGATCCGGCTGCGCGCCGTACACGCACGCGTACGGTTGTGACGGGCTTTGCGGCGGCGATATTGATCATTGCCGGGCTGGTTCCGTCGGCCTACAACATCATGGCCGGCTTTACACTGCAAAACCTCGAGAAAGACAACGCCAAATTGCACGAAAGCATGGTTGCGCTAGAAGTCCGCGAAGCGGAATTGTTGAGCCCCGCACGGCTGGAGAAACTGGCCAAAACGCTGCAACTTTCCGAGCCCATCGCTTCCCAGGTGCAATACCTCGATGGCAAGGCAACGCACGATGCCAAGCTGGTCACCCCTGACTCGCACTAACGTGCAAATCGAACGCCGCGCCCGGGCCACGCGGCCTTAGTCCTTCACCCTCGTGCCCGCCGTAGATGTGAGTAATGCATGCAGACACTGCCCGTCGCCCCGCTCTCAAGATCCACCCATCGCCTGATCGTCCTGGGGCTGGTCCTTGCAGGCTGGTCCGTTCTTATCGTTTTCCGCCTTGTGCAATTTCAGGTCTTCGCTCATGAAGACCTAGCCAAAAGAGGCCAACGCCAGCAACAAAAATTTGAAGTCATTGAGGCGCCCCGGGGCGCCATTCTGGACCGCGCCGGAAACTATCTAGCCATTAGCTCCGCCTCCCAATTCGCGGTTGTCGATCCGAAACGTATTCCCGACAAGTCGATAGCCGCAGCGCTGCTTGCCAAGGTGCTTGGCTTAGACGCGGCAAGGATCCAGCACGCGATGGAGATCGTGGCCGCTCGCAAGAAACATAACGGCTATTTGGTCGTCGATCCCAAAGTTGCGGACGAAAAAGCGAATGAACTGCGGGCACTCAACCTCGATTGGCTCGAGATCCGCCAAGGCAGCTTGCGTAGTTATCCAAATCGCGACCTTGCCGCGCATGTAATTGGGGATGTGGATGGCGAGGGGCGCGGCTCGGCGGGCATTGAGCTAAAACTCGATAGAGACTTGACCGGAACGCCCGGCTTGCGGCGTTTGAGCGTTGATGTTCGCCGCGAAGGCTACGCGTCGGAAGTCGCCAAGCAGCCCATCCAGGGAAAAAATGTCACGTTGACCATCGATAGCGAGCTGCAGCAGGTTGCTCAGGAATCTATCGCCCGGGCAGTAACAGCAAACCATGCCGACCATGGCAGCATCGTAGCGATTGATCCGAATAATGGCGAGATTTTGGCGTTGGCTAACTATCCGTCCTACGATCCCAACGAGCGATTGATGGTTGGCGAAAAACCGTATGGGCGCGAAGACTTGGCGGTGGTTGCGCCATATGAGCCGGGCTCTGTCTTCAAAGTGATTACGATTGCAGCAGCCCTCGAAACGACCAATCTGACACCCGACACGATTATTCAGTGCGCGGGCGGCGTGCTAACCATCTTTGGCCGCACGATTCACGACGCCGAGAGCCATGGAAACCTCTCTATGGCGGACGTGTTGTCGAAGTCGAGCAACGTCGGCGCCATTCGCGTGGGCATGGCCGTCGGCGCTCCCAACATGTACGAATATGTACGCCGCTTTGGCGTCGGTAAGCGCACGGGAATCGAGCTGCCAGCAGAAGCACCGGGCATGCTGCGGCCTTTGCGGAAATGGCAGGCAACATCGCTCGCATCGGTGGCGTTCGGTCATGAAATCAGCGTCACCACCGTCCAGCTCGCCCGAATTGGCAGCGTCATCGCGAATGGCGGATTTCTCATTCATCCGCATGTGGTCGTCTCAAAACAAGCGCCGGGCGAACCAAAGGAAGTGCCACAATTCGCGCCTCCACAGGAAGTCTTGAAACCCGAAACGGTGATGACGATGCGGCAGCTGATGCGCCGCGTGGTGCTTCCTGGCGGAACTGCCCAACACCTGCACCTGGTGGGCTATTCGTTAGCGGGCAAAACAGGCACGGCCCAGATCTTCGATTTCGCGCATCACGTCTACACGCACCGCTACAACGCCTCCTTCATGGGTTTTGCACCGATGAATAACCCATCAGTGTTAGTCGTCGTTACCGTTTCGGGCACTACGGGCCAAGCTGGATTTGGCGCATCGGCGTCGGGTCCAGCGTTCGAAGCGGTGGCAACCGCCGCGCTTCGTCTTAGAGAGGTTCCCCACGACATTCCTCAGGAAGTTCAGGATCAAGAAGATAAATTGTTGGCCGACCGGGCGAAGCGGAAGAAGGAGCACGAACCGGTCGATGCCGATACGTTGGCATCGGCGGACGTAGTAACACCTCCGACCGAAGAGGAAATGCGCGATGCGGCAGGCACTGAGGCAGATGCCGATACGATATTGGAGGGCCCGAAAACGCCGGATTTCGTTGGCAAGACAGTTAAGGAAGCCATCGAGTTGGCAGCGGCCGACGGCATCGATATTGATGTATCGGGGGACGGTGTCGCGCGCACCCAGAGCATTTCGCCCGGCAGGGTCATCGCGTCCGGTTCACGTGTCAGCGTGAGGTTTGCCCGTTGACAAAGTCGCCGCTCAGAAGCAATTTGGCGAACGTGTTGGAAGGAATTCCGTTTCTGGCGCGTGATGCCGGACGAGAGCTGAAGGGTGAAGTATTCCGGACCGAGCCTTTCCAAGTTGAAGTGCGGGGGTTGGCTTACGATAGCCGCAAAGTCGAGCCTGGTTTCGTGTTCTTCGCTTTCCCAGGCGCTAGAGCCGATGGCTCGCGGTTTGCGCAATCCGCGATTCAGAAAGGCGCCGTCGCTGTCGTTTCGGACCGGCCTGCGCCGGATGGGTTCTCGGCTCTGTGGCTGCAAACTCCGCACGGGCGCAAAGCGCTTGCTGTCGCTTCGAAGAACTTCTACGGGCGCCCGGATGCGCGTATCGCCGTGACCGGTGTGACCGGGACCAACGGCAAAACTACTTCGACATCTCTAATTGATGCGATGCTGCGCGCTTCCGGCAAAGTGACCGCATTGGTCGGCACCATTGAGTATCGTTTGGCTGGTCAGGTGTTGCCTGCCGTGAACACGACGCCGGAATCGTTGGATCTGTTCCGAATGTTTTATGAACTCGAACAGGCCGGCGGAACGCACGCAACAATTGAAGCTTCATCGCACGCCACGGATTTGGGCCGCATTTATGCGATGGATTTTCATACCGCGGCGTTTACAAATTTTACTCGCGATCATCTGGACTATCACCAGACGATGGAAGCGTATTTCGCCGCTAAGCAATTACTGTTTCAGCCGCATAGCGGGCCTCCCCCGCGCTATGCCGTGCTGAACGCCGATGACGAATGGGGACGACGGCTTGAATTGTCATCTGAGAGTGAAGTGTTGTGGTACGGCATCACAATGCCGCCGCAAGATAGCCGCGGATTATGGGTGAGAGCGATCGGTGTCGAATCGACGTTCGCAGGGCTCCGTTT
>JBARMQ010000368.1:0-22754 GCA_049802535.1 Bryobacteraceae bacterium | reverse complement strand
ACTTCGCAAATGCCACAGTGAAGCTGCTGGGGGAGAGAGAGTATGCGGCGGCTTTAGCTGAGCGGGCACGGGACGCAGTTGTGCGGGATCGAGATGCCGACACAGCCACACGCCAACTCGCTGAAATGTATCTGCGGGAATCCAAGCGGATGCGACCGGAGGCTATTGCTTTGGACCAGCCTCTGGTGGCAGAAGAGCACGCTTGAGGTCGGAAGCGACAGAATCCGCCGCACGCTTCATGTCTTTCGGCTGACGGCTACGCGGCGGGCGAAAATCCGACCATATGACAGCGCGGCCGTCGCGGCCCACAAGAAAAACATTGCCTTTGCCGTTCGCCCCACTCGAAACAGGGCGGGAGTCGACCTCAGGCTCATCCTGTACTGCTACCGCCAGTTGGTCTTTATTTTGCGCCTTGGCATCACCTTCTGTTTTGGTGTCACCCTCCTTCGAATCCATTTGGGGCTTCGGTTTCACGGGCACCGGGAACAAATCGTCCATACGCTGTTGAAAGGACTCACCCAGATGATCGGTCACCACGGCGTCGGCCCTGCGTGGATCGGTCACCACCCGCATAACCCCGTGGCTTGTCAGCTCGTTCGCAAGATATTGGTCGAAACCGCTCCGCATCGGCATAATGTACACGTTCTTTACAGCCAATAGGTCCGGCGAAGGCGGAGTTACGTTGGACGCAACCACAACCGGCACCCAGCTCGGAAGGCAGGCCCAGAGAAATAGGCCCAGCCCAACTTGCACAGACTTCATATGTGCAGTGTAACCCTAATCTTCCGAGGGCGTTGACCGTTCTCCTATATCCTGAATGGATGACGAGGGAGGATGGCGGCGTCTAGTTCAGGGAAGATTTCGGCGATTATCCCATCCTGGAATCGCGCTGACCTTTTGAGAGGCATACTGCCGAATTTGCGCGCCCAAACGCGTCCGCCTGACGAGATCCTGGTAGTCGACAACGGCAGCAGCGATGGGAGCGCCGGCGAAGCCCGCGAGTTGGGTGCTGAAGTGATTAGCCTCGAGGCCAATTGCGGCTTTGCCGGGGCTGTGAACGAAGGTATTCGGAAGGCGGCAGGAGAATGGCTGCTGATTCTGAATAATGACGTTGTCTTAGAGCCGGATTGGCTGGAAGTCTTGCTCGCCGGTGCGCTCCGCGAGCGCGCTTGGTTTGCCGCGGGAAAGCTGCTGAATCATGGGAATTCGAAGCTGATCGACGGTACGTGGGACCTGCTCTCGCGGGCCGCCTACGCATGGCGTTGCGGCTATGGGCGGCCTGATTCAGCGATTTGGTCGGTGAGAAAGAAAATTGCTTTTGCACCGATGACCGCGGCGATTTTCCACCGCAGCGTCTTCGAACAGATTGGTCTGCTGGAAACCAGGTTCGAATCGTACTACGAAGATGTCGATTTTGGCGTCCGTTGCGCAGTAGCCGGATTTACAGGAATTTATGAACCGGGTGCAGTTGCGCGCCATATGGGGAAGGCGACCTTAGGCAAGGGCAGCCACCGGGTATTCTACCTGACAGCTAGAAATCAGGTCTACATCCTTGCTAAACATTATTCAGGACATACTTTGCGGCGATACTGGTGGGCGATACTGGTGGGACAAATGCTTGGGGTGGCAGCCGCCGCCAAGCACGGTCACTTTGGCGCCGCAATTCGGGGGAAGTGGGACGGTTTGAAAGGTTGGAAGGTATTTCGGAGTCAATTGTCGAAGACCTCAGACGCGGTGGAGGCTGCGTTGACCCAGAGCGAACGTGCTATCTGCGACCTGCAACGCGAAATAGGGTTCGACCCGTATTGGAGAGTGTACTTTAGCCTCACGCGTGGTCTGTGAAGTTAATTACAATCGATGATGCCGGGAGAAACTAGCGTGAACGGAACAATTCGGACTGTTGTGGTGCGAACTGGATGCTGACAGCTCGCTCTGTCGCCGTAACCATTGTGACGTACAACAGCGGAAGCTACATCCGCCGCTGTTTGAACTCAGTATTAGATCAGAAGTATCCGGACAGCGAAATTATCGTCATCGACAATGGCTCGGCAGACGGAACGCCCGACATTCTAGAGACCTTCGAGGATCGGGTACAGGTCATTTACAACGAAGTAAATTTGGGTTTCGCCGCGGCGCAGAATCAAGCCATTGAGATCAGCAAGTCCGATTGGGTATTAGTGCTGAATCCCGATGTGCTGCTGATGCCGGACTTTATCGCAGCGCTGGTGGCCGCGGGAGAGGCTGAAGATAGCGTGGGGAGCGTGTGCGGAAAACTGCTTACAATGTCCTCCCGGTTTGAACTGCCTGAGCGGCCCTTAATCGATTCCACTGGAATCTATTTCACGCCGGCGTTGCGGCATTTAGACCGCGGCAGCCAAATGGTGGATGACGGTAGATACGACGAATTCGAATACGTCTTTGGGGCAACTGGAGCGGCGGCGCTCTACAGGCGCAAAATGATCGAGGACATCGTGATCGGCGGCGAGTTCTTCGATGCGGACTTTTTCGTATACCGCGAAGATGCCGATGTGGCTTGGCGAGCGCAGTTGCTTGGTTGGAAATGTCTATACGTACCGGACGCTTTGGGCTACCATGTGCGGAGCGTCTTGCCTGGTAATCGGCGAGCCTTGCCTCCGGCCATCAACATGCATTCGGTAAAGAACCGATGCCTGCTGCGAATCAAAAATATCACTAAAGACATATACCGGAGGAATTGGGTATCGATATCGATGAGGGATAGCGTGGTGTTGGGAGCTTGCCTGATCCACGAAGTCACTTCGTTGAGGGCGTTTGGAATAGTAGCCTCGAATTTTTCGAAATTTCGTCGGAAGCGGCGTGAAATTATGAGCCGGCGACGCGCAACCGACGCGTACATGGCGTCTTGGTTCTCTTTCTCTCCGATAAGCTTTCCGGCATCCCATATTGCGTCGAAGACACGGGAACGCGCTAGAGCCGTATATAGATAATGAGCATTGGCGAACAAGACGAATGAGCACAAGAGCCGATTGGCCAAGGCGAGCGGCCCGGTAAGCCTGGGTTCCTAGGGATGCGCATTGCCCTGCTGGGCACACGCGGAATCCCAGCGAACTACGGAGGCTTTGAAACCTTTGCGGAAGAGTTGTCGACGCGGCTGAGTGCACGCGGACACCAAGTCACGGTGTATTGCCGGCAGAAGCACTCGTCATCTGAATACAGGGGCGTGCGGCTGAGGTACCTGCCAACTATCCGGCACAAATACTTTGACACGATTGCGCACACTGCGCTCTCCACCATCGATTTAATGCGACGCCGGTTCGACGTTGTCCTCTATTGCAATGCCGCGAATGCGGTGTTCACTATTTGGCCTCGAATGGTGGGAATGCCAACAGCGCTGAACGTTGACGGCCTGGAACGGCACCGCAAAAAATGGAATCGCATAGCGAAGGCTTGGTACTTGACCTCGGAATGGATGGCGACTTGGTGTTGCTCGGCGGTGGTAAGCGACGCGGAAAATATCCGCGAATACTACGATCGCCGGTACAACAAAGAATCAGTCTTTATTGCATACGGGGCCGAGGTCGGACGGATTCAGGCAACCGACGAGATTTGCAAATTGGGTTTGGAGCCCGGCAAGTACGTGCTGTACGTGAGCCGGATGGAGCCGGAGAACAACGCATTGCTGGTCCGTCAGGCCTTCGAGCAGTTAGACACCGACTGCCGGCTCGCGCTGATCGGCGACGCACCGTATGCGGACGATTATATTCGCGAAGTGAAAAACACTGTAGATAGCCGCGTAACGATCCCGGGCGCGGTCTATGGCGAGGGATATCGCCAGCTGCAATCACATTCCCGAGTTTATGTGCACGCGACCGAAGTAGGAGGAACGCATCCGGCCTTGATTGAGGCGATGGGCCGCGGTGCTTTGGTTTTGTACCTTAATAATCCGGAGAATGCCGAAGCGGCCGGAGACGCGGGCGTGCCATTTGAAAACGATTTGACCGAAAAACTGGCGTGGGCGTTGAATTTGCCGGCTGACCAACGTGAAGAGTGGGGACGCCGGGCGATGGAACGGATTGCACGCCTGTATAGCTGGGAAGCTGTGACAGACCGCTACGAGGAGCTGTTCAAAAACCTAACTCCAGAACCGGAACGGCACCGATAGGCACCGCTCCGGTCTCTTACATTTGTTGTTACTTCAGCTAGTCCTGAGGAAAGGTGAAGCCGGAATTATAGCCCTCACCAGCATCTTCGTAGAGAGCGGGGGGTTGAAGCGGCGTGGAACCAACGGATGGTTCCGGGTTATTTTTTTGATTCGCCTTTTGCCGATCCATTAAATCCTTGAGTAAAGGCTTGGTGATGGACCCGTTCTGACGAGTGTCATTTTTCATGCCAATACGCTAACATCCGCACCAGTCGCGGCGGAGGGCGACGGCAACGCAGCGCGAGTCGCCTAACTGCTCAACTATTTGTCCTATGAAGACTTGCGCGGATATGGCAGAATACAGAAGTTTCTCTATTCGCTGTGACTGCCGGTTTGAACGGAGGTAATGAGTGAACAAGGCACGCGCTTTCGCGCTGGTCCTAGCTATTGTTATTGGAGTTGGGCTGCAGGCGGCTGTGCCATCAGCCATTGCCATCAAAGATGCTCGCGTGGTGACGGTTAGTGGGGCCGAGTTAGCACGCGGGACGGTTCTATTAAGAGGCGGCCTCATTCAGGACGTCGGGACGGACTTAGCAATACCGGCAGACGCGTGGGTGATCGACGGTAAAGGACTGACGGTCTATCCGGGATTCACAGACGCCTTGAGCACATGGGGAATCCCTGAAGCCGCGGGCGCCGCGAACGCAGCCGGAGCACGCGGAGCCACAGCAGCCCAAGCCCCGGCCGCCCAGGCGACCCAACCGCGAGTGCACGGACCGGAAGACCGTCCGCAGACTTATGCTTTCGAGCGTGCCGCCGACCTAGTGAAGCCTCAGGACCATCGCCTGGAATCGGTGCGGTCAGCAGGCTTTACGACGGCAGCGACCTTTCCAAGCCGCGGAATTGTAACCGGGCTAGGCGCAATGGTCAGTTTGGGCGGCGAACGCGGTCGCGCAATGGTGATCGACCCATCGATCGGCACGCAAATAAATCTGCGGACAGGCGGATTCAGAGCGGGATTTCCAGATTCGTTGATGGGGGTACTTGCCTATGTGCGGCAGCTCAACCTGGACGAGCAGCACTACCGCGTGGCTGAGCAACTCTACGCCTCCCAAGAGACGGGCACGAGGCGACCGGAATACGACCATGATCTGGAAGCTTTGCTGAAATCTCCTCGCCTATTACTTCCGGCAGTGGAGGCTCAGCAAATTGACCGTATGCTCAATTTCGGCGCGGAGCTGAAGTCCCCGTACGTTCTCTACGGGCTTCACGAGGCGTACCGGCGCATTGATGAATTGAAAAGTGCGAACCTGCCTGTCCTGATCAGCCTTAAGTGGCCGAACAAACCGAAAGACGCCGATCCAGCTGATGTGCCGGATTACCGGACGCTTGAAATGCGCGATAAGGCACCCGGCGTTCCGGGTCTTTTGGCGAAAGCGCAAGTTAAGTTCGCATTCTATTCGGATGGCGTCGACACGGGTCCTGACCTAAAAAAGGCCATCAAGAAAGCGATCGACGCGGGTCTTTCTGAATCCGACGCCATCCGCGCACTGACGCTCAGTCCAGCGGAGATATATGGCGTCTCAAATCGGCTAGGCAGCATTGATAAGGGCAAGATCGCCAACCTCGTCGTAATCAAGGGCGATGCCTTCGACGACACAGGCAAAGTGGAATATGTATTCGTGGACGGGGCTGAAATGAAACCGCCGGAGGAGCCGTCAGCAGCCGCAGGCGGTAGACGACGGAATCCAGAAGCTAACGGTTCGTTCGATCAAGGAGGAGAGAACTAATGACCCGGAACGGATTGTTGGCGGCTTGTTTGATGCTTTCGGGCCTTACTGTCCACGGGGAGACGATTCTGATCCGAAATGCGACAGTTATGACGGTCACGAAAGGGACGATCGAGGGCGGAAGCGTCCTCATAGAAGACGGCAGAATTGCAGCTGTAGGCAAGAATATTAGCGCGCCAAGCGGAGCCACGATTGTCGATGGGACAGGTAAGTATCTGACGCCTGGACTGATTGATTGCCACTCGCATACTGCGATTGAGGGCGGCGTGAACGAAGGCAGCGTCTCGGATTCCTCGATGGTCAATATCAAGGATGTTTTGAATCCTTACGACATCAACATCTATCGAGCCCTTGCGGGTGGGTTGACCGTGTCGAACGTGCTACACGGAAGCGCCAACGCGATCGGCGGTCAGACCATTGTGATCAAGCTGAGATGGGGCAAACCGGCCAAGGATTTGATCTTTGAAGGCGCAAAACCGGGCATTAAGTTTGCACTTGGCGAGAACCCAAAGCGTCAGGGCTATCCGCCCGACTTCTTCAGCGCTCAGAACGGAGTTGAGCGCCGTTATCCCGGAACCCGCATGGGGGTTGAAGACGTGATTCGGGAAAGCTTTACGGAAGCGAAGAATTACCAAGCGAACTGGAAAGATTACAACGACCGTGTCGCGAAAGGCGAACACCCGATTCCGCCTGAGCGCGATCTGCGGCTAGAGCCGTTAGTCGAGGTACTTGAAGGTAAGCGTTATGTACACGCTCACTGCTACCGTTCGGATGAGATTTTGATGCTGATTCGTATTGCCGATGACATGGGCTTCAAGATCCGGACATTCCAGCATGTATTAGAAGGCTACAAAGTGGCGAAGGAAATTGCCGCGCACGGGGCCGGCGCATCGACCTTCAGCGACTGGTGGGCTTTCAAGATCGAGGCAATCGATGCTACTCCTTACAACGCGGCAATCATGACGAGGAAAGGTGTCGTGGTGTCGGTCAACTCGGATTCAGATGAACTGCAGCGTCATTTGAACACAGAAGCGGCGAAATCGATGCGATACGGCGGATTGACGGAGACTGAGGCGCTGGCGCTGGTCACCATTAATCCTGCTAAGCAGCTGGGAATCGACGACAAAGTGGGTTCAATCGAGGCCGGTAAATCGGGCGATCTGGTGTTGTACGATCAGCATCCTCTATCGAACTATGCAAAGGTTCTGAAAGTCTGGATTGACGGGCACGAGTATTTCGATCGGGATGCCGATTTAAAGATGAGGCCGGAATTTACGGAGAAGAAGCAGAAGCTGTTGGACAAGGAAAAGGCGGAAGAGGAGAAGAACCGGCCCAAAGGCGGATCGCGTGGGCAGGAAGCGAAGCCAGCCGGGGAGGTGACGCTCTAATGAAGACGGCAATGTTCTTTCTAGCCGCAATGACGGCGCTGGGTGCGGAGAGCAATTCGGTACTGATCCGCAATGCCACAATTCATCCGGTGACGGCCCCTGAGATTAAGGGCGGCTCCGTATTGGTGATCGACGGGAAGATCGTCGAAGTGGGCACAAAGATCCCACCGAGGGCGAACGTGCGCACGGTGGATGCGCATGGGTTGCAGGTGTATCCCGGGATGATCAATGCGGCTACCAACATAGGTCTCCAGGAGATCGGGTCATTGCGCGATTCTGTCGATCTCGATGAGATTGGCATGTTCAATCCACAACTGCGAGCTGAGATCGCATTCAACCCGTCGAGCGACCATATCGCGGTCACTCGGGCCGCGGGAATCACGTCGGTTGTGAGTCTGCCCTCGGCTGGCGGTATTGAAGTGGGAGAGAATGCCGGGATTATCAAGGGGCAGGCTGCATTAATGCATCTTGATGGATGGACCTGGGAGGACATGGCCGTGCAGCCCAGCGTCGCTTTAGACATGGTTTTCCCGCAGATTAGGAATGGCGGCGGCTTTCGAGCTCTCGCAGCCGGCGGCGGCGCACGGACGTTCGCCGATCGCGAGAAGGAATTGAAACAACGACTGGATCGGATGAGTGAATTCTTTGAAGAGGCGCGCCGGTATCAGAAGGCCAAAGCGGCAAATGAGCCCAGTTTCCGCAGAGACTTGAAATTGGAGGCGATGCTGCCGGTTATAGAAGGGCGACGACCGATCTTCGTGCGAGCGGAGAGGGAACGGGATATCAAGGCGGCAGTGGAGTTTGCCGAAAAAGAGAACGTCAAGATGATATTGGCGAACCCAAGAGAAATTGGCTCGACAGGTCCGCTCCTGAAAGAACGAAACATCCCGGTGGTTCTGGGTAAAGTGCTGGCGCTTCCCTTGCATGACGACGATCCGTACGACTCCTCGTACACGCTGCCGGAGGAGTTTTACAAGGCTGGCGTGAAGATTTGTTTTGGCACCTTCGATGTTGAATTTGCACGGAACGTGCCTTTTCAGGCAGCCGCAGCGGTAGCGTTTGGGCTGCCATATGACGAGGCTTTGAAGGCATTGACAATTAACAGCGCAGAAATCCTCGGGGTGGCTGATCGTATCGGGTCCATTCAAGAAGGCAAACTGGCGGACTTAATCGTGACGGACGGAGATCCGCTGGAGGCGCGTACCAATATCAAGGAAATGTTCATCGAGGGGCGGGAAGTAAGCCTGGAGGACCGGCACACGCGAGAATACGAGAAGTGGATGAAAAGGCCATGAGGGCTTGCTTTCTGGTACACTTGATGTGTTGTTATTTAGTTTTTGCCGATCTCAACGAGTGACCTTCCATTACGCCTCTTTAGTGAGTGATCTGGTTTCGGTTCTCCGCAAAGTTCGATAACGATCACAACTCGCCTCATTTAGGAGATTCTAATGACTAACATTTTTGTGGGGAATCTGAGTTATCAGACAACTCAAGAGGAGCTGATTGCAGCTTTTTCTCAATATGGGAACGTGGAACGTGCCGCTTTGGTGACTGACCGCATGACCGGGCAGCCGCGTGGCTTTGCCTTTGTCGAAATGACCAACCGCAATGAAGCCGAAGAGGCCATTGCCCGACTGAACGGCGCTGAACTACATGGCCGCACGATGAATGTGAACGAAGCACGTCCCAAACCGGAGGGTGGATTCGGCGGCGGCGGCGGTAATCGTCCACGCGGCAATGGCGGCGGCGGTGGTGGAAATCGCGGTGGTGGCAGCGGTGGTGGTGGAAATCGCCGTAATCCTCGCTGGTAAGCGCATTCCTACGAAAGTTTAGTTTTACCTTAGGCAGACGGGTAGCGCTTCCATGCGCTGCCAAAATCAGCAAATTCGCGTGTTCCTGTCCCATTACGCAAACAGTGTTTTTCGGGAATACGCATTCCTTGAAAGACATTGATGACACTATTTTCAGAGCTAACGCTCTCCCCTACTCTCCAAACTAATTTGGCGCGCAATCTTTTTGTGACGCCTACACCGGTCCAGAGTGAAGCCATTCCTCCTGCACTGAATGGATCGGACATTGTAGCGACTGCACAGACGGGCACCGGCAAGACGCTGGCTTTTGTGTTGCCGATTCTGCAATCACTTATCACCACGCCCGTTCGCGGCATCGGCGCAGTGGTCCTGAGCCCTACCCGCGAGTTAGCGATTCAAATCAATGAGGCGTTCAATTTAGTGGGCGCGGGAACCGGAATTCGGTCCGCTGCTGTTGTTGGAGGATTGAATGAAAATGCCCAGCTGCAGCAAATTCGCAAAGGCGCACAGGTCCTTATTGCGACGCCAGGACGATTGACAGACTTTCTGGATCGGAAATTGGTAACCCTTAGCAGCGTAAGGATCTTCGTTTTGGACGAGGCCGACCGCATGTTAGACATGGGCTTCCTGCCAGCCATTCAGAACATCATGGCCAAGGTTCCGGCCGAACGGCAGACGCTTTTCTTTTCTGCCACCATCGAAAAGTCGGTCGCGCACCTGATCAATGCGAACACCAGGAATCCCAAGCGCATTACGATCGGACCCGTCACCCAGGCTTCCGAGCAAGTGGACCTGCACATCTACGAAGTTGAGCAAGCGCAGAAAATCGCTCTGTTGCAGTTCATGCTACAGAATGAGACCGGATCGTTTTTGGTGTTTGCCCGGACGAAGCATGGGACGGACAGGCTGGCGAAGCGGCTGGCGCGCGCCGGAGTGAAGGCGATTGGCATTCATGGCGACCGGACGCAGAACCAGCGAAACCAGGCTCTGGATGGATTCCGCCGCGGATCGTATCGCGTACTGGTAGCGACAGATGTTGCTGCTAGAGGTATTCATGTCGACGGGATCGCGCACGTGGTGAACTTCGACCTTCCACAAGTGCCGGAAGATTTTGTCCACCGCGTCGGAAGGACCGGGAGAGCGGGCGCCCGTGGAGTGGCGTCAACCTTCGCGAGCCATGGGGAACGGCAGCAAGTGAGGGACATCGAACGCGCGCTGAAGACGCAATTGGTACGCCAACAAGTTCCTGCCGATCTCCCTGTGGTTCCTATGCTCGAAGGCGAGTCCGCACACGTTTCGAGGGAAACGCGGCCATTTGCCAAACAGCCGCATCATCGGACTGCGCCGCGCAGACGCCGCTAAGACAGAACCGCTACACTCAGTACGATATGAAACGATCCTCCGCCTTATTGGGCGGTCTCGCTCTTTTATCGTGCTTGGGATACGCGGCAAGCCTGGACGACGCTACGCGGCAGTTGTCCCGAGACATCTTCAAACAGCTCATCGAGATCAACACGACCCATTCCGTCGGCAGCACAACTGTCGCAGCCAATGCGATGGCGCAGCGGCTGAAAGATGCCGGCTTTCCGGCTGACGACATTGTAGTTCTTGGACCGAGCGCGAACCGGGGTAACCTGGTTGCGCGTTTTCGAGGGACGGGCGTTCACAAGCCGTTTCTGATCATCGGCCATTTAGATGTCGTGGAAGCGCGCCGCAGCGACTGGACGACCGATCCATTCCAATTTGTTGAGAAGGATGGCTATTTCTACGGCCGGGGAACGCAGGACATGAAGGTTAGCGACGCCATCGCGATAACAACCTTCATCCGCCTAAAGAAGGAACGTTACCAGCCCGACCGCGATATGATTCTGGCGCTGACGGCGGATGAAGAAGGCGGCACTTCGAACGGTGTCGACTGGCTGTTGCAGAATCATCGCAATCTGATCGATGCGGAGTTCGTATTAAATCCCGATTCCGGCGGGGTCGAGCTGCAAGACGGAAAGCCGCTGGACGTGATGGTGGAAGCAACGGAAAAACTGTATGCCGACTTCCAGCTGACGGCGCTGAATCCGGGCGGCCACAGCTCATTACCGGTTCCGGACAATGCCATCTATCACATTGCCGATGCGCTGGAACGCTTGCAGCATGCGCCATTTCCTTTTGAATTGAATGCGGTCACCCGAACTTATTTCGAACGTCTGACTGCTATTGAACACGGAGAGAGGGCGGCCGACATGAAGGGGATTTTGCAAACGCCACCAGATGAGAAGGCGATCGCAAGGTTATCAGAAGATCCGCAATACAATTCGATGATACGGACCACTTGCGTTGCCACGATGCTGAATGGGGGACACGCTCCGAACGCATTGCCGCAGAGCGCGCAAGCCAACGTGAACTGCCGCATTCTTCCCGGACATTCGCCGGAAGAAGTTCGGCAGAAATTGATTGCTATTTTCAACGATCCTAAGGTGAGCGTGCGGTTCATCGATCCGAAGACCGACAAGGCAGTGGATACAGCTCCGTTGAAGATGGCGCTCCCGCCGCCGCCTCCCCGGCCCGAGGTGATGAAGCCCCTTGAGCGGATCGCCGATGAGATGTGGCCAGGTGCGCCCGTCATTCCGGAGATGGAAACAGGCGCGTCGGACAGCATCTACACGATGGCGGCTGGTATTCCGAGCTATGGCATTAATGGTGTCGCGATTGAACGCGGCGATGTACGGGCGCATGGCAAGGATGAACGTGTTCTGGTGAGCTCGTTTTATCAAGGCGTGGATTTCTACTATCGATATCTAAAGGCCCTGACGTCTAAGTGAGGCCTTAGCTTACGCTTTGTCCGGTAACGGATACATCGTAACCGCCCAGTCCGGATAGGCTACGGCGAAAAGCTTTGGTTTGGAGCACGTCGATTAGCGAAGTAACGGCGGCCATTTCCATGAAGCGTTGTGGAATCACTAAATCGTAGCGTTCGCTGGCGAGGGGGACAAAGTCCAGCCCCAGTGCACATGCGACGGCCTCGGGGGCAACGCAGCAATCTGCGTGTCCGGTCAATACGCGATGCGCAGCTGTTAAGTGCGAAGGGGCGGAGGTCTGGTAGCCCACGATGCTTTCGGGTTCGATTGCAGCGCGAGTTAATTCCCGATCGAGTAAGGTGCGACTGCCGGATCCAAGTTCCCGGTTGCATAAAGACGCCCGAGCGGCCGCCAGGTCGGCGATTTGCCGGAGTCGCTTCGGATTACCGCTTGCGACGACCAAGCCCTCCTGCCAGACAGCCAAAGCGAAAACCGATGTGGCTGGCGGATGAGAATATGCAGGTAAATGGCAACCCGCTATGTGTACGCGGCCTTTGCCCAGCAAGTCGAGCGCCACAGAACTGTTTGAATGCCAGGGCACGAGTGTAATCCCGGCACGTGCCGCGTGCTTAGCAACAAGTGAGGCCGCAGGGTCACACCCGGCAATCAGGAGTTGGCGATCCCAAGAGACTTCGTCGAGCAGGATCGTCCCGTGATCAGCGTCAAGAACGCCGTCGGCTGGGCCGAAGAAAAATTCTGCGATCGATGGAATGGCGATTGTCCTTCCATCCACTTGCGCCAAACGAACAGGAGTGCCAGTAGGCACCGGTTCACACGTAATTGTCTCTGAGGGAATGTAGGGCGAACCAGTTGAATCATCGTCGATCAAGAAGAGCCGTTCGACCGAAGTGTTCAGGGTGCGAGCTAATAGCAAAGCAACGGACGTATTTGGAATGTACGCGCCAGCCTCAATTGCGTGCAGGGTCTGCCGATTCAGTCCGGTTAGGCGCGCTAACTCAGTCATCCCCAATTTCTGTCCTTTGCGAATGGTAGCTAGGTTGGTACGGATCGGCACCTGCACCCATCTTAATGCGCGGGGAGGCCTGGCGACCTCAGTTAAGCGCTTTGAGCCTTTGCGGCCGCGGCCGGTCTACGCCCGAACGCTCGCTTAACGAATGGAAGCACGAGGCGCGGTTGCGAATCAGTAATGGGCCGGACACGCAAGGGGCGTTCCTGCAGGATCAGCTCGCTTGCTTGGACCAAGGGCTCAGCATGGAACCACCGCTGAAAGGCGTTGTCGTGGAAAACGTTTGAAAGCGCTGTCAGGCTCATCCCTTGATGATGGGCCATCCAGGATTGAACCAATTCGTACTTAGGTGTAAAGAACCGGCTGCGGCCGCCCTTGGTGTAGTCGGCCGATTCATAAAAGCCGTACTCTCCCAACCACTTCTTCTTGGCCATAACGCGCAGATTCTCAACTCCGGTCGTCGGATCAACCTGCAGCGCCAGGCAGCTAGAATACGGTGAGATCACAAGAGTACCTCGACGCGCGACGCTTAGACCAAGACCCGGAACGCCGAACGCAGCATATTGATAATTGCCGTCGGCATCGCGCTCGCTAAAGGCAGCTTCGGAAATGCCCCATGGCACTTTACGATTGGCGGCGTAGGCCTGCTGCGCACGAACAGCGGCACGTACAGAACGATCAAGCAAAGTCTCTGGATGTGATTTCATCCAAATGACGGCCATCAAGTATTCGAACATGGTGCCCGTCCAAGAGAGCAGCACATATTCGTTCTCGCAGCGCGTGTGTTGCCGCCCGAGGCGGAACCAATTGTCCTCCGGCACATCGCCTTTTGCCACCGCTATAAAGGTGGCAATACGCGCCTCGGAAGCGAGCAGATCATAACAGGACTTGCTGAGCTGGCCAGGGCCTACTTCATACCCAACGGACAGGAGTTTGCGGCGCTGATTTGATACAGCCTTAAAATTCATTTCGCGAACCAACCGGTCCGAACGATCCGCGATCGCTCGCAATCTGACCGCCAAGCCATTGGCGCATTCGGAGCACCCGGCCAAGTCATCGCGCAAACGAGACAAGAGAGAGGTAACTTCTGAAGAGGCGCCTGGGCCGGATTGGACAGCGGCTAATCCGCCGTCGAGCTCCTGATAATAAGTGCCGGCGGTTTCCAGTGTCAGTGGTTTCGATGGAAGCGAGAATACCGAAGCATGCAGCTTCCGAACCGGCTCGTATTCAGGTAGAAGCCAAGGCAGAAACGCCTGCGTCTCGGATCGTAGAGCCGCGATCCGCCGCCCAATTTCTCCAGGCCACCAGTTGGTTTCGGTTGGAAGGGATGCGCTGAGTAGAGCCGGAAGCCATTCGGCCTCGTCCCGGCGGCTGCTTCGTGGAATGTCGTGGGCTCGACCCGCCGCGCGGAAATGATCGATGACCCCTTCAAGCGCATTCCTTCGGATGATCGGCTCATGGAGCAATTCGATGCATCCTTGTTTCAATGTCCACAGTGACGCCGCAAGATTGCCGCTGTCGACGCTGGAGACGAACTGAGGTTCTAAGGGTTGGAGCGTGAGATTGTCGTACCAATTCAAAAAATGACCGAACTGACGCCGGAGCCTTTCAGCGGTTGCCAAGGTTTCTTCCGTCATTGCGATGAATTCGCTCACGGTGAGATAGCCGAACTCGACGGCAGCTTGGCGGGCATTTAGCAGAAAACCGAGATTGGTTGGCGAAATGCGTTCCGCGATGCGGTATGGATCTTCCTGGACGTTGTCTGGAATCAACCAATGGTTCGCAGCATTGCTGAAGGTGGCGAAGTAACGCCAAGTGCGCAGAGCCGTTTCGCGAAGGAACAACCGATCGCGCGCGCTCATCTCCTTCTCATCGGAATGGGGCGAGCGGTTTAACCACTTAGAAAGCAACGGCGAACAGGCCCAAGCAATGATGAAGGGCAGCGCGTACGGCGCCGCCTCCGGCCTTAGGAACAGTGCCAGTCCCAGCAAAATACCTAACGCCGGCATCCAATTCAGATAAATATCCACGGGCGTGCGTTTGCGAATGCCTAACTCAGCTTCAGTTGCTGTCTCCCACTCGAGCAGCCTGCTGTGAGTGAAATAGCTTCGCACAATGGTCCGAACGATGGCGTCTAAGGCGACTAAGGCCTGGTGCGCGAGAAACGCGATATTCAGCAGAATGCTGATGTGGGCGGTGAAGAAGTCAGTGAACGCGTCGCGGAAGGTTTGCTTGGAACGAACGAACGCCGAGCGGATAATCGAGAAGACGAGCCGGAAGTAAATGGGCAGGAAAAGTAAGGCCAGGGTAACCAATGTCCAGAAGCGTGGTCCAGCGGGCAAAACGAACCAGCCCGCGAGCAGCAACAGAAAAGTGGCCGGTTCGACCAAGCTGCGCCGTAGGTTATCGGCAATTTTCCAGCGAGAGACAAGCGAAATCGGATTCGGTACGAGCCTTCTTGTTTCGTCGGGCACCTTATTGAAAATCCAGCGAACGATTTGCCAATCGCCGCGAAGCCAACGATGCCGGCGACGGTTGTAAGCGCTGTAGTGCGATGGATAGTCGTCAATGACTTCGATGTCGGAGGCCAGTCCAGCGCGCGAATAAGCGCCTTCAATCAGGTCGTGGCTCAGCAAGGCGTTGCGCGGGAAGCGATGCTCCAGGACTTGCCGTAAGGCGTCGACATCATATATCCCTTTGCCCGTGAAGATGCCTTCACCGTATAGGTCCTGGTATACGTCTGAGACGGCCCGCGAGTAAATGTCGAAACCTGTTTGGCCGGAATAGATGCTGGCGAGACGCGATCGGCTGGCGGATTGTACGCTGATACCGACGCGAGGCTGCAGTATTCCATATCCCGTGGTGACGAGGTTTAGCTCAGGGTCGATAAGTGGCCGATTCAAAGGATGAGCCATGGCACCGATCATCTTTTGCGCCGAACCACGGGGGAGTTGCGTGTCGGAATCCAGAGTGACGACGTAGCGAATAAAGGGCAGACGAGACAAATCGCCAGCCTTGACCGGAAATGGATCGAATACCTTGCGGAGGTATTGGTTCAGGTCGAGAAGTTTGCCGCGCTTGCGTTCAAAGCCCATCCACGCCCCTTCGCGAGGGTTGTACACGCGATGACGATGGAAGAGATAAAAGCCGCCATATGGCTCTTTAGCGTATCTTCTGTTGAGACCTTCAATGAGCCGGATGGCGAGATCGACGCGGGCATCGCCCTCCTCGGCGGGCTCCGCCGAGTCCGGTAAATCAGTCAACAGGGCGTAAAAGATATTCGGATCGCGATTAACGAGATAGCGCACTTCGACATCGTCTACAAGTTGCCGAATCTGCTTCTCATTGATTAAAAGCGTGGGAACGGCCACCATGGTGGCGCAGACAGGATCCACCCGTTCAGAAAAGTCAAGCTTAGGCAGCGCGCGGGGCGTCAAGCTCGCAGTCACCAGATTGTTCATCACTTCCACGGCGGCCTGAGTTGCCGGCAGGATGAGCAGCAAGGCGCCGGCAATGAGTCCTCGGGCGCCGTGATGCTGGACGATCGCCATGATCAGCATCGCTACCACTATGAGCGACAGAAACTCGATGCCGATGATATAGAACTCGTCGGGGTTGTCGCGAAACACATTTTCGAATTTCACCGACAGGGGCGCCCGGTAACCGATCCGCGCGTGGAGATCCTTGGCGCCCTCGGGATCGATGAGGTAATAGCCGGCGTGGCGTAAACGGGCATCGACCGCGTTCGGGCGGCTTGGATCGACTTTTATTTCAGCCATGGTCACGGCCATTCGCGCCACTTCGGATTCGGACATGTCAGAATGCGCCGCCAGCTTCGCAACGGTCTTGCGATAGGCTTCGCGACTTTCGAAATCCATGCGCGGATATACGCCGGAAGGATCCTTTTGCAGGACGCGGTCGATGACGGAAAGCTTTTCAATGGTCTCTTTCCAATCGATCTCTCCGATGAGCCGAAGGCTGACAATAATGCGGCCCATGTTGAAAGGCGCCGCATCCAGGCCGTCTTTTTGGAAAGCTTGGAACGCAGCCCAACCGTCTTTTGCAATGGCGGCGACTAACACCAACTTGAGTGCCGGAATCATGCCGCCCAACTCTGCCAGACGGAGCTCCTCAACCACCTCCACCGATTCCAAGAAGAACGAAAACGCGGCTTCGGTCAAACGATTTTGAGTCGCGCTCAGTAGACCACGCGCGAGTATCACACAACGTGGAATCGGCTCATCGCGCTCTCCCCGGCACTGCGGAAGACGAGCCAGAGCTTTGACGGAATCATGGAGATCCCCAACGTCGGTATGTACAAGGCGCAAGTTGTCGTACAACCACTTGAGGTCCGCAGAAGGTTCAGTGGCCTTCAACCGGTAGAGTTCGCGTTCTAACTCCATAATTCGGCGCGAACTCGCATTAAAAATGGCGCGCGGGGTTCCTGAGCGACCTTTGCCCGCGACATAGGCGCAAGAGCGGATCGATTTTGCCGCCTCAACGCGCAAGGCTTCCTTTTCGGCGTCGCTTAATGGATTCTCAAAGGGTTGACGCGGTGAAATCATCGGTAGCTCGCCGCCTGTAGTTCAAACATTTCGGCATAGGTCCTGCCCAAAGCTATCAATCGATCGTGACTACCCTCTTCCGCGATAGAGCCGTTTTCGAGGACGATAATTCTCTGTGCCATTCGGACGGTCGAAAAGCGATGGGAGATAAAGAGTGCCATCTTTCCTTGTGTGAGCTCATTGAACCGCTCGAAAACCTCGAACTCCGCGCGGGCATCGAGGGCGGCCGTGGGCTCGTCGAGAATCAAAATCTGGGCGTCACGCAAGTACGCGCGCGCCAACGCCATTTTTTGCCACTCGCCGCCCGAAAGATCGACGCCGCCTTCAAAGCGGCGCCCGAGCATTTGCTTGTATTGAGCCGGCAACCGCTCGATGACACCGTCGGCGAGACTTTTTTCAGCCGCGGATCGGATGGCATCGAGATCGTCTAGCAGGTCAATTCGACCAACGCCAATATTTTGCTGCGCAGTCATTTCGTACCGCATAAAGTCTTGAAAGATGATCCCAATTTCCTTGCAGAGGTCCTCAATTTCATACTCGCGCAGGTCAACACCGTCTAGCAGGATCCGGCCACCACTTGGGTCGTAGAGCCGGGCCATCAGCTTTACAATTGTGGTCTTGCCTTGCCCATTCTGGCCAATTAAAGCGATGCGCTCACCCGGCTCGAGCCGGAAGTTCAATCCTCTCAGAACCTGGCGCTGAGTACCCGGATATTGAAACGAGACGTCTTGGAATTCGAAGCCCTGACGAATTGGGCGCGGTGCAGCAATTGCGTTTGGCTTCGAAACCACTGAGGGGCGCATTTCGTAAAAGGCAAGGAGGTCGGTGAGAAACAAGGCTTGATCGGCAACGCTCGATAGGGTGCTGAAGATCTGGGCAATTTGGTTGGAGGCGTTCATGATGTTAGCCGCCAAGTACGTCATCGTGCCGATTGTCAGCTTGCCGTAAACAGTTTGAATGATCACCCAGAGGTACGAGCCGTAGTAGCCGGCGGAACTGAGCACCGAAAGCATTGCGCCGGCGATCAAGCGCCTACGAGAGAGCGCGAGATTTTCATCTAGAATGCCGTTCGATAAAGTCGTAAACCGATCCGTGAGGTAGCGGCTCAAGCCAAACAGTTTGAGTTCCTTTGCTGCTTCTTTGCTGCCGCCGACCTGGCGTAAATAGTCGAGTTGGCGCCGGACCGGCGTTTGACGAAAATTTTTTGCGTAGCCCAAGAATGCGAAATGGCTCTCGCCCAGAAAGGCAGGAAGCAAGCAGCCCACCAAGAGCAACAATAGCCAGGGCGAATACAATGCGATCGCCACGGAGAGGACCGCGGTTGTGATCGATTGTTGAAAGAGGCGGCCGATGGACTGAATCATGCCCAGCCGGTCAGTGGCTTGCACGCGGGCACGCTCCAGGCGATCGTAGAACACGGGATCTTCATACGTCTGCAAATCGAGCTGCGAGGCGTGCTCCATGGTTTGGATGCTGACATAGCGGGTGTAGCGATCGGCCAGAACAGAATCGTAGTACTCGATGAGGCGCCCGATACCGCCGCTGAGCAGCATGAGCGAGAATTCTGCGCCGGCGAGCCACCAAAGATAATTTGTGAGCGGAATTTGGTGCTTCGAAATGCCGTTTACCTGGTCGATGATCAGGCCGGAAACTTTAGCTGCGGTCACGGGTATAAATGAGATCAAAACCCGAAGAAAGAGGCCCGCTGCCACCACGAACGGCCCTGAATCCCATACGATCCGGAGGACTGGAGGCACGTTCCTCAACGCCTGCAAGCGCTCTTTCCAAGCGCCGGAAAATGGCCGTTTATTCTCTTGGTTCACGTGTAGCCGGAGGAGTGCCCAGAATGAGGCGGACAGTTATCGCTACCCATAGATTCCAGGACAGCCGGAACGTTTCGCTAGGAACCGGGATGCTCAGGCAGGTGGGCGCAGGTAATGGAGGGTACTCGCGACTAAATCGGTAATCGGCAGGTTTGCCGCCTGAAGGCGCGTGGCCATTTCTGGCGATGGATTCTGAGCAATCACCACATGATCCGCCCATTGGAGCGTCTGGTCGAGCGAGGAATCGAGCAGCCGGCCAATATGAGGGATCTGCTGAAGCACGAAATTGCGATTACTTCCGTAAATAGCCTCCATTTGGATATGGGGGTCAAATACACGAACGTCGCGGCCCTTACCTAGTAACTGCTCGAGGATCGACACGACCGGGCTTTCGCGCAAATCGTCCGTGTTTTCCTTGAATGCCAGCCCGATCACGCCGAGGCGCTTAGCGGGCAAATCGAGCAGCACGCTGACAGCGCGCTGCAGATGCTCAACATTGCTGGCAAGCACGGACTCAAGCAGGGGCAAACAAAGATCCAATCGGTTAGCCCGATAAGTAAGGGCGCGGAGGTCTTTTGGGAGACAGGATCCGCCGAAAGCGAACCCAGGCTTTAGATAGGCGGCTGAAATGTTAAGTTTAGTGTCCTCGCAGAGGGTAGCCAGAACTTCGCCCGGATCGGTGTGGTGAATGGCGCTGAGCGCGCCCAGTTCGTTTGCAAATGAGACCTTCAGGGCGTGGAAAGCATTGCATCCGTATTTGATCATCTCCGCCGTTCGCAGAGAGACAAGACGAGGGGCAGTTTGGAGCGGCGCGTATAGAGCTGCCACTTGGGCAACGGCGGCCGAATTTTCGCCACCGATAACCACCAGCGACGGCTCCATGAAGTCCTTTACCGCAGTGCCTTCGCGCAAGAATTCGGGGTTCGAGACGACGTGCAAGGAATCGAAGCCAGCGAAATGCGGCATCACGACCTCTTCGCAGGTTCCAGGAAATACCGTACTGCGAATGGCAAGAACTAGCGGCTTCTTGCGAGATGGCAAGGTCGCTGCGATCTCCTGCGTGACGCGCTGTAGCTGTACTAAACCCAGGTTTCCGTTCTTTTCCGACGGCGTTCCCACACAAACCAGCGCAACATCCGCATCGGCCAAAGCGTCGAGGGAACAGCTAGCCGACAAGAGTCCCGTGGCGACGTTTTTCTTAACCAACTCCTGTAAGCCGGGTTCATAGAAGGGGGCTTCGCCGTCAAGGACGCTCTTGACCTTGTGGGCATCGCGGTCTATTCCCGTGACGCGATGGCCCAACTCCGCCAGGCAAGCTGCCGAGACGCAACCGACGTATCCCAATCCGAGTATCGCGACGTGCTGTTTGCGCGTTTCTACCGTCATCGTTCTCGCTTATCGTCTCATTTCAGCTTAATGGGTCGAATTTGCAAGGGTTTTCGCGTAAATTTCCTGCATGCATTTCGCCGAAGCAGCAAGAGAAAACTTAGTCTCGATTTTTTGAATAGCGCCTTGTGCGTATCGCTTCCTCAAGAGGGGGTCGCCAGCGAGCAAAGTCAGCTTTTCAGTGAGCTCGGAAGCGTTCCCGGGTTCATATAGTAATCCGACTTCATCTGAGTCGAGCAACTCGGGATTGCCGCCAGTGCGAGAGGCAATGCAGGCGCAACCGCAAGCCATCGCTTCCATTAGCGCGTTCGACAGAGCCTCCGATAACGATGGCAGGACGAAAATGTCGATAGACCTCAGCCAATCGGAGACGTGAACGGTCGCCGGCTCGAAGCGAACTTTGCCGTAGATCTGCAACTCTCCTGCGAGCGCCTGCAAGGAGGCAAGTTCGGGCCCGCTTCCGACAATGACCAATCGCGCGCCGGGATGTAGTTTTTCAAAACTGGCGAAGGCGATGAGTAGCGTAGGCAAGCCTTTTTCGGGCCGCAGAACACATACCACGCCGATGACCAGCGCGGCTTCCGCCAGTTCGGGTCTCCGAGTTCGGCCGCCTGGTTTGAAATTTCGGGTATCAATGCCGTTGTAGCAAAGATGCAGGAGTTCGGCGGGAACCCGTTCCCGCGCGATCATTTCGCGGCGAACCGACTCCGAGTTAACCACGATGCCCTTTACCAAACGGTCAGTGACCCGAAGAATCATCCAATAGGGTGCGGGCGTTAGCTCCCGATGTGCTCGTTGACTGGAGAGTACGGCGCGAGTCCCGGCAAGCCGTGCCACGGGAACTCCAAAGCAGTTCAGAGGATAGTCGAACGTGTGTACGATCTGGATCTTGTGCTTGCGGATATAGCGAATTAGCTGCCACGCGCTAAGAAAAGCCGCAGGTCTCATGAACGAACGTACGGGGAGTTGCAGGATCGGAATTCCGGCTCGCTCCAATTCTTCTGCGCGGATGCCTTTATCAAAGCACCCGACGTGCACCTGAAAACGGTCCCGGCTCAGGGCGCGGGCTATTTCCATCAGCTGTCGTTCGGTGCCTCCGCTACCGAGGGAACGAGCCATTAAAAGTATCGGTGTCATATTCAGCAGGGCGCGCGTCACAATTGAGAGAAAAAAATGTTTGGTCTTTACTTTCTATATGTTCCGTTATTCTCTTCCGAGCTAACGGTGAGCCCATTCTGATATCTCTAGAGCCGAGGTTCCTCAAACAGACATGTTTACTCGATTAGCGATGGTCCTGCTGTTCAGCCTGGCAGGGCATGCCTTCGGCCAGACGATGGTCGACCTTAGGACGCAAAGCAAAAACGTCAACTTTTCGGCTCAGCCCTCCACTCTTCCTGCGGCAGTGGGAACTGCCCTGCCCATTAGCTGCCAAACGGGCCAGTTGTTCTTCAATAGCGCCGCCGCTGCGGGCGCCAATCTCTTCGGCTGCACAGCCACGAACACATGGACACTGATGACTTCTGGCGGATCGGGCACAGGTTCTTCTGGAACTGGAAATACAGGAGCCTCCATGGCTTCGCAGCTAGGCGACTTCGCAACAACTCTTGCCAGCGGGACGCTAACGATAGGCGCCGGTTGCAGCAGCACGACACCCTGCAATGTACGGATCGGCAATACCGCCTATAGCTTTAAATTTCCCGGCACCGTTTCAATCTCCGGCTCAACTTCGGGTATCGTTTTCATTTATATCGACGGAGGCGGAAATCTAACGGCCGGCAGCACTGCGGCATTGACTTGTTCGGGATGTACTTACGCGCCCGGAGTGGTAGCGTTTCCCGCTAATTCCATCCCATTATTCACGTGGACCTCGACGGGCGGTTCGTTTGACGCAACAGGCGGCACTGACTTCCGGGCTATGATCTCCACCATGAACGTCCTAGGCGGCTCCGGCGTTATCGTCTCCGAAAACGCGGGTACGGCTACAATCGCGATTGACCCGACCTTAGTAAGTCTGCATGTGCTCACTCCTCCCGCGACATCCAGCACAGCTTGCAC
>JBARMQ010000367.1:0-1611 GCA_049802535.1 Bryobacteraceae bacterium | reverse complement strand
ACGAGCTCGCTGGCGGTCCCGGGATCGCCGACCGAGCCTGAACAACTGCAGGCGCAGGAAGACGCGACGCGGCGCGCACCGGGGGCTGTCGCGGCGCGCAAGGCGTCACGCACAAAGTTCGAGAATCTGAGCAACGAGCAGGCCATCAGGCTGGCCGGCGAGATCTTCCCGGCCGTGATCGACGATCCTGATGGTGGTCCGCCGGCGCTGCCCGCTGGAGAGCGCGTCACGAAATATCTGACCGACCACGCTGCTCAGGTCGATCTCGGCGACGGCAAGCCTGCCGTGATCGAATCCCTCGCCCCGATGGCGCTCGAAACGAGCTCCGGGCGAGTACCCGTCGATCTCGCCTTGACCGAAGCGGGCGAAGCGTTCGAGCCCGCGACCCCTCTGGTCGACGTGCGCATCCCAAAGCGGCTGAGTGAAGGGGTGCGGGCGGTCGATCGCGGTGTGTCGGTGACGCCCGTGGCCGCGAACGGAGTGCCGCTGACGGGCTCGCGCGGCACGCGCGATGGCGCGTCGGTGTTCTTCGCGGGTACGCAGACGGACACCGACACGATTGTGAAGCCGAGCTCCTCCGGGTTTGCCGTTGATACCATCTTGCGCTCGGTGAACGGTCCGCAGCGGCTGTTCTTCCGGGTCGGGCTGCCGCAGGGTGCGAGCTTGGCTCCGCTGGCTGGCGGCTCTGGCACGGTGCAAGTCATCAAGGAAGGGGTCACGATCGCGACGGTGCCCGCGCCAAGTGCTCGTGATGCCGCGGGGACGCCTGTGCCGGTGTCGGTCAGCGTGTCGGGGAGTACGCTGGCGTTGACTGTGGATCACAGCTCTGGCGAAGTTCAGTATCCCGTCGAGGTCGATCCAGAATTCACCGTTCTCGGCGACACTACGCTGTCGGAAGCAGCGTGGCCGTACGCGTCGCACGGAAGTGGGTTTTACCATGGCATAAACGGCATCGGGGGGCCGATGTGGCTTGGCGCCAACGGTGGGGGTGTTGCAGGGCAGTCGGCGGAACTCTACTACCGGACGAATGGCGATTCGCGTATATACCAGGTTAATACCGTTACGACGCTCGAACCTACACAGGTGACTGAAGCGACATACTTCACCGGGGCTGCCAGCATCTATCTTGAACTGGAAGGTAGTGGGGGCTACGAAAACAGTGTTGTGGTCGCTCATCAAGGCGGCGTGGTGGAAGCAAATCATCAGGTCTGTTCGGCGGCAGGCTGCGTGCCAGGCAACGGCGCCGAACACAATCTTGTGCGCCTCGTCGACTTGCTCACCGAAAATGGCGTCGTCGACCAGGTGAGGGTCACCGCGGCCACGGTCGCGATTGCTCAGCCCAAGGAAACGCATGCGACTGTGAGCTATAACACCGCGAGTCCAGAAGTGGGCGGAACGACCAACGTGATGCACGCGGCGAGTTGGTTTGGGCCCAATTCGGGCGCGTTCGAATTCCAGATGAACGACGCGGGGCTGGGAGTCGCGGAAAGAAAGTTCGAATACTATGAACTCGGTAGTTGGAAAATAGGTGAACAGGGGCTCAAGAAATACACAGGGGGTCCAAGCTGCCTGGGTGTTCAGTGCGCGCCAGCTCAGAGCGAAGTGCTCGAT
>JBARMQ010000366.1:0-8870 GCA_049802535.1 Bryobacteraceae bacterium | reverse complement strand
TCCTGGAACTGCTCGCCCGCAAGCTGAATACGCAATGAAGAAGCAGCCGCAATATACTGACGACCACGCTAAGGCCGGTGTAGACGCTCCGTTGCCAGACATTGAAACTTGGCCCAATCAATATCCGGGATACGAAATTGAAATTTCTATGCCGGAGTTTACGTCCGTTTGTCCGAAGACTGGTCTCCCGGATCATGGCATGGTCCGTCTTATTTACACACCCGGCAAACTGTGTCTGGAACTGAAGTCACTCAAGATGTACACTCTCGCGTATCGAAATCTTGGAATATTCCAGGAAAATATTGTTAACCGTTTCTTGGCGGATGTGGTGAAATCCTGCGATCCGGTCGAGGCTACCGTCGTCGGCGATTTCACGCCTCGGGGAGGCATTTCTACTCGCGTGACCGCAACTTACAAACGAAAGAATGTAAAAAGGTCCAGAAAGAAATAAGCTGGTAAGCGGAACTATGCAGCGAATCGTTGCCGCAACGCTGATTTTCGGAGCCGTCCTCTTTGCTGAGGACGCTCCTGTGGCACGCAGCGGACCGGCACATTCAGTTCCTGAATTTCAAACCGGACAGGCCGCTCGGCTTGTACTTGGGCAGAATTCGTTTACGTCGCACGATGGTCAGATGCGGACCGACAGCCTGGTTTACGCGTCCGGGCGCCTTTTTGCGACAGAACCAGTCGCCGGTCAACTGTACCGCGTCGACGTTTTCGAGTTGGCCCAATTGCCTCCCGCACGATCTTTACCGCCGCTGGCGAGCGGAGGCTCGTGTTCTGTTTGCGGCTTTGCACCGTCTCTCGAACTGAACGCTCAAGCTCCTCCCGATTCGCCCGCCATAGTGGAGCGCGCAAATGCCCGCGTGGTCGCCGACGTCCCCAATCGCCGTGTATTGATCTGGCGGGACGCCGCGGCTGCCCGTGCGGGAGCCAGCCCCGACGTCGTGCTAAGCGATCGGGCGGGTGCCAACGGCTTAGTTGAACCCGTATCGGTCGAATACGATGGCCGCCACTTGTTTGTGGGCGACGCACTGCGGCACCAAGTGCTCATCTGGCGAGGCTTACCGTCCGTCGATGAACAACCCGCCGATGTGGTCCTCGGAAATCCGAACGAATCTACTGGTCCCGACGCCATTCGCCGTCCGGCTGCTTTGGCCTCGGACGGTGACAACTTATTCGTCGCGGATCCATCCAATCACCGAATATTGGTTTTCACTCCTGGTGATGTTCCTCTGGCCCGCAACGGCATCGTCAACGCCGCCAGCTTAGCGCCGGACCCATTAGCCGTTGGTACCTTGATCGATATCGACGGCAGCGGCCTGAGTGACGGCGCCACTTCCGCGCCCGACGATAACCAGGCGCCCTTGCCGAATGTACTGGCAGGTGTTCAGGTGTTCTTGAACGGTTCGGCTTTGCCACTGCTTTCCGTTTCACCCACCGAAATTCGCACTCAGCTCCCGTACACTTTGGATGAAAGCGCCGCCGTCAGCGTCTATGTGCGCACGCAGCATGGCGATGGACAAGTGACGGTTACCAATGCAACTGCACTCCGAACCGCGCCCGCAACCCCAGGTCTGTTTGGCTTTGGAGGCCCGGAACCACGACAAGGAATGATTCTTCACGCGACAATGGCAGACAATCAGGAGGCCGCGGGAACTCCGGTCACGGCATCTAATCCCGCTCAGCCAGGCGAGCAGTTGATCGTTTGGGCAGCTGGCCTCGGAACTTTAGATAATGACACTCCACCGCAAGCCGGCGTTCCCTACGCGGGCGCGGACACTCCGCTCCGATACCCAATTTCGGCTGCAATCGATGGTCAGCAGGTGCAGGTGCTCTCCGCTCAGTTGCCCGCTGACGGGATTGGTATTTATGACATTCGGCTGCGAATGCCTGCCTCGCTTGCGGTAGAATCTGTGGCGCGCCTGATTGTTTCCCAAAACGGCTTTACCAGCAACACCGTGACTTTTCCCGTTAAGAGCTCGGCGCACTGACTTATGCACCAACTACGCTGGAACCCGGTCCTCGGACAGTGGGTAGTTGTATCCACTCACCGGCAGGGCCGGCCCCAGATGCCCGCCGATTGGTGCCCGTTCTGTCCGGGTTCTGGCCATGTTCCAAACGACTACGATGTGTATTTATATCCCAACGATTTTCCTGCGTTCTCGGCAGACGCGGAGCCTTTTGATCCGGAACCCGGCCTGTTTGCCGTCACGGGAGCGCGAGGCGCGTGTGACGTCGTCCTCTATTCGCCGAAGCATACCCTGCCGCCTTCCCAGTTGAGTATTGAATCGTGGCGGAAAATAGTCGACCTGTGGGCTCTCCGCACTGGCCAATTGGCTAATGATCCCGACATCGCTTTCGTCGCGGCATTTGAAAATTGCGGGGAGGCTGTTGGTGTTACTATGCCTCATCCTCATGGGCAGATTTACGCGATGCCATTTGTCCCCTTCCTATCGCAGCGCGAAATCGAAATGGCTTCTGAGTTTGCGGCAGAGAATGAAGGCAAGTGTCTCTTCTGTTGCTTGATTCAAAAAGAGATTGACGATGGAATTCGCATCGTAGCTGAAAATGACCATTTCGTAGCACTGGTCCCCTTCGCGGCGCGCTTTCCGGCCGAAATTGTCATCTATCCGCGGCGGCATGTCCGCACCATCATGGAGTTAGACGATGCTGAACGCTCCAGTTTGGCCGAAGTGCTGAGTACGGTCCGCCGCAAATACGACAATCTCTATGGGTTTCTGATGCCCCTGATGATGACTGTGCGGCAGGCGCCGATCAAGGACCACAGCGCGCCCTACCATTTCAATATCCAATTCCTCCCGCTGCAGCGTAGCGCCACTAAACTCAAATATTTGGCTTCGATTGAAACGGGCTTTGGCACCTTTCTGGCCGACACATCGCCCGAACAAATGGCCGAAAATCTACGAAAGTCTGAACCCGCCACATAATCGTCGCGGTTATGAGTCTTATAAGAACGAATTAGCGTCTCTAAGGTGTGAGGGCGATCCAGAAGGCAAAACGGCGCTGGCGCGAGGCACGAATGTTTGCCAGGGCCATGGCATCGCCGCACCATCCCATTCTGGCGCAAATTGTTCCGATACGCCGTTGCAACCTCGCCTGCACCTATTGCAATGAGTTTGACAAAGACTCACCGCCTGTTCCGGCGGAAGAAATGCTCCGGCGCATCGACAAACTGGGCGAACTGGGAACGGCAATCATCACGTTCAGTGGTGGTGAGCCCACCTTACACCCGGACCTCGATTTGTTGATTGAACGAGTTCGATCGGCTGGAGCGATCTCGACGGTAATCACCAACGGGTATCTACTAACGCCCGAACGGATCAAAAGATTGAACCGCGCGGGGCTGGACTACCTGCAGATCAGCATCGACAATGTGCAACCGGACGACGTCTCAAAAAAGAGCCTCAAAGTTCTGGACCGCAAACTCGAATGGTTGGCCGAGTACGCGACGTTCGACGTGACGATCAATTCGGTTATTGGAAGCGAAATCCGTCATCCCGAGGACGCCTATCAGATCGCCGAACGTGCCCGATCGCTCGGCTTCAATAGTACGGTCGGGATTTTGCACGACGGCGGCGGCCAACTGCGCGCTCTTGGACAAGAGCAGACGGGAATCTACGAACGCATTCGCAATCTGGGCGCGGGAATGTTTTCCTTCGCCCAATTCGAAGTGTTCCAACGTAACATTGCGGCCGCTTTGCCGAATCGATGGCACTGCCCAGCGGGTGGCCGCTTCCTTTATATCTGCGAGGACGGTCTGGTGCACTATTGTTCCCAACAGCGCGGCCGCCCAGGGATTCCGCTTGCGAAGTACACCAAGGAGGACCTGGTTCGAGAGGCGGCCAAACCGAAAGGTTGTGCACCGTTTTGTACCATCTCCTGCGTGCATCAGACGGCCATGATCGACGATTTCCGCACCCGTCCTCGGCAGACGCTTTCCGGCATGGTGGCCAGGCGTAAAGAACGCGATCCAAAATGGAATCCGCCGGTTGCGATTCATGTGCTCGACCGGATGTTCCTGCGCGACTCTCGTGTCCGGGATGTCTTCGGCGCCGTGGCTCTCCGCTTACTTGGCGCGAAACGGCCCGGAGCCTAATTGTCCACTGCCTCTGACCCGTCAAGTCCCCGCACGCGTATCTTTTCAGATCTTTTTGAGTAACATTTCTCGTATCCTGAGTCTCACTGAGGTTAGTAAATTCCGATCCGGAGTAAAGATCCGCTCGGGTCCCGGGCTTGCCGGGAAAAGTGTGAGGGCTCTATGTCGAGACACATCTTTCATCCACTGCGCGCTCCACTCTGCGCGCTTGCATTTTTAGCAGTAACCGGCATTCCCGCCCTCGCGCAAGGACCCGCCCCGGGCACCGCCCGCATCCATTACTACCGCCCCGACGGCAACTACACCGGCTGGGGCTTGTACGCCTGGAACGCGACATCAGTCAACTACACCTGGTGTTCCAGCCAAGTCGCCCAGACCGGCACGGACAGCTTTGGCGTCTACTTCGATATCCCGGTCAATTCGAACAACGGCAGTCCGGCCGGCCAACTCGGCTTCATCATCAACAATTGCGCCGACAATCAATTGAAAGATCCTGGCCCCAATCAGTACTTGCAAGTCACGCAATACAACCAGGGATGGGTCATTTCTGGCAATGACACCGTTTTCACGAGTCAGCCAACGGAAACGCCCATACCCGCCGGTGACGTTCGCGTCCATTACTATCGGCCGGACGGCAACTACTCGGGGTGGGCGATCTACGCCTGGAACGCCACCACGAATAATTACAGTTGGTGCTCCAGTGAAGTCGCGCAAAGCGGCGCCGACACCTGGGGCGTCTATTTCGATATTCCTGTCAACGGTACTTCTGGCACTCCGGCCGGCCAACTCGGGTTCATCATTAATAACTGCGCCAATGGCCAAGAGAAAGACCCAGGGCCTAATCAATATCTTCAGGTCACCGAATACACCCAAGGTTGGGTTGTCTCAGGCAATGTAACGGTCTTCTACAGCCAACCCGCCGTCGGCACGAATCCGGTAGCCTCTGGCTCCGCTCGTATTCACTAC
The DNA here is from genome assembly GCA_049802535.1 of Bryobacteraceae bacterium. Lineage (GTDB taxonomy): Bacteria > Acidobacteriota > Terriglobia > Bryobacterales > Bryobacteraceae > Bog-105. The sequence goes on along the minus strand of JBARMQ010000366.1, from coordinate 3,784 downwards.
AACCGGCCTGACGGTAACTACACCGGTTGGGCTCTCTACACCTGGGGCGCCTCCACCGAAAACAATTCCTGGTGTACCAACGAAGTCGCCATCACCGGCATTGATAGCTTCGGCGTTTACTTCGATGTCACCGTCGACCCGACACAAAATTCCGGCTCTCTTGGGTTCATCATCAATAATTGCGACAGCGGCCAGATCAAAGACCCAGGCCCGGATCAATTTCTGCAGGTGACTCAATATCAACAAGGATGGGTCCTCTCAGGCAACTCAACCGTCTACACGTCGCAGCCCAACTTGCCGGTTCCACCGGGCTACGCACGCATCCATTACTACCGGCCCGACGGCAACTACTCTGGCTGGGGACTCTACGCTTGGAATGCCACCACCGTGAGCTATAGTTGGTGCTCTAGTCAGGTCAACCAGACCGGCACTGACAGCTATGGCGTCTACTTCGACGTCCCCATCAACCCTGCGGCCGGCAGTCCTGTGGGCCAACTCGGATTCATCATCAACAACTGCAACGATGGGGGAATCAAGGATCCGGGTCCAAATCAGTATCTCCAGGTGACGCAATCCACCGAAGCTTGGGTCATCTCCGGCGATGCAACTGTGTTTGGCAGTCAGCCTACAGCTGGCCAAATCGCTGGCGCCGGTCTCTTTGAATTGCAAGCATTCTGGATCGATCGGACCACCGTCGCGATTCCCGCCGGCGGATACTCGGCTGCCTCTGCTTACTCGCTTGTGTATTCCCTAAACGCCGGTTTAAGCGTCACCAACGCGGGCGCGCTAACCGGCGCCATGCAATCAATCCCCTTGACATACTCAGCAACCGGATTCACCACCGCCCAAGCGGCCGAGTGGCCGCAACTGGCTGGCTACGCCGTATTCCATCTGGCGACCAACACTCCCTTAGCGACAATGGCCCAAGCGCTCACAGGCCAGATTGTCGTCGCGGGCACAGCTACCGGCGGTTCACTGACCTACGTGAACGCCGTGCAGGACGCTGGCGTCCTCGACGATCTCTTCTACTATCCGGGAGCGCTCGGCGCCGTCTTCTCAAACGGCACGCCCACCATCAATCTCTGGGCTCCCACCGCGCAATCCGTCAAGCTCCTGCTCTATACCAATGAGAACGATGCGACTCCGGCTCAGGCAATACCCATGACCGAAACCAACGGAGTTTGGTCCGTCCATGGCCAGAGTTCGTGGCAGGGTCAATATTACCTCTATGACATCTTCGTTTACGTTCCTAACATGCAACAGGTCGTCGAAAATGTAGTGACCGACCCTTACTCGGTAGACATCGCTCTCGATGGCGCCAAGACCCGCATCACTGATCTGACCGGTGAATCAATCAAGCCCGAAGGTTGGGATTCAAGCTCGTCACCCGCGCTCGACTCACTCAGCGATTTCTCTGTCTACGAACTCCACGTTCGCGAATTTAGCGTTGCCGACGACAGCGTTCCATCGCAATATCAAGGAACCTACCTCGCCTTTACCAACCCCAGCTACTACGGCATGGATCATCTTTCCCGCTTGGCAAGGGCCGGCCTTAAAGCCGTTCACATTATGCCCAGCATGCATACCGGAAGCGTGGATGAAAACAAGGCCAATTGGCAATCTCCCGGTAATCTAAGCCAATATCCGCCCGATGGGGAGCAACAGCAAGCCGCCGTGACCGCCGTCCAAAACAGCGATGGCTATGACTTCGGATACGATCCGGTCCACTATCTCGCGCCGAACGGCGGTTACGCCTTCGATCCCGATAACCGCGTCATGGAGTACCGCGAAATGGTCATGGGCCTTCACAATATTGGTCTGCGTGTTGTGCAGGATGTCGTCTTCAACCACACCTACGCAGTCGGTGAAGACACGCCCTACTCTGTGCTGGACGAGGTCGTGCCCAACTACTATTACCGGCTCAACAACAGCGGTCAGATCGACACTGCCAGTTGCTGTTACGACACTGCGAGCGAGCATCGTATGTTCGAAAAGCTCATGATCGATACCGTCGTAACCAACGCAATCCAGTACAAAATCGACGGCTTTCGCTTTGATGACATGAGCCTGCATTTCGTCTACAACATGCAGCACATTCAACAGGCACTCCAAAGCCTGACCTTGGCGAAGAATGGCGTAGACGGATCCAAGATTTACATCTACGGCGAAGGCTTTCAGAACACCGAGACTGCAGCATTAGGTGTAAACGCGACGCAGGAGAACCTATATGGCACGGGCATCGGGACCTTCAACGACCGAATCCGCGATGGCATTCGCGGCGGAAATTCGTTTGACCAGACGGTACAACAGGTCCAGGGTTTCGCTACCGGGCTCTATACCGATCCCAGTTTCTACACCACCACGACAATCGCCGAAGGCCTTCCGGACCAGCTAAGCACGCTCGAGACCGAAGCGGATTGGATTCGTATCGGTCTCGCTGGTAACCTTCGCGACTGGACGTTCGTCGACAGCGCCGGCCAGACCGTGACGGGAAGTCAGGTCATCTATGGTGGTCAACCCGCTGGCTACACAGCGACACCGCTCGAAGCCGTCAACTACTGCTCCGTCCATGACAATCAGACGCTGTTCGACGCCATCCAGCTCAAGTCGCCCATTCCAGGCACCACGTCTACTGGCGGAGATTCCATCGCCGCCCGCACCCGCCGCCAAGTGCTCGCCATGAGCATCATCGCTTTAGGGCAGGGCACTCCGTTCTTCTTCGGCGGCGATGATCTGCTTCGCTCCAAGGACCTGGACGACAACAGCTATAACTCCGGCGATTGGTTCAACAAAGTCGATTGGATCTATCAGGGCGACCGCCCCAGCCAGAATGTCAGTTCGCTGGAAAATAACAACTGGGGCATCGGTCTTCCGCTTCAAAACGTGAACGGCGGCCAGTGGCCCATCATGCAGCCCTTGTTAGCGAATCCGGCGCTTTCGCCAACGCCCGCGAACATCTCGAGCGCCGCTGCCGCATTCCAGACGTTCCTCCGCACTCGCAGCAGCTCCGCGCTGTTTCATATGGCGACCCTAAACGAAGTGCAAAATAATCTGCACTTCCTCAACACTGGGACCAACCAGATTCCCGGCCTCATCGTGATGAAGCTCGATGCCAACGGCGGCAACTACGGAATCTACACCCACATCGTCGTCGTCTTCAACGGCACTCTTAATACCATCAACTTCCAGAACGCTCAATTGCAAGGTCTCGGATTGTCGCTGCATCCGCAGGAAGCGCTGTCCTCTGATTCCGCAACTTCGTCCTCGACTGTGAACAACGCCAGCGGGACTGTCACCGTCGCTGGATTAACCACGGCTGTCTTCGTTTCCATGCAGCCGGCGGTCGCTACCACCAGTTCACCGGCTGCACGCTGATAAGATTCATTCTTCGGAGGACACTATGCACATCAGGATCTCGACGCTGTTATCCGCCGCGATTCTTTTCGGCGCGCTCGCTTTCGACGGCCAATCAGCAACGCTCGCCGGCACTTCGGTCACCGGATCTCTGGTGTTTCCCGGCGATCCATCCAACTACTTCAACCCTGGCTACGGCTTTGCGCCGCCCGGAGATTTGAACGCAATCGACGCCAGTCCTACCGTGACGATCTCGGATGCCGCTGTCGAATTCGGCTACGACGACGGCTTCGCGAACGCAATTTCAGCCGACTTCACCGGCAATATGCTAACCGTCACGGATGTCGTCGAAGGCACAGGCGCAAATCTAGGCTTTACCATGACCTTCTCCGACTCAGCTTTTGCGGGCCTAAATCTCATTCCCGTGAAT
>JBARMQ010000365.1:0-35760 GCA_049802535.1 Bryobacteraceae bacterium | reverse complement strand
GAAGAAAATACACTGGCTGAGCCGGTAGAGGAGAAGACTTCGCGTGATTCCAAAGACTCGGTACGTGATCCTGAGTATAGCGTTCGGAATACTGGCTGCAGGCAGCGCCGACAAGCCCTTTCACGTTGGCTCGGCCTCTGATTATTCGCATCAGGAAAGCGAACAGGTCCTCATCGGGGCAAAGCCTTTTAACACCGAAGATTTGACGGCGGAGGCCTTTGGAAAAAAGGCCGATTTACTCCGTTACCAGGTGCTTCCCGTGCTGGTGGTCATCCAAAACAATCGCAAACGAACAGTGGATTTACGCAATGTCGAAATAAACCTGGTGGGCGCGGACGGCCGGCATGTGCAACCGGTGCCGCCCGAAGAACTTCCCTACTTGGCCGCTCATAGCAAACCGCCGAAAGTGCCGGGCACCGGTTTTCCTCCGATACCGTTGCCGAAAAAGAAGAATCCGTTAAACGACCCCGAGCTTGTGGAGCGCGCCTTTGCGGCGAAAATGTTGCCGCCCGGCGATTCCGCCAGTGGCTTCTTCTATTTCGAAGCCGTTTCTGAGCCTGGTGATCGCCTCTACCTCAATGGTCTTCGCGATACGCCCTCTGGCCAGGAGATTCTCTACTTCGAATTCGAAATGAAGGATAAGTAAGGCGTCGCAGTTGGCCGTCCGCGGCTGCGTTAACGTAGGATCGAATGCGCAATCACGGTCCGGTGGCGCCAGATCAGCAGGAAGACGACCGCCAGTTTGATGCCGCCCTCCGGCCAACCAAGCTTGAGGACTTCGCCGGCCAACCGCATGTTCGCGAGCAATTGGCCATCGCCATTGAGGCGGCCCGGCGGCGCGGCGAAGCAATGGACCATGTGCTGTTGTGCGGCCCCCCGGGCCTAGGCAAAACCACTCTTGCCGGAATTATCGCTGCAGAATTGGGAACGCCGCTCGACCAGACCGCCGGTCCTGTCCTTCAGAAGAAGCTCGACCTCACCGGCATTCTCAGCAATGTACGCGCTCGCCAAGTGTTCTTTATCGACGAAATTCATCGGCTCCAGCCTGATATTGAAGAGATTCTCTATGCCGCCCTTGAGGATTTCCGGCTCGACATTTTGATCGGTACCGGACCGGGCGCCCGCACGCATTCGCTCACCTTGCCTCGCTTCACCGCTGTTGGCGCCACCACGCGGCAAGGCCTGTTAAGCGCGCCGTTGCGTACGCGCTTCGGGATCGTTCTGCGCCTCGACCCATACGACGAAGCAACACTGACGCGTATCGTAGAGCGCTCGGCTGGCCTTCTTGAAGTGCCCATTACCGCCGAGGCGGCTCACGAAATTGCGCGCCGCGGACGAGGCACGCCGCGCATAGCCAACCGATTACTGCGCCGCGTACGCGATTATGCGCAGGTTCGCGCCGATGGATCTATCGATCAAGAGGTAGCATCAGCCGCACTCGATGGCCTGAAGGTCGACCGCTATGGCTTGGATGATGTCGACCAAAAAATCATGCGTACCATCGCCGTCAAGTATGGCGGCGGGCCGGTCGGTCTTTCAACCATTGCGGCTTCGATCGATGAACAGGCGGATACGATTGAAGAAGTGTATGAGCCTTACTTGATCCAGCTCGGCTTTCTGGACCGCACTCCGCGTGGCCGCATTGCCACCGATCAGGCGTTCGACTATTTCCAGATTCCCCGGCGCATGCGCTTCGGCGCCCAGACGCCCCTCTTTTGAGCAGCGCCTTGAGCAACACTTTGAGCCGGCCGCCAAAGTCCATCTACTTGTCGCTGGGCTCAAACTTGGGTGATCGCGAAGAGCATTTAAACCGTGCGCTCGCAGCGATTGAGGCGGCTTCCATCCGCATAACCGCCCGGTCCTCGGTTTATGAAACTGAGCCCCAAGGCTTTCGGGAACAGCCTTGGTTCTTGAATCTTGCCGTCGCTTGCGAAACGGCGTTCTTCCCGTTTCAACTCTTAGTCGCGCTCCAGCACATTGAGCGAGAAGTCGGCCGGGTTCGCCGGCCGGGTGCGCCCCCCAACGATCCGCGGCTCATCGATATCGATATTCTGATGTACTCAGACATCGTCATGAACAGCCCCGCATTGGTCATTCCACACCCTCGCATGCTGGAGCGCCGCTTTGTTCTCGAACCTCTCGTCGAGATTGCGCCTCATCTCCGCCATCCCGGTACAGGGCGCCCAATCGTGGAGTTCCTGCATAGAGTGGGAAGCCAAAAAGTACGACGCTTCAAGCCGTAGAATTTTCAACCAGACCATCTCGGGCGATATAATGTGGAGCACATCCCTTTTATCTTCAAAGGGATCGACCCGAATGAGTCTGTTCAAGAATCGATTTTCAGAGGCGCGGCCTGGGTTCTTGAAGGCCATGTTGGGTTCATTGATTGTGCTTGCCGGGTGCGGGTCGACCGCGGTAGAGCCGCCTCCCGTTAACAAAGTTCTCACGGTCGAAGCACCTGGGAATGCCGTGTCGCCAGCAAACCAAAGAGTCGACTTCAACCTGGACGGCACGCTCTCGATGCAAGGATTTTCGCGGCCCAAAGACGAAAAGTTTGCGCAACTCCTGCAAGACTTGGATGGGGCGCTCGATAGCTCATGGCACGCGGGCAACGTACACTATCATCGCTTCGGCTCGCTGATTGAAGATATTCGTCAACAGCCGTTCTACGTCGCTGCCTCGCAAGAGACCTTCTATCAGCGTGGCAAAGACTATGCCGAAACCCGCATTGACAATGTCTTCCGCAAGAGTGCTCCCGGCGCGTTGACGATTGTCATGACAGACCTGTTCGAGAAAGACTTGAACATTGCGGCTATCCAAGATTCCCTCCGCTCCGCTGCCTTCCCGCAAAAGGCCAGCCTGGCGATTTGGCAATGGGAGATGCCATTCAGCGGCGCCATTTTTGATTTTGATTTCAGAAACAGTGCAGGCCACACCTACTCTGGCTCGCGGCCTCTGTACATGCTGGCATTAGGCCCGCAGCAGTCGTTGGAACTTTTGCATCATTCCATCGTAAATACAGTTTCAGTGGGCCAGCCGAAATATTTGCTCATCACCGGAAACCTCGCTTCGAATTCGCAGGATTGGCTCAACGTAACCCAGGCGCAGGACCTTGGTTTACGGCGGCGTGTTCCTGCAAGCGGGCAATCGCCGGGCTATGCAGTCTATCGGCCATCCAGCGGATGCAGCGCAGCTGGCTTTACTGCTGATTCTAAGCTCACGCCCATATCAAACACGGTCGTCCCGGCGTTCGCGCCGCGCGACGGCAGTTACGGAGCCGATTTGGTCTCGGTCTCTGGTACCGCGGGCAAATGGTCCACGCAAAAGCTCACTGGCGGAGCGACAGTTTCGGTAAAGCCCGCTCACGTCCCGGGCGAAACGTTGCTAACCGTGCGAATGCCGTGTTCCACGCTTGATGCCTCTTCTCTGGACCTATTGACGATTCAGCGCATGGGTGCCCCTGACGACATCGTTCTTCCCGATTGGATTCAAAACAGCAGTGCGAATGTGGTCGCGTTCAACAATGCTTTTGAACAGCACCAATCGACCTGGGGCGACAAGACGTTGAACCTTGCTCCGCTGGTTCGCGGTTTGGCAAACACGGCAGTCAATGGAACCGTCATCGCTTCTGCCTATTTCTACTTCGTGAAGAGCTGATATTCATGAGAAATCATCCAGTCTCCTCCGTACTCGTCGCATCAGTGATCGCCGCCGCCCTTGTGGGCCTAATTGGCCTGGCCGTCGTCAACTACGTTTCGAACTCGGTGACTCCACAAGATCCGAATTTGACCGTCGACATTTGGCGTGCCGCTTATCTGCGTGCCATCGAATGGTCCGCCTTGGTTGCGGCGATCTGTTCGGCGTGGTGGCTGTTGTTGGCGCATGCCGGCCGGGGTTTGGACACAAAGTCGGGTCAATGGTACACGCTGTGCTGCCTGGCGATCCTGGTCTCCGCGATATTAGGGTGGCTGATACCGCCCTCTCTTCGTGAAGGGCCCTTGAAGCCGATGCTGGTGAACGCTGGCTTAGCGCTCGTTGGCTACTGGATCGCGACCTTCTTCACTGCGCCCGATCACTATCGCTTCACTCCGCCTTTGGCGCGGACCGTCTTCGGGAAGAGCCACACATGAGTAACTGTCTCCTCTCCATCGGCGGAGCTGGCCATCGAACGCTACGGCCGCTGGTGTTCCTCGCCGCCGCGGGTGCGCTTGGTGATGCGGATCTCTCGCTGCTGTGCGTGGACAACGATTCGACTAACGGCAACCTTGCCGACAGCCTGGACATTCTTCACCTCTACAATCGCGTGCGCGGGCCACAACGCTGGCTGGGCGATACAGCCTTATTTCGGCCTCGCTTGCAGTTACTTGATGACCGCCCTTGGTCTCCGTTGACCGCGCAGGACACCGCCCCCACGCTTGATAGCTTTCTCCGTCATGATTCGATGCGCGCAGCGGATGCGGATCTGACCTCGCTATACGAGTTTCTGTATGAGCCCGCAAAACGAACTCTTCCGGTGAGTGAAGGCTTTCGCGGCCGGCCCTCCATTGGCGCGGCGGTATATCGAGCCGCGGCGCAAGGCGGCAGCGCTTCCGGCGCACCGGATTCACTGCAGCGCATCCGCGAAGAGTTGGAAACGGGCACGGCGCAAGGGCGGCATGCACGCCTGTTCAGCGTAGGGTCGGTATTTGGCGGAACGGGAGCGGCCGGCCTGCCCACGATTCCACGCACCTTGATCGCTGGCATGCGGCAAGGGGCGGACCATGTGCTCTTAGGCGGCGCATTCTTGCTGCCGTACTTTGAATTCAATACGGGCGGTTTGGACCAGCAAGGTCCACACGCCAATCCCGATGACTTCATCATGATGATGAAGGATGCACTGCCGTATTACGCCCTAAATCCCAGCCGGTATCAATGCGTCTACGCCATCGGCGCGGACAAGTGGAGACACATTCCGAAGGCCGCCGTCGGGAAGGCCGAGCAAAGAAATCCCGCTGATTTGGTCGAGTTCCTCGCGGCTCTGGCTGCTTCGAACTTTCTGGTCACGTGGAATCCGCCACCCGCTCCGCAGAATGGCCACGGCCCGGAACTCTTCGTCTTGCACCGCGAAAAGGAAGCGGTCTTCACCTGGACCGACATTCCGGAGCAAGATCGAATTAAGCCCAAAATTGCCGCCTTTACCAGATTCTGCTTCCTCTTCCTCAACGATTACGAACCGCAATTGAGAAAGGCTGCCGACGGTCATTTGAAAGCCACCTGGTATGGCACGCAGGTTCAACCAGCCGGCGTTAATCCGGCGAGCGCCGAGTTTCAAAACCAAGTCCGCGATTTGGCGAATTTTTGTAGCGCCTATCTGCATTGGTGGAGCGATCTTCACGAAGGGGCGGGTTTGGGCGTCGATCTCGTCCACACCAGCGCGCTGCGCCAATGGCCATTTACGGATGCAGCATTCCCCGCCTTGATCACTGGCGAACGCTATACCCAGAACGCGGCTCAAGTCATCAAGAGAGTTGCCGGAATGCCATTTGAGAGAAAGCCAAATCTTTCCGGGCTTGGGCATTTTGTACAGGCGCTGGCAACGGCCAGCACCTAACGCTTATTTCAGAAGGAGACTTGAACCATGTATCCGATGCTGCCCGTCGCCGAAACCACGCAGGACGATCTTGCGTCTGGCAAACCCGGCCAATGGGACAAGCGGCACTGGACTGACCTGCGCCATATCGCTGGCCGCACGCGCAGCACAGCGGGCGATCGCGACCGCATTGAAGTCGACCTAATACCCGACGTTTGGGCTCGCCTCATTCTCTTCTCAAACGCTCTTTTCAACGACCATCACCCGCTGCATAAGCCAGCGCTAGCCGCATATCGCGGATTCTTGGCTCTACTCGCGCTTCGCATTCGCAAGCATGTGTTGCTGAAGTCCGTTGCGCTCGATCTGGCCACCAAGGGGAACTGGCCGTTCTCCGCTGCCGCGCGCCAACAAAAGCACGGGGTTCATCAGTTATACGCCGACACCAATTGGAACGAGATCTACTTATTAAGAGGCGATGGCGGATCGCTTCTCGGCATTACGTCGCCACTGACGCTCGTCTGTCCCGCACAAGGCCCCACCCTCAAAGGGCTCACGCAACTTCCCAGTTCCTGGTTCAGCGGCGCGGAGTTTCAAGATCCGGCTGCCAAGGGAGTTTTAGGCGACGAGGATCGCACCTTGCTGGCCGCTTGGGTCCACGAATTGAAGACCAATCTCGCTCACTACGGCCAAGATGACGCGGCCGTCAAATGGCATGCGGGTCACGGCGCATTGCTCGGTTTGCTCAGCAAGTTTGAAGAAGACCTGGGCGGCCACACCAGAGCCGAGGCTGTCGGTTCTCACGAAGGCTCATTGCGCCTTGGCAACTCCGCCTATCGCTTTTTGGCAGTTGGCGTGAAAGCGGAAGAGGCGCGGCTGGATAACTCCGATCTGATGCTTGAAACGTCCGTTGCGTTGAAAGCCCCGCTCCTGCTGCCCATCCGCGTCAACGATCCGGATACTGTGATCGAACCGCCGTCCGACCCAAGCAAATTGTGCGTTGTCGGCGGAACATCGCTCCTCGACATAAACATCGCCGTCTGGGGAGACAACAGACGCAGCTTGGCCGGCCGCCCGCTGCCTGGCGACGCCGAATGGCTCGATCCCAAGACACTCTTCCTGGACCGCCTCTTCTTTCTAAAGGGCTCACAACAGCGTTCCGGCTTATTACACGCCCGGGGCCAACGCGATGTCGCGGATCACTTCTCCGAATATCCCGTGCTTCCCTTTGTGCCGAAGCTGAACGACCTGCTCACTCCCGCTGACATTGTCCGAAATGTGCGGTTCTCCATAGAGGAGCACCCAACCGGCACTGTCGTCGCTGTTAAGCTGCGGTTGCCTCTTAAGAATGGCCGCGCCGTTGAAGTCACACGCATGTACTCGAGCGACCAGCAGACCTCCATCCAACAGATTCCCGTATTGGAGGTTTGGCCGCCGTTCCGCCGCAAAGGATGGACCCACTACAACACCTTTTGGTGGTCGAACTCCGACCTGACCTTCACGGCAGATCCCTTTCCTGGCGTACCGTCGGCTGTCGAAGTGGAAAGCTTGCCAGGCGGTCAGCAGATTCGCGTCACGGAGATGAACCAACCGCCCGACGGCTTTCTACTGCAATACCCGCAGGGCGCTCCCGGCCGCTCCACCATGCAGAATGCCGGCTTCGTTCTGCTTAAGTTTGCCGAAATCACCACACCTCCAACAGGCGTTTGGGTTGCCGGCGTCGACTTCGGTACCAGCAGCACTAATATCATTTCGCACGGCGAACGCGGCCGCGAAACGCCCTTATCGCTAACCCAGTCAGGTCCACTTCGAGTGGTGATGAGCCGGGATGCCGACCGTCCGGAGGCGCTCTACAAATACTTCCTGCCCTTCGCCCCCGAGAATGCTGAGCGCGCTGAGACATCGCCGTTTCTCTCGTTCCTCCGTATGCGGCATCCCGAAAAGAACGAATTTCGCGAAATCTCCGGAGCGCACGTCTTTTTCTACAGCCGTTCTCACAACGTGCAGGAACTCAGTTCTGGAAGGCTGGCCACCAACCTCAAATGGGAAGGCCAATCCAAGGTGAGAAGCGAGCCCTATCTGCGCCAGGTTTGCCTTCAGACCGCCGCGGAAGCGGCGATGGGCGGCGCCGAAGGCATCAATTGGTCCTACTCTCTGCCAACTGCTTTTTCCCGCTACATGCGCGGCGAATACCGCAAGGTCTGGCGCCTCATCTCGCGCTTCATCGAAGAGTCGACGGGCCTCCACTCCACGCAAGAACCGCAACAGATGACGGAGAGCTTCGCCAATGCGCGATATTTCACCCACCGCGAAGAGGCCCCGCCAGTCGTCGGCGCTGTCTTCATGGATATTGGCGGCGGGACCACTGACATATCCATATGGCAGGACAACGTGGAGCGTTGCGGCATCTCAATTCGCTTCGCAGGCCGCGATATTTTCCTCGGCCCGCTCTATCACCTTCGCGGACGTCTCATCAAAGACTTCACTGCCGCGATGCCGGATCGCATCCCGCCCTCTCAGGAAGCGCGTCTGCTCTCCGACCAGACCGAAGACGACTTCTTTGCGCATGCCGAGGCGATGCTACGCGATGCGGGAACGGCGTTGCCGCAGCAACTTCACCGGCAAGACAAGCTGGAAGCGGCCGCCCTTCCCGTCCGCATTGGCTTAGCCGGGCTGTTCTACTACCTCGGCATTGTGCTTCGCCATTTGGAAGAAAAAGGCCTCTACAAGCGTAGTTTGGGCGGCGTGTTCGTCGGCGGCAATGGTGCGCAACTCTTGCATTGGGCTGATGGCGGCGAATACGATCCCGGCGGCGCATTTGCCAAAGTGTTGACCGACTGCTTGTTCGCAGGCGCCCGGTGGGGTGACACCGCGCCCAAGAACGTGCAGATCAAACTCAGCAGTAGGCCCAAACAGGAGGTCGCCGTTGGCTTGGTCGTGCAAAGCACGTTGGTCGATGCCGAAGAACACTGGGACGACGTCATTGCGGGTGAGCCGTTCACAGTTGATGGTGTGGCGAAGCGCGAGATCGATCTGATCGCCAACGAAGATCTGCTGCGAGCTGAAGTATCGGACCTGCCGGAGTTGCGCGCATTTTTCACCGCCTATACTCAAGCCACCGACAGCATCGGTTATCCGCGGCTTACTCTGGTCAATGAAGGCATGTTCACCCGCGCCATCGAACGTGTCCGCCAATCCATGGCCAATCAGAGGACACAATCGGCGGAAGAGATCGAATTGGCGCCGCCGTTTATTACCGGTCTGCAAGCCTTATGTATCGGAATCGCCAAAGAGGCCGATCGGACGCGTTCCGCCAAATTAGGCCGATGAGCATTTAGCGAGGAGTCTGCATGCAAGACGAGGAATTGCGCTCCTACTTGCGCCAATATCTCGAAAGCTCGATCGATCAGGATCGCAAGCTGAAAAAGGCGCTCAATACCTACGCGCACATTCTGAAAACTGGGCCGGGCTACCGCGTCCTCTGTGCTCAATTGACTCAACTGAGCGACCGGGAAGCTATTTCGGAAAAACTTCTCGAGCATCTCGAAGGCGGCAATGCCCACCTCACTTCGAAATTTGAAAGCCGGCCTAAAATACGCCGGCATGTTGTCGAAATCGACAATCCCAGATTGCCACCGAAGCCGCTTCGCCCTTTGGATGAATTCGAAGAAAAGATTGTTCAAACCTACAACGAGGAGCCCGAACGGTGGTCGCGTAAGTTTCGCCCTGTCAGCTTCGGCGCCGCCAACGTGGATGAGATTTGGCGCTCTGGCGGCGAGCCCAAATTTACCCGCAAGGACGCCGGCATTTATCATCTGATCGAAGATTCCGGACGTTTCTACGTGGTTCCTGAGCCTGGTCTCAAACTGCAGGAAAGTTACTTCCGCAGCGAAGGAATTGGGCACTTGTTCGACGTTGCCGAATCGGATTGCCGCGGCGCGGGTGCGGCAATCTTTCTCGTTAGCCCGGCTCAGGTGGAAGAATCCGGCGACCGTTGGTTGGTTAGCCGCAAAGGCGAACTTCGGGAGCGCGCGTCGCTTTGAGCTTCGCCACCTTCTTCCCGACCGATGCCGTATCCCTGATCTTCGTTCTGGGTTTGATCTTGTGGTTTGTCGCCTGGGTCGTCCGTCTATCGAGGGATTCCGACCGCATCCGCGAGATTCCCCCGTCACTCGATATCCTCGACGGTTCCATCGAGCATCTGCGCAACCAACAATTGTGGCGCGACCGGCAAACGCTGGAGGGAAGGGAGGCGAAGGCCGACCCTTCGCAATTTTTCGACAATGTCGTCCTCGGCGCATTTCGCGATCGCCACGCCAAGCCGCCCGTGCCAACGATCCACACGCACGTCAAAGCGATTTTCGTTGCCGGATGCGAGGAAAGCTTTCTCGATGCTGCCGAACTCACCGCGGCCACCATGCAGGAGTTAGGCCGCCCAGCCGAGCGATTGCGCGTAGAAACCTACTTGATGGTGCTGACGGGCCTCCTCGGCACTTTGTTTGCGCTTCTACGCGATAGCTCGTTGACGACCTCATTTGCCTTCCATCAATCAATGCCGCCGGTCGTCTGGGGTGTCTTGTTCTCCGTGATTGCAAGCTTCCTGTTTCTTCGCTTCAAGAGCACTGTTCAGGATCCTTGCTTTTCCAATATTCGGCGAAAAACCGTCACGCTTTGGATTCCGAGGCTGTATCCCACAGTTGCTCAGCGTGCCGCCCGCTGGGCGACGCAGACGCTGAAGAACGCAGCGCGTGTAACCGATGCTTCGGAGGTCATTGAGAAGAACACCATCGACTTCGTCGGGGCAATCGGCAGCGCCCGGCAGGCAAGCGAAGCCTTCGCCGAGGGGATGCGGCAGTTCTCTCATGGCATCGAGGCTTCCGATCAAGCGCTTGTGCGTGCTCAGGCTAAATTAGGTTCAGAGGTCGAGAAATTCGCCGATTCGCTGCAGCGCTGGACGGCTTTCGAAGACGAGCTGCGGCGATTTTATGCTTCGGTAGAAGCCCAACAAAAGCAAATGTTCGAGGAACGCAAGACGTTGAACTCGCTCAACGATGCGGCGAGACTGTTGCCGTCGGCTTTCAGTGCTGCCGCCGACCGCATGACGCAGAGTACCACAGATTTTCAGCTTTCGATCTCAAAGCTTGTCGCCGAGGTGGGCGCGAAGCTGGAACGAGGCAATCACCAAAACCTGGCCGAATTGCAGCAGCGCATGGAGGATGTACTCGCGCCCGTGCTGAAGATGGAGGATCGGCTGCGGGCTCTGGGAGAACCCTTCGAGCGAACCGCTCACGAGTTTACAGAAATTGCGACCAACCTCTGGAAATTGAACGAGAATTTCTCGCGCGAAGTGACGCGGCGGCTGGCCGAAAAGTAGTTAGCACTAACGGATCTCCGCGCGAATTAAATCTGTGGTGGTTGCGCCGTCGATGATGATGCCGCCCCGCTCAGGCTACCATGCATCTCAGGGTGCGGTCCTTGCTCGTATTGATCCAGGCTTTTCTTCTGGTCTTCGCTCAGAACCTCTCGTATTAGTTTGTCGGCCTTATAGCGCTGAGGCCTCACCTTGGCTAGGCGCTCGTCGCGCGACAGGCTTTTGTCCTCCACGATTTTCAACGTTGCGTCATGCAGTTCTTGAAGGATTGGTTTGATCCTGGCCTGCTGATCGCTGGTCAGACTCAGCTTCCCGGTCAGCACGTTCAGTTGCTGTTCGACTGTCGGCATATCGCCTCGCGCGGCGTTCTGGCCGCGCCCATCTTTATTAACGCCACCAGGTCCGGTAGCAGTTTGTTGCGCGGGTGCGGTCAATGCAATCCCCAACATCGTTGCGAGCGCAATTAAACGGAAGCGATTCATCTCATCTCCTTGTGACTGCGGTTTGTCATATCATTCGCAATGTAGCCTTCAGTGATCGCCAAGTCCAGACGAATTTTGAGTTGTTGAACAAAGAGGCGTCGATGTCCAGGAATGAGCGCTCGGGATTGCAGGAACCGGCCGGTCAAACGAATCAACTAAAGCAGCGCCGCAAGCCGGATGCGCGCACCCGGCGAACGCATGAGCGGCTTGGGAGTGCTCTGGTGAGCTTGATCCAGGAGAAGCCGGTCGATGAAGTGACGGTGCAGGAAGTGCTGGATCGCGCGTCTGTTGGGCGTTCCACTTTTTATCTTCATTTCCGCGACAAGAATGACCTGCTCCTGAACCAGTTGGAGAATTTCCTAGAAATCATGAGCACGACTCTCAGTATTCGCAAGGAAGATTCCCATCGGGTTGTCCCCGTGGCTGAAATGTTTGAGCACATCGGCAGCCAGAAAAAGTTCTACCGCGCACTGGCCGACTCTGGCCACCTCGATGATTTCTTCGATCTCGCGCAAGGCTACTTTGGCCGCGGGATTGAGCAGCGCCTCCGGGATTCTCGGCGTCTTCCGAAAGTTGCGGAGCTTGAAATAGCCGCTTGTTCCTTTGCTTTGGCCGGGAGCTTACTGTCGCTGCTGCGATGGTGGATGGATCGCGGTGCGAAAGAACCACCAGCTGACATGGACCAGCTCTTCCACAAGATCGTGTGGAAGGGACTCCAGTAGGCGCAGTCATGCGAGCCTCCCCGGGCTTGCTCTGCTACGTCGGCCAAATAGATTGCAGCCACGCTTCCAGTCGCGGGTCTTCAAAGTTCGGGATCTGCACCGAGACGCCTTGAAAAGTTGTCGGAGTGCTCTCGATACCGACGACGCGCATGCCGGCAGCGAGCCCAGCCGTCACGCCGGTTGGAGAATCTTCGAAGACGATGCAGTTTTCCGGACTCGCTTTCAACAATTCGGCAGCCTTAAGGTAGATGTCCGGAAATGGCTTCGGCCGGGAAACCTGGCTTCCATCGACGGTCACACGGAAGTAGCGGGCAAGCCCGAACCGCTCGAGAACAAACTTCAGATTGGCAGGCTCAGCGTTGGTGCCGACGGCTTTGGGAACGTCGGGATGCCGATCGAGAAAGCTTTCTAAGCCCGGAATGCGAAATTCATTGAGATCTCTTTTGAGTAGCATTTCGCGAAACAGCCGTTCCTTAGCGGCGCCGTGCTCGAAGGCCACCTCGTCGGCTGCGTTCGGGTCGATCAGTTCGCGCACCAATTCGGAATTGCGCTTGCCATGCATGCGCGTCTCCAGATCATCGTCCGTAGGCACCCCGAGACTGTTTAGATATTGCTGCCACGCCTCGGTATGCATGGGCATGGAGTGGATCAGCACGCCATCGAGATCGAAAATCATGGCGGGCGGTCTATACAAGCGATCGCTCACGGCGAGGAGAATAGCACGTTGCCGCGTGCTGGCATCGGCCTATTCATGCCGTATGGCGGTCAGCGGGTCGATGCGAGAGGCTCGCGCGGCGGGTATAAAGCCGGCGAGCAGTAGTGCGGCTACGAGAATTCCACCCGCCAACAGAATGGCGGAAGGGTCGGCCGCTTTCACGCCGAAGAGGTACGATTTTATGGCAGCGAGCGAGCTCCAGGCGCAGATAACTCCCACGGCGACTCCCGCCGACGCTAAGATCAGCACCTCGCGCAGGACCATCCAGATGATGCGGAGACGCTCGGCGCCTAACGCAATACGGATTCCGATTTCATTGGTGCGCCGCGCGACGACATACGCCATCGTGCCGTAAAGTCCAACACAAGCGATGATCAGCGCGAGAACGGCGAACGCCGTGCAGAGATCGGCGAAGGTGCGTTCTTGGGTGATGGTGTTGTCGATGCGCTCGGTTTGCGTCATGAGGTTGGTCACGGGAACCGTGGGCGCGGCGTCATGGACGACCTTGCGAATTGTCGAGGCAAGAGAATGCGGATTGCCGGCCGTACGCAGCTCGAAAAACATCGCGCCGGGGGGCCGTGTCGTGACCTTTTGAAGATAGGAGAAATAGGTCACCGGAGGAATGGCTTGTTTTAACGAGCTGTACCGGGCGTCTTTTGTGACGCCTACGATCGTTAGGTCAACGGATTTCGGATTCGCTAACGCGAGACGGAAACGTTTGCCGAGGGGATTCTGATCCGGGAAATATTTCTTAGCAAAAACCTCGTTGACCACTGCGGCGGCAGGAGCACCATCGACGTCATGCGAATCAATCGGCCGCCCCAACACCAGTGGCAGTTGCAGGGTCTCAAAAAAGGAGGGTCCAACCATCACGCAGGAAGTTCGGAGATCCCCAACGGAGTGACCTGTAAGCTTCTGGCCATCGGCGGGGGCTATAGTAGTCGAACTGTTCCAATCTGCCAGCAAGGGCATATCCGAAATCGTTGCGGAGAGAACACCTGGGACAGTGCGAAATCGCTGGTCCATGTTTTGGTAGAACGTTGTCAGCGCCGCGGCTTTATAGCCGGCCTGACTGGCATCAAGGCTGAAGGTCAAGAGATTCTCTTGATTAAAGCCGATTTCGACGGAGTGAAGATTGGCCAGCGTGCGGACAAACAGTGCCGCCCCGAGGACGAGTAGAAGCGACAGAGCGATTTGCGCGATCACGAGAACCTGACCGAGACCGATATTGTGCGCGCCGCGGCGGGGAGCACTGGCCCGCGTCTCTTTCAGAGCCGGAGTAACGTCGACGCGGGTTGCCTGAATGGCGGGAGCGATCCCGAACAGAATGCCGGTGGCAAACGCGACAGCGATGGCAAAGAACAGGATGTGCAGATCGAGCTGCGCGTGAAGATGGAACTCTTCGTTGCTGCCGGCTAGCAGCCAAAGCAGAAAACGAATACCGACAGCGGCGATCGCTAATCCCGCGATGCCTCCCGGTAGCGCGAGGAAAACGCTTTCGGTCAGTAATTGGCGCAGCACGCGCGTGCGGCTGGCGCCGAGACTCAGGCGGACAGCTATTTCGCGTCGTCTCGCCGTCGCACGCGCCAGTAACAAATTCGCGATATTGGCGCACGCGATCGCAAGAATAAAGGCAACCATGGTCATCAGCACAAAGAGGGGCTTCGAATATTGGCGGCGTAGCGAGTCAACGCCCGAGCCGCCCTCCTCCACCCAAAGCCTCGGGAGATTTACACGCTCCTTGGCATTTTGAGCCGACGAGAGGACAAGTTGATGGAAGGGTCCGGCTAACTCGGCCTGCGCGCGCGCAAGCGTGATGCCGGGACGCAAGCGGCCCATCATGTCTACCCAATAGAAGCGCATGTCCAGGAACATGGTTGCTTTTTCATTCCCGTAATTTCGCGCGAGGTTTGGCCGCTGCGCGAGGGCGACGTACACTACGGGCGCCGCTCCCGGCTGAACGCCAAAGAATTTTGGCGCGGCAACTCCGATGACCGTGAAGGGCATCTCATTGATGCGCATGGTCTGGCCCACTGCATTCGGATCGCCGGCAAACCGCGTCTGCCAATAGTTGTAGCTGATGACCCCAACTTGTGCTGAACCCTTGCGGTCATCGCTGGGCGCGAGTAGGCGCCCTGCCGCGGGAATGATCCCGAGACCGTTAAAAAAATTGCCGGAGACGAATTCGACATTGCCGATTTCGGCTTGCCCGTGGACCATCAGATTGAGCCGGCCGGCGCTCTTAAATGCAACGAGTTCGGTGAACACACCGGTGTGGGTCCTCAGCAATTCATAAACTGGATAGGGGAAATCGGGACTGGTTATGCCACCGCCCGGTTCGTTATAGCTGCTGCCATTTTGGCTTTGAACAACGGCAGGGTCCGTTTTGGAATGCCAATTCAGGACGACCAGTTCCGCCGGATTCTGCACCGGCAGCGCCCGCAGCATGACGGCGTCCATAACGCTATAGATCGCCGTATTTGCGCCGATGCCGAGCGCGAGTGAAAGCACCGCCATGGCAGTGAACAATGGATTCTTCGAAAAGGTTCGCCAGGCGTAGCGCATGTCTTGACCGAAGCGTTCGAGTGATGTCCATCCCCACACGGCGCGTAGATCCTCCTTGAGCAGCAGCACGTTTCCAAAATCACGGCGACTAGCCGTTTCAGCTTCTTCGGCAGAAGCGCCGGACCGCCTGCGCTCCTCGGCTTCAGCCGCGAGATCGAAGGCAATCTCGTCGTTGAGGTCGCTATCGCGCTGTTTTGATCGCCAAAATCGCCAATGCATCGCGCCCCCCTAGCTTTCCTGTACCGGACGCATGACACGCGCGATGGCACGGACCAGCAGCTTCCACTTCGATTGCTCGGCCGCCAATTGTTCTTTGCCAGCTTGCGTCAGACGGTAGTACTTCGCGCGGCGATTCAAATCCGAACTCTTCCATTCGGAGGAAACCAAACCGCGGGCTTCAAGGCGATGCAGAGCCGGATACAACGACCCGCGTTCGATTTGCAGCAAATCCGCAGAGCTTCGGCGGATGGCTTGGCCGATGCCGTGGCCATGCTGCGATCCCCACTGAAGGGTTTGCAAAATCAGCATGTCTAGCGTGCCTTGAAGCAGTTCAAGGCGATTATCGGGGGGAATGTTCGGAGCCATAGTGTTTAGAAGATAGTCTAGTAGACAATGATAGAAGACATTCTAGTAGAGCAGACGTTCGGCTGTCTACTAGACTATCTGACAAAGACAATCTAACAAAACAAGGCAGGACGGCGCGCAACCAAGAGACTCGTGCCGTCGATGAAGCCGCCCGAGGCGGCTAAAAGCCGGACGACGGACCCAATTAAGCTAGCGCCTTCCCGTACAGCACGAGCAAACGGCTCCATGCCTTCTCAGCCTGAGGCTCGTTGTAGACATGCGAGTCCGGAGGGCACCAGCCATGCGCGACATCGGCATATACTTCGATCTCCGCGGGAAGATTCGCCTTGGCAAACGTCTCTTTCAAAATGTTCTTGTCATTGGGCGATCGCGCATCATCATTTGCCGCGATCGCGACCAGGAACTGCGCGTGACTTTGCGCCGCCTCCAGGTGCGGACTGTCCGGCTTATCTGTCACCAGTCCACCGCCATGGAAGGAGGCGACTGCTCCGACGCGGTCGGGTACGGCGAATGCAGTCCGAAAGGCGATTGGGCCGCCCATGCAATAACCCTGCGTGCCGATTTTCCGATTCTTAGCAACGGATGGTTGCCCATCCAGCCACGCGATGAATGCTTTCGCGTCGGTCACCTGCGTACTCTCGTTCAGACTTTGCGCGAGCGGCCTCAGCTGCGGGATGGGAGTCGCGGCGCCTTCGTCGGCAGTCGGCGCTTTCTTGATGCGGTAGAACGGATTGACCACCAGCACGGAATAGCCGGACTCAGCGAGCCGTTTGCCCATTTGCCGAAATGCGGGACGTAGCCCAAAGATGTCGGGCCACATGATAACGCCGGGAGCCGTACCGCTTGCGGAATGCACGAAATAGCAGTCCGCTACGCCATCCGGCGTGGTCACGTTCACATCCGATTCAGTGACTGTCACTGCGTTTGCCGCTTGCGGCAACATCATCGCCATGCCTGCTCCTAACACGATGCCCAACTACTTCCTGGTCACGATTTGCTTCTATATCGATGGCCTACACGGCTACCGTCAGAGGCGTCTGCAAGGCTAATCGCCGCAGGAGCCTGGAGAACCGAACGTCGGATCGCAAAGCGTCAAACCGCGGGTCTACCGTTAGAAAAACCAATTCATAGCAGCGAGCTTTGCAAGCCCGATCCAACCAGTCGAACGCCAGGTCGTTATTACCGAAGCCAAGGTGGATCAGGGCGAAATCGAATGGCGAAACATAACGCGTCTGCGAGAGGTCACTCATGTGATCCAAAGTTTTTGTGGCCTCCGCGTGTCGTCCCGCACGAGCATAGGCATATCCCAACGCGCCGAGGAGCCGGGGCGGGGGAGCGGTTGAATCCCGTAGGGCGTATTCGAGAGCGGCGGTCGCTTCGTTATAGCGGCCCAGACCGCCATAGGAGAGAGCGAGAGCCCAATAGCTGCTCTGAAACGTCGGCTCTAGCTCGATTGTTCGTTTACATTGCTCGATTGCCTGCTCATACAGGCGGCCGTTAAACAGAATGACCGCGATATCTCGCTTGATACTGGCAGATAGGGGGTCAAGTTCTTCGGCCTTTTGTATCTCGTTTCGCGCATTCTGGAAGAGACCCAAGGGCGTTAAGTAGGTGATCGCATACCAATGGTGAACGGTGGCATAGGCGGGGTTCAAAGTCATCGCCAGCTTGTATTCGGCAAGAGCTTTCTCCCAATCCCAACAATAGGTGGCCCGCACGTGGCCTAGCGTGGTGTGCGCTTCCGCAAGAGTTGCGTCCAGTTCTACCGCCTTCAACGCCGCTTCCATCGCCTTCGCCTTCACGCTCTTGGGGGGAAGGGCGCCAGAATTTCCGAGCAACGCGTAGGAATCCGCCAATCCGGAGAACGCCGGCGCATATTTGGAATCAAGCGCGATTGCCCCGGTAAAGAATTCGATTGCTTTGCGGAGGTTTTCTTCCGAGCGTTGGTTCCAGTGGTAGCGGCCTTTCAAATAGAGGGTGTAGGCGTCAAAGTTTTCGGTATAGCGCCGGATCAAATGGCTATTGTTGCCATCTGCAATTTGCACCTTCAGCTTCGCCGCAATCGCTTGCGAGATATCTTCCTGAATTGCAAATACGTCTTCAATTTGGCGATCGTAGATTTCAGACCACAGATAGCAGCCGTTTGATGTGTCAATCAATTGCACCGTGATACGCAGCCGGTTACCAGCTTTGCGCACACTGCCGGCGACGATGGTCCCGACCCTCAATTGCTCAGCCACGTTGCGAAAATCATCGGTCTTCCCGCGCAACTGCAAAGCGGAATTCAGGGCCGCGACTCGCAAACCGCGAAGTTTCGTCAGTGCATTGATGATCTCTTCGGTCATACCAACGCAGAAGTACCCTTGATCGCCGCCAGGGCTATGATCGGCGAACGGCAAAACCGCTATGGAGTTGGAGCTGTATTCCGGCGCCTTTCCGTGCGGTTCTTTGGGAGCATTTCCGCGATTGAGTCCCGCCGCGCCGAAGCGGGGGACATAGCTCCCCTTCGGCAGATCGATAATCACCGGGTCCTCGCGGCCTTCATTTTCGTAGTACTGTTTCAGTCTGTTGCGCAGGCGCCCCGCCTCGACTCGCACGATCGGGTCGAAACGTGAATCGAACGATTCTCTCTTATCAAAGACCGCCATCGCGAGCCCATATTCCTTGAGTTCGTCCAGCTTTCCCGCCGCGACGCTCTGCACTACAAAACGCAGCAGGCGGCTTAAGCGGCCGGAGTTTGCAAAGGAGGCGCTGGCGAGAATGCGGTCTAGTTGCGCGGAGATTATGGTCGCCGAGAGATTTTCCGGCAGCTGCGGTTGGGGTGCGGAAGTGGTGGCTAGCGTGTCCACAAGTGGGTCGGGATCGGAACTGGGATATCGGCCACCATGTCCGCGGACTCGGGACGGTGCAAGTCCTACGGTATCACCGGCTGGCCGAAGCTCGCAACCGGCCTGGGTTTCCACCGTCACGTTACCGTAACGTAACGTCTTCAACGCAATTTTGCGTGTTAGTCTGCCACCAAGCCGCTGCTTCCACGAGGATGTGCCCGATGTCTTGCCATTACCGAAGGTTTGCTCTTACCTTACTGGCTGTTTTTCTTTTTGCCTTCTCTTGTTGGGGGCAACTCTCCACCTCAACCCAAGTCAACGGAACAGTCACTGACAGCTCCGGGGCTGTTGTTCCTGACGCCCAGGTGCTCGCTGTGAACAACGACACGAAGGTGCAGACCACCACTCACAGTAATTCCGACGGCACGTTTGTGATTACGGGTCTGCCACCCGGCACGTATACTGTCACCGTCAGTAAACAAGGATTCGCAGCTTACAAGGAGTCCGATCTGGTGCTCCACCCCGCTACCGTCGCCACTGTAAACGCCTCCTTAACGGTGGGGCAGGTCGGGACGGAAGTCTCGGTTGTGGCCTCAGCTGCGGCAGAGGTGCAAACCACCACGGCGGAGGTCTCGAACCTGGTTTCGCAAGAGCAAATCAATACTCTCCCGCTGAACGGCCGCAACTTCGAGTCTCTGTCCGCTTTAATGCCGGGGGTTCTGAACACCGCTGCCGGTTCTGCCCAAGGAACAGGCGGCTATACCACTTCAAACACGATGGCCGTCAACGGCCTACCAACGAACACGACCTTCTATGTCCTCGACGGCATTTGGAATGAGAACACAGGCAGTATGGGAGGGCTCTCCATCACGCCAAACCCTGACAGCCTCAGCGAGGTCCGTGTTCTTCAGAATAACTACAGCGCGAAATATAGCTTGCTGGGCGGTTCCGTTGCCCTCTTGCAAAGCAAGAGCGGCACCACCATTTTTCACGGCAATGCGTTTGAGTACTTTCGCAACGACGACTTGAACGCTCGCAATTTCTTTAGCCCGACTGTGCCGGCCCTTAAACAGAATATCTGGGGTTACACTTTCGGCGGCCCGGTTCTTGTGCCCTTTTATCATGGCGATAAGAAGACCTTTTTCTTTGTCAGCGAGCAGTGGGTCGATTCGCACACGGGGTCCGTGTTACGCGGCCTGACGCCAACCGCTGCTCAGCGTGGCGGCACGTTTACCACGCCTATCAAAGATCCGGCGACGGGCCAACTGTTTCCGCAAACCTCGCCTGGCGTTTATCAAATCCCGGCCAGCCGTCTGGACCAGAACTCTTTGGCGTTCCTAAACGCGCTCTATCCGCTTCCGAACGTCGCCGGAACGACCCTGAACTACCTGAATCTGGAACCCACGCTGCTGACCCAGCGGGACGACGAGTTCAAAGTAGACCATAACTTCAACGAACGATTCCGATTGACGGGCGAATACTTCGACGAGAGTCAGACCGGCTTGCAGAGCTCCATTCCGGACAACAGTTCTCCATTCCCCACGAACAAGAGACAGGACGTCACCTTCAACCAGCTCGCGCAGATATCGTTTACCTCGGTGCTTTCGCCGGCGATGGTCAATAGTGCCAACATCGCCATGAATCGGTACACCGTCAACCATCCTGTTGAAGGCTTGCTCTACGTCGATCAAATACCTGGCTTCTCGGAGAGTTTGCCGTTCAACGGCGCATTGTCTACCCGCATTCCGCTGGTGACGCTATCCCAGGGCTGGTCGCCGGAAGGCATACCGGCCAATCTTCCACGCCACGCGAGCGATCTGGATGATACGGCGTCCGACGATTGGAGTTGGCTCCATGGCAAACATTTTCTGGAGATTGGCGGCACCATCGTGTTCAACACGAAACGGCAGATTCCGACCACCGCGTCAAACGGCCAGTGGAGTTTCACCGGCACCTTCACCGGAAACGCCATGGCTGATTTTCTGCTGGGAGACGCCGCTACGTTCACACAGATCAGCAGCACGATTGAACCTTACATTCACGCCTTTTCCGTTTCGCCCTATATAGAAGACCGCATTCAATTGACGCGCCGTCTTACGCTGTCGGTCGGCAGCCGGTTCAGCTTCATGCCGCTTCCTCACCCGCAACGCGGATTTGAAGCGATCTTCGATCCCACAAAGTACAGCGTTGCCCAAGCGCCAATCGTCAACGCTAATGGCACGATCTCACCCACCGCCAATTACAATCCAAGTAACGGCTTGGTCCTGAATGGCGTAAACGGAGTGCCCATCAACTGGTCGACCAGCCACCAATGGTACCCGGCGCCGATGTTCGGCTTTGCCTGGGATGTTTTCGGAAATGGTAAAACCTCGGTTCGCGGCGGCTATGGAATTACCTACACCCGCATCTTCACCGGCCAGGACTGTTCCTACAATTGCGCCGTAAACCCGCCTGTGATTGGTTCGGTGAATCTTGTAAACCCGACGTTTCCCAGCCCGGGCAATTCCGGCTCTTCCAAACTGAGCGTCCCGACTATTTCAAACGCCGACCTCAATATTCAGGCCACCCAAATACAGAGCTATAGCTTAAGCGTCGAACACCAGCTTGCGGGCAACTGGATCTTGAGCGTAGCCGGCGCAGGCACGTTGGGCCGTCACTTGGTTGCCAGTTGGAACATTAACCAGCCCCTGCCGGACGGCCAATACAATTTCAACCCGATTATCAACGCCGGCACTGTTTCTCAATACCTCTACAGCCCATATTATGGCTATGGACCGATCAATACGCTCAACACAATTGTCAATTCCAACTGGACCGCGCTTGAAGTCAGTGCGCGTCATCCGGTGGGCCACAACCTCTTCTTGCAATTCGCCTATACCTGGTCTCACGGGCTTTCGGACGCGCCCACCATCAACTATTACAATCCGACTGAGTACTACGGAAACACCAGCACCAATGTGCCGCAGGTTTTCACAACCAGCGTGATTTATAGTCTTCCGTGGTTGAAACACGCCTCGGGGTTCAAGGGCGCCGCCTTCGGAGGATGGCAAGTGTCAACCATAGGGACGCTGCGCTCCGGTTACACCTTGACGCCCGGTCTCAGCATTCCTAAGCAAGGATTGGGAGCTCGCCCAAATTTAACGGGTGCCTCAATATCCGGCCCCAAAACCGCGGTCGAATGGTTCAACACGGCGGCCTTCACTACGCCGGCCGCAGGCTATTTTGGAAATGCCGGAACGGGCATTATTCCCGGTCCGGCCCTGATCAACTTCGATTTCACTCTATATAAAAACTTTTTGATAACTGAGAAGCAAAAGATTGAGTTCCGCGCCGAACTCTTCAACGTCTTCAACCACACGAACTTCACCACAATCTCCACCAACTATGGTTCAGCGAGTTTCGGTCAAGTCACGGCGGCAGCCGATCCCCGCATCGCTGAACTTGTGTTGCGATACCAATTTTAATGGGCATGCACCCCTTTAAAGTTCGCAGCGTTCATACCTCCTTTGAGGATTTCTCATACCGCGCGCCCATGAAATTTCGGGCTGCGGTCGTGGACCGCGTCACCATCCTCAATGTTGAAGTGGAATGCGAAGCAAACGGCAAAACTGTTTGGGGTTTTGGGTCCATGCCTCTCGGGAACGTCTGGTCTTTCCCGTCGGCGCGGCTGAGCTTCGATCAGACGCTATCTGCCATGCGGCAGCTCTCTTCAAATCTTCGAATACTGATCGGATCGTCGGGCGCAGAAGGCCATCCCATCGATATCAATCATCAGCTCGAGCCGCAATATTTTGAAACGGCCGCCGCCATCCCTCTCGACGAACCGATACCGCCTCTGTGCACTCTGGTGGTCGCGAGCGCCTTCGATGCCGCTATTCATGACGCTTACGGCAAGGCCTTCGGAATCAGCTGTTATGAAACGTATGGCCCCGAATATATGGCTCACGATCTAGCCACGTATCTTGACTTGCAGTTCGAGAACGAATACCCGGAAGATTACATCTCGCAACGCGCCGCAGCGAGTCTTTCTCTCTATCATTTGGTGGGCGCTCTTGACCCGCTCACGGCAGACGATCTGCTGCGTCCTATCGGCGACGGCTTGCCAGAGACTCTTGAGGATTGGGTTCGCGCCGAGCGGCTGAATCACATCAAGGTCAAGCTCGATGGCAATGACCTCGCATGGGATGTGAATCGTATCATCTCCGTTCATCAAGTACTTTCAAGTCTTCCTTCGCAAGGACAGTATCGCTACTCGCTCGATTTTAATGAACGCTGCCAGGCCGCCGATTACGTCCTCGAATGCCTGGCGAAAGTTCGCGAAAACTCTCTTGAGGCGTTCGACCGGATCCAATATCTGGAGCAACCAACCCATCGGAATCTAAATGCGCCGGGAACTCCGGATATGCACCAGGCTGCCGCGGTCAAGCCCGTCGTGATCGACGAGTCTTTAGTGGATTATCAAAGTCTGTTGCGCGCACGCGAGCTTGGCTATTCCGGAGTCGCGCTGAAAGCTTGCAAGGGCCAAAGCAACGCGTTGCTGATGGCTGCGGCAGCCAAGAAATTCGGTATGTTTCTTTGCATGCAAGATCTCACTTGCCCGGGGGCATCCTTTCTCCATTCCGCTAGCTTGGCCGCTCACATTCCCCCGCTGATCGCGGTCGAAGGCAACTCTCGTCAATATGTTCCTGCGGCCAATAAGCCCTGGGAGTCTCAATTTCCCAAGTTCTTTCATGTAGCCGCCGGCCGTTTGGACATGTCGGAGTTGCATGGCCCCGGCCTGGGCATCGTCCCCATACACGTGAACTCTCTTCAGGAGCATTTTCAGGAGCATTGATGCTATCCCCCTCCCAACCAAGACCGCCAACCATCGGTCCAACTGTCCGGACTCATCCTCGAAATCGCCTGGGGCTTTCCGTCGCGGCTCGCAACTTCGGGGATGTTCCTATTCGAGAAAGCCTCGAACGAATTGCCCGCATTGGATTCGATACCTGTGACAACTTCGATTGGCGCAATCCCGCTGATTTCGACGAATACCTTACGGTTCTCGCCGAACTTGGGCTCGGCGCGGGCGTTTTGGTCGTCAATAAAAAACCCGATGTCGATGCTCCCGGATGCGGACTGGTTTCGCCGGCGGAGCGTGCAGGGTTTCTCACCGAACTTCGCCTTTGCGTAGACGCCGCTCACCAAGCCGGTTGCAAGCGGTTAGAAATTCTCACCGGCAACGCACTGCCGGACGCGCCCCGTTCCGTCCAAATGGATAATTGTGTTGCCACCTTGGTGGAGGCAGTGCCGATTCTCGAAGCGAACGGTATGATCGCGATTGTCGAGCTCCTTAACTCCAACGTCGATCATCCCGGCTACTTCCTCAATACCGTTGAAGATGGCGTCGAATTGGTCCGCCGTGTTGGCAGTCCTCACGTCAAACTGTTGTTCGACATGTATCACGTCCAGGTCATGCAAGGAAATCTCATTCAGCGCATGCGCGACAGCTACGATTATGTCGGCCAATACCACTTCGCGGATTGCCCTGGCCGCCACGAGCCGGGTACGGGAGAGATCAACTTTCGCAATGTATTTAAAGCTTTATATGAGCTGGGTTATATGGGATTTATTACCGCCGAGTATCACCCCTCTGATTTCACTTTTCGGGATCTTGAGCACGTCAAGGAATTGGCAACCTTCGGAAAGGAATGATCGGGCGAGAACCATGAGAACAAGTCAAAGCGCATTTACGGGGATCTTGTTGTCCCTGATCGTAGCCGTTCCGTTCGCACATGCCGCCGGCGTCCAAAATAAGCTCACCCCTGCCGAGAAGAAGGCGGGCTATATCTTGCTCTTCAATGGCAAGAATCTCGATGGCTGGGACGGAGACCCCGTTCGCTGGCATGCCGAAAATGGCGAGATCGTTGGGTCAAGCGACGGTCATCCTTTTAAGGTGAATACCTTTTTGATTTACAAGGGCGCCTTCTCGAACTTCATCCTGAAGGGCGATATCAAGCTGCGCAATCACAACAGCGGTATTCAATTTCGCAGCGAACAATTGCCCGGCCCTGGATGGATCGTACGCGGCTACCAAGCCGATGCGTCCGAAGTCGGTCCCGAAAAGTCCGCGTGGGGCAATCTTTATGAAGAACGCCTACGAGGCCGCGGCGTTATGAAGACACCGGATGAAGGTTGGAAAATCGGCCAAACCGTGGTTCATCACGGCGATTGGAATACCTACGAAATCCTCGCCGACGGTACGCACATCCAACTGAAGCTGAATGGCGTAGTGACCTTAGACCTGCACGACAGCGCCGCCTCGAGCGGTATCATCGCGCTCCAACTACACGCAGGTCCCGAGATGCGCGTGGAGTTTCGAAATTTGAAGCTGAAGAAATTATCGTAATGATGAAGGCAAACAAGCGATTTTGGGCAACCGCTCTTGTGTGCTGCGCCTCAGCCTCGCTTCTCTTTGCAGAGCAATGGCTGACTTTCGGAGGGGACCCGCAGCATGACGGCTGGGCCCGCGAAGAGACCATTCTCAACAAGAATAATGTCAAGTCGCTAAAGGTGATTTGGAAGACGCACATCGATAGCACCTTGAAGGAGATGTCGGGCCTGACCGCCCCTGTGGTGGCGGAAAACGTCCTGACCGCTGAAGGGCACAAGGACATCGTTGTCGTTGGGGGTGCTTCCGATACTCTCGACGCCGTCGATATCGATACCGGCAAGGTTCTTTGGCACAAACAGTTTCAGACTGAAGGCACACCCAAGCAAGCTCCGCGATGGTTATGTCCGAATGCGCTGACCGACACGCCCGTTATCGAGCTGGGCGGCGGAACAACCAGGCGCGATCGAACGGTCCATGTCATCTCGAGCGATGGCAAGCTTCACTCTTTAAACATCGTGAATGGTGAAGATCGGAAGCCTCCCATTCAGTTCGTCCCCGCATTCTCCAAAAATTGGAGCCTCGACTTGGTCGATGGCATGCTCTATACATCGACCTCACAGGGCTGTAACGGCGCTCACTCGGGTGTGTATGCCATGGACCTCAACAAGCCCGATCGACCCGTGACTTTCTTTGAAACGGGTGTCGCGGGCGCCGGCGTCTGGGGCCGCGCAGGCGTCACGGTGGGCAAGAACAGCGATGTGTACGCGTCCACGGGCGACGGACCCTATGACGCTGCCAAAGATAAATTCGGCGATTCCGTTCTTTCGTTCTCCCCCAAAGATCTCAAACTGCTCAGCTCCTACACGCCCGTCAATTGGACCTTCATCAATCGAAAAGATCTGGATATGGGCAATCTCAGCCCATTATTTTTCTCCTTCAAGCAATGGGAGCTAGTCGCAGCCGGCGGTAAGGAGGGGCGGCTATTCCTTCTCGACGCCAAATCGCTTGGTGGTCCCGATCATCAAACGCCGCTGTTCCGCAGTCCGGTATACTCCAATGCCGAACTCTATTCCGCAGGCCGTGGATTTTGGGGATCCTTCGCCAGTTGGCAAGACGAAGAGGGCGCCGGTTGGATTTATGTTCCGTCATGGGGACCCCTGAATCCGGCAGCACCCGCGTTTCCGATGATGAACGGCCCCACCGCAGACGGCGCCATTCTCGCCTTCAAAGTGGAGGAGAAGGATGGCAAGCCCATCGCGTCACCTGCCTGGGTATCCGCTGATATGGAACTGCCTGAGTCGCCCATTATTGCCAATGGGGTGGTTTATGCGGTCGCAAGCGGCATCAATGAATTGCAGGCAGATTCCGAAGGTCATTTGATGACATCGGCCGAACGCATCAAGCGGGCGGCTGGTCACGCCGTGCTGATGGCGTTTGACGCCGCCACCGGCAAACTTCTTTACTCCAGCGGCGACACGATGCCGGCGATCGCGCACTTTAGCGGAATCGCTATTTCAAACGGACGAGTGTTTGTCACCACGCTTGATTCAAATCTGTATTCGTTCGGTCTGCCGGACGAAAATCAGTAGGCACGTCGGCTAGTCACAACTCGAGTTGATCCGCTGGCCATGTGGCGTCGGCCTCCCTCGGGCGGACTCCTCTGCCGAGGAACTTTGCTTCGAATACTTAATGCGACAAAGGTACGTTCGCGCATACTTTGATAAGATCTCATATTAGATATAGTCTAATGTGTTTATGGACCCCAAGGCGATTAAACGGTCCCTGGACGGCAGCGGGTTGCGGTGCACTCCCCAGCGTTACGCTGTCATGGCATTCCTGATGGAAAACAATGGGCATCCCACGGCCACGGAGATTTTCGAAGCTGTGAATCGTGTGGATCCGCGCTCTTCACGTGCCACAACGTACAACAATCTGCGGGACTTGGTGCAGGCGGGTTTGGTGCGTGAAGTGGCCGTGGAGGGGCGGGCCGCGCGATTCGATGCGAACGACGTCCGCCACCATCATTTCATCTGCGACCGCTGCGGCAAAGTGGAGGACCTGGAATGGTACGACGTGCCCAGGCCCGCGCCGGCCTCCGTTGGTAAGCGGATTGTTCGCGAATGCGAAATCATTTTGCGGGGGCTCTGCACCAAATGCGCCCGGCGGCACGCTCCTGGTTAACCGTCCTAGGCGTCGGAATGCCGGATGAGCGGCGCGCGTCTGCGACCGTGGCTGGCGGCGATTGCACCAATGGGAACGCCACAGATTAGTTCGTCACCAGATTTATTTCATGAATTCACTAGAAAGAGGAACGTAAAGAGGAAGATATGGAGAATACGCTCACTACCCCAGCAGGGTCGCCGACTGTCACTGAAGAACCGCGGCCAGAATCGTCAACCGGAGCCAAATGCCCCTTCATCGGAGGGGCTTTCAAAAGCACAGTGGGCGCCAGGTCGAACGAGGATTGGTGGCCCAATCAACTGAACCTCAAGATTCTTCATCAGGGTTCGCCCTTGCCCAATCCGATGGGCGCGGAATTCAACTATGCCGAAGAGTTCAAGAGCCTCGATCTCGAGGCCGTCATCAAAGATCTCCATGCCGTGATGACACAGTCGCAGGAATGGTGGCCGGCGGACTACGGCCACTATGGCCCGCTCTTTATTCGGATGGCGTGGCACAGTGCCGGCACCTACCGCATCGCTGACGGCCGCGGTGGCGCGGGTTCCGGAGCACAGCGCTTTGCGCCCCTCAACAGCTGGCCGGACAACGTGAGCCTGGACAAAGCACGCCGGTTGCTCTGGCCGATCAAGCAGAAGTACGGCCGCAAAATCTCCTGGGCTGACCTGATGGTCTTGGCCGGCAACGTCGCGCTGGAGTCGATGAATTTCAAGACGTTTGGTTTTGGCGGTGGCCGCCAGGACATCTGGGAGCCGGAAGAGGACATCTATTGGGGGCCTGAAGACACGTGGTTGGGCGACAAGCGCTACGTTGGCGACAGGGAACTGGAGAGTCCCCTCGCCGCTGTTCAAATGGGGTTGATTTACGTGAATCCGGAGGGGCCTAATGGAAGGCCGGATCCGGTCGGTGCGGCACGCGATATCCGGGAGACGTTCGGCCGCATGGCGATGAATGACCAGGAGACGGTGGCCCTTATTGCCGGCGGACACACCTTCGGCAAGGCCCATGGTGCTGCGGATGCTGGCAAGTATTGCGGCTCCGATCCCGAGGGTGCCAGCATCGAGGAGCAAGGCTTCGGCTGGAAGAATGCGTTTGGCAGCGGCAAAGGCGCCGACGCCATCACCAGCGGCTTGGAAGGCGCATGGACCACCAACCCCATAAAGTGGGACTACAACTACTTCGACAACCTGCTCGGTTATGAATGGGAACTGACCAAAAGTCCTGCCGGTGCTCACCAATGGACGCCCAAGGATCCATCCGCAAAGGGTACTGTGCCCGATGCTCATGATTCATCGAAGAAGCACGCTCCCATGATGTTCACGACAGATATCGCACTCAAAGTCGACCCCAGCTTCTCAAGAATTTCGAAGCGCTTTCATGAGCACCCCGAGGAATTCGGAGAAGCCTTCTCGAAGGCTTGGTTTAAGCTGACCCACCGCGACATGGGGCCAATCAGCAGGTATCTTGGCCCGCTGGTTCCCACCGAGCCGCAACTGTGGCAAGACCCTGTCCCCGCCGTCGATCACGAATTAACCGGCGAGGACGACATTGCCGCCCTCAAAACCAAGCTCCTTGCGTCCGGCCTGTCAATCTCCCAGCTAATCAGGACTGCCTGGGCCTCAGCAGCAACATTCCGCGGCACCGACAAGCGCGGTGGTGCCAATGGCGCTCGTATTCGCCTGTCGCCGCACAAGTATTGGGATGTCAACGAGCCGGTCGAGCTGTCGAAAACGCTGCCCACCCTCGAGGCCATACAGAAGGACTTCAACAATGCGCAATCCAACGGCAAGAGGGTATCTCTCGCTGACTTGATCGTTCTAGGCGGATGCGCAGCTGTCGAGCAAGCTGCCAAGATCGCCGGGCATTCTTTGAAGGTTCCCTTCATGCCGGGGCGCACCGATGCCTCTCAGGAGCAAACCGACATGGAAGCATTCGCCGTACTCGAGCCCACCGCAGACGGGTTCCGCAACTACGTCAGCCCGGGACATCACAGACCGGTGGAGCAGTTGCTGGTGGATCGGGCCCGCTTGCTTACGTTGACTGCCCCCGAGATGGCCGTTCTGATAGGCGGCATGCGCACCCTGAACGCTAACTTCGAGCAATCGAAACACGGCGTCTTCACCAACCGGCCCGAGACGCTGACGAATGATTTCTTCGTCAACCTGCTGGACATGAACACCAAGTGGCAGCCCTCCGACACAACCCAAGAGGTATTCGAGGGGCGCGACCGCACCACCGGCGAAATTAAATGGACCGGCACCCGCGTCGACCTTCTCTTCGGTTCGAACTCCCAGCTCCGGGCGATTGCAGAAGTTTATGCATCTGACGACGCGAAGGAGGCGTTTGTCAAGGACTTCGTGGCTGCTTGGAACAAGGTGATGAACCTTGATCGCTTCGACCTGAATTGATCTAAGCGAGCAACAGAGGAGAGGCCCGTCTCTCGGCTCGCTCCTCCTCTGGTTGTTCTTCGGTCGAGTTGCGGAATCGATCAGACGATCAGCGTCGGCGCGGCTACTTTTCAGCCTCGCGGGCGTTGTGTGTCTTCTGGGCGCTCGAGGCCCAAGTCAGCAAGCGCAGCCGTGGAATGATCCTCTTGCGCCACTCTCTCGAGGAGCGTCTCTTGAGGTGTGGGTGCCGGACACGTTCTTCACGGGCGCCCCGGTACGCGTCACACGTCAGTATCAATGGACACCTCTCTTGAGCGAATTCAAGAACGATTTCCCTATAGGTCTGTCCTGCACTTCAACATGATGGATCGGGCGGGTCAAGTCAGTATTTGTTCACTTAACTCGCTGTCTCATTTTTGGGGTTCACTCCAGTGGGTGCCCCCTCTCCCGTCTACTCTTCCCGCAAGGCGTCCATTGGTTCAACGCGGGCGGCGCGGATTGCCGGAAAGAGGGACGAGAATATCGCCATTGCAACGATCAGCAGTGCGACCGAGAATAACGTCTCGGAGTCCGCAGTCGGGACTTCGTAGAGCATGGCCGTTAGCACGTGAGCAAATCTGAGCGCGAGACACAAACCCGCCACACAGCCACACAACGAGATCACAAGACGGTCCAAAGAAATTGCCAGACAATTTGCCCGGGCAGAGCACCGAGCGCCAGACGCAGACCCACCTCGCGGCGGCGGAGCGCACAAAATAACTCAATGTGCCGTACAGTCCGATAAAAGCGAGGGAGACTGCTGTCGCAGCGAAGAGGGTCAATAAAATAGCTCGTAAGCGATTTTCCGAAAAGCTGTCCGAGAGATGCTCTTGAAGCGGCGAGATCGCATAAACGGAACGCCCCGGCTCCATCTCATGAATTTTCCGCCGTATCATTTGCGCCATCGCCATGGGATCGCTCTGTGTTCGAATAAGAAAATTCGGACTTGGATCGGGAGCGCTGACACCCCAATAGACAGTGGGGACTGGCTCGCGATTGAGCCTTGCTCGCGAGGGTCACCGACAGCGCCAAGAATCCTCGCCGGCGAAGGAAGAAATTGGCTTGAGACCAGGTTCACATGATGCTCGATAGCTTGGACTCCGGCGAGGTAGGTATTGGCGAAGCTGCGATTGACGACCACGTTGCTGTAATAGTTCGCGGATTGACGGCAGTCTTCGCCGGCAAGCACGGGAATTCTCATGGTTTCGAAATAACCATTTGACACGTGCCGGCTGTCGGCAAAGATTTTGTCTTCCATGTTGGAACGCTCAGTGACTTTCAGCTCGGTTCGAGAGTCGCTCAAAATACCCGGTAACGATGCCGAGGTGGCGGCCCCGAGAACGCCTGGTACGGCACGCAACTCATCAAGAGTATTGTCAATGCGCTGAGTGAGCGCCTTCATGTCGGCTGTTTCACCCCAGTTGCCACTGATCTGAAGCGTCTCCAGAAACTCAACCGGTAACTTCCTGGGGCAGGAGTAAGTTGAAGATGGAGTGAAGCCGCCTGTTTTGCGAACCACTTCACCTGCTGCTGGCGGTATTTGGATTGATAAGCGGCCAGTCCTTTGTATCGGCACCGAATTTCATCATTCTATAGACCAGTCTGGCCAACTGGTGTGCCATCGCGGTGATCGCTTTGGGAGCACCAAGCTTGGATTAGTGCAAAAGCGGGCTAACTCTAAGTGGGCTAATTGCTATACACTACTGGGGCAATGCGTATATCGCACTCGGTTGGCAAGAGTGGCACTAATCGAAAATCCGACGTCAAATGGGGTTCAACTACTGCTGAACGTAGACCGCGAGGCGGCACGCAAGCCACTTCTAAATCGGACGGGATTGCCGGTCCTAAGACGATCGCCGCCATCGAGGATTATCGACGATGCAAATTCGGGGTCTGTGACGGCAGGGTTGATCCAACTGGAAAGACAATCAAGAGCGTAGAAAAGGCTATTGGCGGCATGTCACAAGAGCTGAAAGGCTATCTTAGCATCGCAATCGCGCTTTCCTATGGACCCACACAGCGGTCGCGCCAGCAAAAGCGCTCTCGCAAACCTCACAAAATCTATGCTGTCTGGAAATCGCTCAGTATGAGCCAACAACCGGGCCCATTTCTAACGCTCGCAAGCGCGCCCTTAGATCTTATGTTGAGCATGAGAGGTGCGGTGCACGGGATTTTTCAAGGAAGTCACGAAGCGGTACTAGTGGAGGCTTAAGGAGGGCAAATCGGCCCAGATGGGTTCAACCATCTGAATGATGTTCGCCAAACCGCCAACCTTATTTGATCGAATCAGGATGCATTAAACTTGGCGCTCAACCGGATCAATGGATTAAATCCAGCCCTCGGTGTAAGGTTGCGCTCTGTTTGTGATCCCATTTTGCAGCAGTCAAATCAATTCGTAAAAGTGGCCGAAACAACTGAGAATGCCGCGAACTCGCTGCGCTCTACGGATCCGACACGGTTGAAGGATGTCATGTTCGGCCAAGGCGGCCTGGCAGGTCAAGTAGGCAGAACCGCAAGGGCGCTCCCTAGTATCAGATCAACGCGATGGCGCAGGAACTGGAGTCAAGTGGAATTGAGCCACGGCTCATTCCAGCCGCGCGTACTGGCCTCCAAAACGTGATGGTCGGAAGTCGACAGTTGCCTCTAAATGCCCGCGAAGCGGCCGACAGGCTAACTGGAACGATCGCTACAATGCGCGTATTGTTGACCGCGTCTGCAAGGCAGGCGCTGGTAGCGGGCAGAGCACTCTCGCCGCTGCTCTTGCAGCGAAGAAGCTCTCGTGACCATTGGGTCCCGATTGACACTTCCGATTATCATTATCCCTGGAGGCTTACTGCGGCAACTTAAGCGCGACGCCGGGATATTGGACAAAGACGACTTTGCCGCCTAAGTTCGTGAGCGAAGATTGAACGGTCTTAGTCAAGTTCATGGCGTTCAAATCCCGACGCTTTCCCATCGTTAGTGCGACCCTTTCGTCTGTTTAACTGACTGGTGAACTCCTTTTGTACTTTGGTCTACAATTTGTGCGCGAAAGTCGCGCCAAGCTTCCTTGAGCCTGTATAGCTCTGCGCTTTATTTCAGTTTTGATTTCCTCTCGATCTTCATTTGGGTGACAGGGTATGTGTGCACGTTGCTTGTTAATCGTGTTCCTCCATTCGTCACAATTTCTTAGGCTGGGCGTAAATCCTGATACATAGTGCTTCGCCTGTGAATTCTGGCCGTGCCCCGCCTCCCTCTAAAGAAGCCGGCCAACTTCCGGCAATTCAGATAAAAGGCATGCGCACTGTGAGTGTTTACCGGCGGTTGAAGGAAATGCGGTTCGCATTCCTGCCAGTAGTCACCATCTCAGCAGAAGACACGAAATGCGCATATTCATAAACGATGTGAGCAATTGCTTCGAAGCGCCTCTCGTCGGTCACAAGTAGCAGTTTACTAACGCGCTGCTGCTTTCCGGCCGGAAAGACGGCGACACCTTGTGCGCTCGGGACGCCTTCCTATTGGTCAACTCCATCTGTCTAAGACAATCTGCCCGATACCCCGACCCGTCGCTTCGCACATCCCAGAAGTGCGCCTCCTATTGTTCTTCGTTTGCGCCTTGGCGTGTGCCCAAGACTCGGCGCCTTAGCGTGGGCAAACGAGCATGCCAGGCAAGGTCAGAGGCAGGATGACCCCGAAGCTGCACCGCATCACCACCGGAGCCGCCACCGGTCGGAGAGTGGACCTTCTCAGATGATCTTCGACGGCGACTATTGAACTCTAAGGAAAAAATAAGTCGTCATGACAAATCCAGTCACGATCACTATCGCCCGGATCACACTCTGTGGAACACGCCGGCTGTAGTGCGCGCCCAGATAGCCTCCTAGAATGGCGAACCCCATCATGGTCAGCGACTGCCGCCAGTAGACTTCCCGCGCCAGCACGAAAACAACGACTGCGACTGTATTCAGCGAACCGCCAATTAACGTTTTCATCGCGTTCATGACATGGATATCCGAAAGACCGTACAGACGGAACGCGGCCAGCAGCATAATTCC
Organism: Bryobacteraceae bacterium; assembly: GCA_049802535.1. GTDB lineage: Bacteria > Acidobacteriota > Terriglobia > Bryobacterales > Bryobacteraceae > Bog-105. The sequence continues at coordinate 1,915 of JBARMQ010000365.1, read as the reverse complement.
CATGCCGCCGCCGAAATAACCGCCGTACACGGCAATCGGGAATAAGATCATCATCATCAGCGGCTCACTCGCGTGCAGTTTGCCGCGAAACAATTCGCTAACTTGGCGCCCGAACGCAAATAACAACGTAGCGAACAACAGCAGCCACGGCGCGATGTGTCGAAACACGCTCTCGGGGGTACGCAACAGCAAAACCGCGCCGGCCAGCCCTCCGCACAGGCTGACGAAATACCACAATTTGAGGTTTAACCCCGCAACACGGCTGAATTCGCGCCGATACGCAATTACACTGGCAAGCGATCCAGGCACCAGCGCGACGGTGTTCGACGCGTTGGCCGGCACGGGCGGCACGCCTGTATAGACCAATGCGGGGAAACTCAGAAAGCTGCCGCCACCCGCGATCGAATTCAGCAGTCCGGCAAGGAACGCCGCGACCGCAAGCAGAATCAGTGAAGGCAATCCCCAGTCTAATCGGCGCATTGACCGGGAGGTCTAATGGGACACTGGCAATAACTATGCGTTTAAGTCTTTGTTGGGCAGTTGCATCCCTGCTCTGTGCCAGCGCCCTCTTCGCTCAATCGGCTAAGAAGCCGATCACCTTAAGCGATGTGCTCGAAACCCACTACGAGCCTGGCATCAATCCCATTTGGGCTCCCGACAACAAGTCGTTCGCCTACACTGAAAGCGGCAAAGTCTATCGCTACGATGTTGCCTCGCGGAAAAGCAAAATTTGGTTTGACACCGCGCCTCTCGTGAAAGCGGCCACTCCAATAGTCAGCCCGAAGGAGTTTGGTTGGCAAAATCGGCGCGTTCAATCGGAATCGTATGACTGGTTCCCTGATAACCAATCGATGCTGGCGGCTTTGGGCGGCGACTTGTTCATAGTGCATGCGGACGGCAGCTTCGATCAACTAACGCACACCGCCCAGCCGGAAGAAGATCCAAAGCTTTCGCCGGATGGCCACAAGGTCCTGTATCGAAGCCACTCCAATCTATACCTGCTGGACGTCAAAACACGGAAAGTTCGTCCATTGACCACCGATGGAACGCCTACGCTGCTCAACGGCGAACTCGATTGGGTTTACCCGGAGGAACTCGATCTGCACACCGCCTCATGGTGGTCGCCCGACTCCAAATCCATCGCTTACATGCAGTTCGATGTCAGCCATGAATTCGTGTATCCGCAGATCGATCTGCTCGGCGAGCGTGCTTTCGAAGAACCGGAACGTTATCCGCAAGCTGGCACGCCCAATGCGCTGGTTAAGATCGGCGTCCTGAGTGTCGACGGCGGCAAAACCAGATGGATGGATTTAGGCGAAACCAACAACACCCTCCTCTCGCGGGTCGATTGGTTACCTTCAGGCCAAGCAGTCGCCGTGCAACGTTATAACCGCATTCAGGATCAGTTGGATCTCGTGTTCTGCGACGCTCGCAACGGTCAGGCTCATGTGATCCTTCATGAGGAGTCGAAGACCTGGCTCAATCCAAACGACAACCTCTACTTCCTGACCTCAAAGGCCGAGTTTTTGTGGACCAGTGAGCGCAGCGGCTTCCGTCACCTCTACCGCTACTCTCTCAAAGGCGAGTTGTTAGGCCAAGTGACCAGCGGCGATTGGGAAGTGTCAGAAGTCAATGCGATTGATGAGGCATCTCGAACTGTCTACTACACCTCTACCGAAGCCAGCCCGATGCAACGCCAACTCTACCGAGTATCGATCGACGGCGGCACACCCAATCGCATCACCCAACAGGCCGGCATGCACTCGATACAGCCGAATGAAAACGGAAGCTACTTTGTCGATCGCTACTCAAGCTCGACTCAGCCGCCAGAGACAGTTCTCATAGATGCCAAGGGTCAGACGGCCGCGGTCCTACGCGCCGCCGATACCAAGAAGTTTGAAGGTTACGACCTGCT
>JBARMQ010000364.1:0-7314 GCA_049802535.1 Bryobacteraceae bacterium | reverse complement strand
GCATGAACGTCCAACGACTTTACAAAGTGCAGGGTATGGGGCAGGCCTTTCATCTCGATTCCCAGCCAATCGCCTAGAGTATTCACGCCGATTTCGGCAACTGCCGGCTGAAGTGGCCACGGTTGGTGATCGATTTCGCCACGATAGACCTTCCCAGCAATGTCAGCGACGTATAGACAGTAGCGATCGGTAAGCCACGCATCCAATGACCCAGGTGCGGATGCGTATACCGCTCCGGCCGGCCGGTAAGTTGCCCGAAAAGTGGCGGCGGCCGCGTTCCGATGGGTACGAACCGCAGAGTACGCGATGGTTTCTGCCAAATTCTCAATCTCAAATTTGGCGTCAAAGTAGGGCAAGTGAAAAAATTTGCGGGCCGTTCGTACGGCTAATCTTTGCCCGGCGTCGAGACTAAAGAACCAGACACCCCGCTTCCCGCCGGCCGTCACATAGGTCCGCAGGTTCAGTTCGGGGAAGGCTTGTAGTCCACGAATCGCGGGAACCCAATGCGGTGTTACACCCTCCATACGAAATGGAACCGCGCCCACAAAGGCGCGTCCGTCGAACAGGTCCACTTGCAGTTCGGCGGGAATCAACTTGCGAACCACAGACTCCTCGACGGCCCAATGTGCAAAGAGCAAATCGCGCCATCGCATCCTCATCGCCCAGGAACGGGCGGGGAGGGGCCAAGGACGACGGTTCATGTTGACGTCAAATTTGCAAAACACATTCAAGGGCTTCCGTTTGATGCTAAAATTCGGATAACGTGACACGGGTCTCAGGCCTCGTCTTTTCCGTAATTTTTTCAATTGCAGTTGCGTTCGCCGTTCCGCCTTCGAAGAGCGCAATCACTCACAAGTCCGCTGTGGCTTCAACTCATGCCGCGAAACCGGCAATTTCGTTTCATGCGGCCGCCCATCACGGCAGCATCGGAACCGTGAAGCCCCCGGCTCGGCCCGTCGCGCAGCTTCGTGCCGTTTCGACTCGATTGGCTTACCTGCGTCCAAGAAACAGCGGAACACTAAACGTTAGAACGGTTAGAGGCCGCCGCCTGGCCGCGCACCCGGCGGTCCCGAGTTTTCAGACCCATCCCGATGAGGATCGTTATCGGCAAATCCAGCAGGCACTAGCCGATAAAGGATATTTCAGAGGCGAGGTCAACGGCCAATGGGGCTCAGATTCTGTTAATGCCCTGCAGAAGTTTCAGAACGACAAAGGGCTTCCCGACATTTACTCGGATGGAAAGATCAATGCTCTTTCTTTGATCCAATTAGGTCTCGGTCCGAAGCATGGGACTCGCACGGGAGATGCAGTACCTACGCCACCTCTCCCCGAGGCTCCGGAAACTCTGGCGCCTGCCGGAACAAGCTCTTCTGTTTCTAGTCTGCCGCCCGCGCCATCGAAGTAGGCTGTTCTTTGCGCTTCGCAAATATTTGAATTACAGCCGGCAATAGCGAAACCGCAATAATCAGCAGCACCACCTTTTCGAAATTGTGGCGGATGACTGTGATGCCGCCGAGCAGGTAGCCCATGGTGATCATCAACGTCACCCACCCGATTGCGCCGAAGACGTTAAAGCTGACAAACCGCACATAATTCATCTGGCCAACTCCCGCAATGAATGCGGCAAAAGTCCGAATGATGGGAACGAATTTTGCATAAATGATGGTCTTGCCGCCATGCCGCTGGTAGAAAGCATGAGTGCGGTCCAAATATTCGCGCCGGAAAATGCGCGAATTCGCCTTGGAAAACAGGCTATATCCAAGCGTCTTTCCGAGAAGAAAGCCGATGCCATCGCCGGCCATCGAGGCGAAGGCGAGCATGACGATCATCAGTGCGATCGGAAGCTTCCCGGCCCCGGCCACAACCCCTACTGTAAACAAAAGGGAATCGCCAGGAAGAAAAAACCCCACCAAGAGACCGCTTTCGGCAAAGACGATGGCAAACAATGCAAGGTAGCCGTACCAGCCGGTCAGCACCGTTGATAGCAAATGGATCAGGTGATCGGGATCGGTAAGGTTGTGTATGAACTGAATCAGTTGCGATATCAAGAATTAATCCCTAGGACTGGGTGTCAGATACCAATCGCGCAAGCAATTCCTGATTGATCTTGATCTTGCCAGTCTGCTTCAGGTGATCCACCAAGCTTTGCCGCAGCAGCTTTTGATAAAAGCCCTGCAACTGCCCGCTCAACTGCTGGATATAGGCCGCCTTGTTCTTTTCGTAGTCCTCCATGTTGGCGGGCACCTTTTGAGTGACTTTGCAGACAAAAGAGTTGCTGGTGATGTTGACTACCGGCAAGACGCCTCCCACGTTGGCGGTGAAGGCCGCTTTCAAGTCCACGCCAGGTCCGATACCTTCGGCCGCACCGTTCTGCGTGAACGGAGCTGCGGTCTTCACTTCGAGTCCATATTGCTTGCCGATGACTTCGAGCGGCGTACCCTTCTTTGCGTCTTCATCGGCTTTCGTCGCGGCTTCATGGTTCAACCGCAAACTTTCAGCCGTCGTGTACTTGTCGACAACTTCTTTGTGCGCGTCCTCCAGCGTCGATTGATGCGCTGGCGCAATGGCTGTCACGACCGCGAACTCAGCTTTGCCCATGCTGTCGATATTGCTGACTTTGGTCACTTGGCCTTTCGGAGTATTGAAGATGTTTCCGATGGGCTCAGGAGACGTCATTACCTCCGGCAGAGACTGGTTCCCCGCCACCTGGTCGACCTTCAAATAGCGCAAATCGTATTTCTTAGCAATCTCGGCGACTTGACCCGGATTCTTTTCCGTTTCAGCATGCGCCGCCGCCACGGCGTTCTTCATATCCTCCGCGCCAACCTGCTTTTGCATCTGCGCCAGCAATTGCGGCTTCACTTCGTCAAAGGTTTGCAGGTGCGCTGCCTGATGTTCCAACACCTGGATGATGTGATAGCCGAAACTCGATTCCACCACGCCGCTCAGCTCATTCGGCTTCAGTGAGAACGCAGACTGCTCGAAGGGCGCTACAGTCTGGCCGCGAACAATCCATCCGAGGTCGCCGCCTTTCGATTGCGATCCAGGGTCTTGAGAATCTTTCTTCGCTAATTCAGCGAAATCCGCTCCCTTTTGCAATTGGCTCAGGATGTCCTGTGCCTTAATCTTCAACTTGGCCTTCTCCTCAGGGGACTTGCCCTGAGTCATGATCAGGATGTGCCGAACATGCACGCGCTCTGGCACACGATAGGTGTCAAGGTTGGTGTTATAGAGTGCCAGAAGCTGTGCGTCGGTTACCTTGGCTGACTTTTCAAAATCGGGTAGCGTTCCCACCACCATATCGGCGCTACGCTTTTCCGGCGTTTGGAACAGGGCTCGGTTTTTATCGAAGTAGGCCTTGATCGCCGCCGGATCCTGATTCACCTTCGAGACAAAAATCTTGGGCTCGAAGGCAAGGTACTGAAGCGCGACTTTCTGATTACCATCCTTAAATCGCTGCTTCGCCTCGGCCTGGGAGATAACGATCGACTGCAACTCTAACGTCTCGAGCCGGGAAGCCAGAAAATCCTCGCGCTGCTTGTGCTCGAAGTCCGCAACGGTCATGTCCTGCTGCGCCAACGCTGCCTGATAAAGGCTCAAATCAAAGTTCGTGCCACCCAGCGCCCGCGACATGTCGGCCCGGATCAAGTCAGCCAATTCCTTGTCGGAGACGGTGATTCCCAACTGGCGCGCCCTATAGGCGAGCGCTTGTTCCTCAATCAATGAATTTAAGATGACCGGTATGTATTGAGCCAGCAGCTGCTTGGGGATGGTCTGACGTTGGGTGACCGATTGGATCGACTGTTGCAATTGCTGCATGGTAATCTTCTGGTCGCCGACAGTAGCGATGACGTTGTTTCCGGATGGACCGGACGAACTTCCGGGGCCGCCCGGAATGAGATATAGCAACATGGACAGCGCAACGACACCGAGCAGCACGCCGAGCAGAATGCGCACACTTTTTTCGCGGCTGCGGAACAGATCAAACATAAGCTGGTAAGGAAACTCCTGGCTGAATTACTTCGAAATGCGTAGCTATGGAGAAGGGCGACGACGCGGCCTCTACCCTAGGAAGAGTATAGCGAATTCGCACGTTTTAGGGCGGTTGCGCTTCTAAATCCAGTCGGTCCCTTGGCGCTCCTCAATTACGAGCAAAAAGCTCACGCCACGAGTCATCTAGCGCTATCCAACGATCGGAATCGGCATCCCAACTGGTCGCCATGTCGGGTACATGCAAAACGCCATGCCCTTCGGTGCAAAGCAACTCTGTGCCGGACCAATCAAGCAGCAAACAACCGGGGCAGCCGACGCGGACAGGGAAACAAAGCAACCGCAGGCACACTCGGCAGCGGGCGCGTTGATCCGCCAATGTCCAAAACAAGACTGCCATTGTCCCGGCAACATACATCCACACCAATCCGGGACCATTGGCACTGTCTCGCCAAAGCAGGAGAATGGAGTCGCCGGGGCGGTTCCACTCCAGGCCTGCCGCAAACACGATGGTAAGCATCAGGGTCACCTTGGCGGAAAGGAAGGCGGCAGCCCGGTAAGAAAAACGGCGACGCTCAAATTGGACACGGCACAAAATAGTGAGCAAAATAGCTGACAAACTAGCAGCCGCACAAAAGTACCAAAGCGGTGTACGAAGTGTCTCGCTGACACGGGTAAGGCGCAGGCGGGAGAAGAACAGATAAAAATCCTCGTCCTGAGCAATGGATTCGAGGTCTTTTTCGATCTTATCGTCGGTTACGCCCGCTCGCGGATAGGCGGCGATCAGAACGCGTCCGTTTAGGATCCGGGGTTGGACAAGGTAAACCGCATCCTGGCGCGTGAGGAAGCGGAAGTTCCGAGGAAGCACCGCCACAATCGGATAAGCGACGCCGTCTACGCGAAGGTGGCTCCCAACCACGTGCGGATCGCCGTCGAAAACGGAGCGCCACATGCCATCCGTCAGCGCCGCACCAGTCCCAAGAGAGCCTAGCGTGGGTTTAACTTTCAACATCGGGAGCAGAGTGATATCCGTCACTACAGCTAAGCCGTTGGTGAGGACTCGTCCACGTCTTTCGGTGGCAATTAAGGACTTCTCCATCCGAAAGGGAGCCAGAGACTCGAGAGTTCGATTTTCGTGACGCCAATCCGCGATAATCGCCGGATGAAATCCTCGTTCTCCACGCCCTGTTTCTGAGCGCAAAGAGACGATTTCCAATCGGTTCGCGTCGTGGTAGCCCGAGGATGTGAACAAGGCGCGGGTGGCGGGGAGTCCACCACTCGCGGCAATGACTATGATCAGCAACGCGAACACGCCGGCCAGGCATGTCCATGCGGATCGGATACACTCCTGAAATCGATGCTGGAGCGCCTCCTGCGCCGCGACATGACATGCCGCATCCACGAATGCGCCGAGGCAATTGCGGAAAAGCCGTAAGGCTTCGGTCCTGTTCCACGCGCCGGCGTCGACATAGAAGCGCCAGCGGTGCCAAACCTCAGCCTGCCACTCTTTACGCCATTCGTCCCTTTGGGCGGCGGGCACGATGCGTGACGCAAATGTAATCATCCGCTGGCAAATTGAAATCGCAAAGGGAAATTGAGGCGCCGATTCCATATCGCTTCCTTAAGAGCGGGCCTTGCTGACAGCTAACTTTTCGAGCAGCGGGTAGCGTTTCTGGACTTCGCCCAACACACGCGACCCAGCCGCGGTGACACGGTAGTACTTACGCGGAGGACGTTGACCGGCGGCAGCCTTCTTCGACGATTCCCAACTGGAGGCAACCAGTCCCTCCGTCTCCATGCGGCGTAAGGCCGGATACACAGTACCGCTAGGCAAACCGGTCGCATCCATGATGTCGAATCCATAACTGCACCCGTTATCCACGGTTTGCAGAATCATCGCGGCAGTATGGGATAGCTTAATGGCGTCGGACATAACGTTTGGTCTTAAGTCGGTTTTTTGACTATATAGCATTCTACTCCAACAACGGCTCCGTCGGCTCGTTGATCACCATTCGATCGGTGCTCATTTCGGCTGTTTTAACCTATAAGTAGCGGGACCGGAGGCAGACGGCTTCGGCCGCTGAGGGTTGACGCAATTTTGGACAATGACGGTGCGGTCCGAGCGGAGTCGCTCACCAAGATCTACCATTCTGGGGGCGCGGACGTCGTAGTTTTCGACGATCTTTCTCTTCGGGTGAAGCGAGGCGAACGGCTTGCCGTTATTGGAGAGTCGGGTGCAGGTAAATCCACACTGCTGCACCTACTGGGAGGCCTAGACAGGCCTTCTAAAGGTAGGATATACTTCGGCCATCTAGACATTGTGGCCCTTTCCGATCGGGCCTTAGCCGAATTCCGGAACAAGGAAGTCGGCTTTGTCTGGCAGACTCCGTCTCTGTTGCCGGAATTTAGCGCATTGGAGAATGTGATGATGCCACTGCTGATCCGGGGCGTAGCGCCGGATCAAGCTGCTGCGACGTCACAAGCGAGGTTGGATGAAGTTGGACTGCAATCGCGCCGCTCGCATCGAGCAGGCGAATTGTCTGGCGGCGAACAGCAGCGAGTTGCGCTCGCTAGAGCCATGGCGGGAAAGCCCCGTGTACTGTTGGCCGACGAGCCAACCGGCAGTCTTGATTTCCGGACCGGCGAGATGATCGAAGGGCTGCTTAGTGAACTACACGAAGCGCATGGCCTAACCTCCATTTTTGTTACGCACAATTTATCGTTCGCCGATCGCTGCGACCGGGTTTTAGAGTTAAGAAAGGGCCGGTTGCGAGCACCGCTGATGATGCACGCGACCAAGGCCGGAGTTGAACGAGACGCAACCCGTCTCGACGGTGGCACTTATGTTTGAACGTTATACCGAGAAAGCGCGCCGCGTGATCTTCTTCGCAAGATACGAGGCAAGCCAGTTCGGAAGTCCTTATATCGAAACCGAGCACCTGCTGCTGGGTCTGTTGCGCGAGGACAAAGCGCTTGCCAATCGATTTCTGCGGTCACATGCCGCAATTGAGTCGATTCGTAAGCAGATCGAAGCACACACTACCGTGCGCGAGAAGGTATCGACCTCGGTCGATCTTCCGCTGAGCCACGAGTGTAAGCGCGTGTTGGCCTATGGCGCCGAGGAAGCCGAGCGTCTGAGCCATAAGCATATTGGAACGGAGCACCTGTTGCTGGGTCTGCTCCGTGAAGAGAAGAGTTTCGCGGCGGAAATTCTTCATGAACGCGGGCTACGGCTGTCAGCTGTACGCGAGGAGATCGCGCGTTCGGCCTCAGAGAAGAATTCCGCAAGCCGTCCTAAGGAAAGCTCGCTGTTGGCTGAGTTCA
>JBARMQ010000363.1:0-4364 GCA_049802535.1 Bryobacteraceae bacterium | reverse complement strand
TTTCTATACTGGTATGTAAGGCATTTTAAATGAGTGTAGTCTGGCTGCGAACAGCGGCGGCCTTATATTCGTGTGGCCTGCTGTACGCGTTGGTTTACCTGTTCACGAAGAGCTCGCGATTTTTCCGCCCCGCCATGGGAGCATTTGCCTTTGGCGCCGTATTGCACTTGGTTTCGATCGTGGAGTTGTGGGTGGAATCGGGCCATTTGCCGTTGAATAATTTTTATGAAACGAGCTCACTGTGCGCATTTTTGATCGCGGCGCTATTTCTGCTGGCGCATGCTGTTTACGGCATTTCGATTTTTAGCGTCTGTCTATTCCCAATAGTGTTTTTTATGACGCTGATTGGGGCAACCGAATTTCCGGTGGCCTCCTGGAGTAGTCCGCAGGTGCGGAGCGTTTGGTTGCTGGTACATATTTCCACTGTGCTGATCGGCTATGCCGCGCTGATTTTTGCAGCGGTGGCATCGATGTATTACCTGTTGCAGGAACGACGGTTGAAGCGGAAAGAAGTGAGCCCGGCATTCAACATTCCGCCGCTTGCCACGCTGGACCGATTGATCACTCTGGCGATGAATACGGGGTTTCTGTTTTTCACGATTGCCACGATCACGGGACTGGTATGGGCTTTCATTGAGAGCGGCACTCGGTGGATTCTCGATCCGAAAATCGGATTCTTCCTGTTTACCTGGTTGTTCTATCTGGCGATGATTTTTTTGCGCGTGTCGGCGGGTTGGCGCGGGCGGCGACTGGCATGGCTCGCGGTCAGCGTATTGGGATGCTGCCTGATTACGTGGGCCACTCACATGGGGTTCAGGAGTTTTCCCTTGCGATGAGACTGGTGCTGGCGGGGATTAATCATCGCACGGCGCCGTTGCACGTTCGGGAGCAGTTGGCAATCCGGCCCGAAGACGTTTCTGAAGCGCTTGGACTATTGCAATCGCAAGGTGTCCACGAGGCGTTGATTTTGTCCACGTGTAACCGTGTGGAAGTGACTGCCGCGGTCGATGATAGCCAGCCTGCGTCCACCCTGATTGAAGGACTCATCCAGGGCAGAGATGGCGTCAGCACGGAATCCATCCGGCCCCATTTGTACTTGTTCGAAAACGCCGAAGCGATCCGCCACCTATTTCGAGTGGCCGCCAGCTTAGACTCGATGATCGTCGGTGAGCCACAGATCCTAGGTCAACTGAAGCACGCCTATGCGCAGGCGAGGGAGAGTGGATCGATTGGCAGCTTCCTGGAGCCCGTTCTGACGCGTGCGTTCACGGTGGCTAAACGCATTCGCACGGAGACGGAAATCGGGCAGAGCGCCGTTTCGGTCAGCTATGCGGCGGTGGAACTGGCGAGGGAGATCTTCGGGTCTTTAAACCGTAAGCGCGTCTTGATCATCGGTGCAGGGAAGATGTCGGAGTCGGCCGGGCGACATATGCTCCGGAATGGATCGGCAGAACTGTTTTTTACCAACCGCACCCAAGCACGGGCGGACGAGATGGCGGCACTCTTTTGCGGATCGGCCATTCCATACGAATCGTTTCCATCGCGGCTGCACGAGATCGATATCGTGATTGCGTCATCGGCTGCGCCTGGATATGTGTTGACGCGGGAGATGGTGCGGCGGGCCCTCGACGCGCGGCGGAATCAGCCTATGTTTTTAATCGACATAGCGGTACCGCGCAATATTGAGCCGGACGTAAATAAGATCGAGCACGCGTTTTTATACGACATGGACGATCTGCAAAGGTTGGCCAGCCAGAACATGGAGGCCCGTTTAGGAGTCGCCGATCAAGCTGAAGCGATCGTCACCGAAGAGGTGTTGGGGTTGCAGGCGCGTTTGCGAGCGCGGGAAGTCGCGCCGGAAATTGTCGGCTTGCAGGAGCAGTTGGAGGCGCTACGCAGGGATACTTTACAACGATTCCGGCCGAAGCTTGGCGCATTGACGGCGGAGCAGGAGCAGGCGGTTGAAGCGTTGACACGAGGACTGATCAACAAAATTGCGCATGGTCCTATATCGGAGATGAGACGCCAAGCGGCTGAACAGACGGCGGAGGACCGGGGCGGGAGCGATTTGGTTATGAGTGCGGTGCGAAGAATGTTCCGGCTAGGTGAGCAATGAACGCATGATTATTGGATCGCGCGGTTCGGCGCTGGCGCTGTGGCAGGCGCGGTATGTCGCCCAGCAACTGGAGATGCTGGGAGTTGTGGTGTCCATCGAGATCATTCGCACCACGGGCGACCGAATGCAGACGGACCTGACCGCAGCGCCGGCCAAGGGGCTGTTCACGAAGGAAATTGAAGAAGCTTTACTGAGCGGCGCGATCGACGTGGCCGTTCATAGCCTGAAAGACTTGCCCACGGAGCTGCCCGGCGGTTTGGCCCTAGCGGCTGTTCCTGAGCGCGAAGATGCTCGCGACGCGATGGTTGGAGCGAAACTCGATGCGCTCGCCCCGGGTGCGCGTGTGGGTACCAGTTCCGACCGGCGGGCGGCTCAATTGCGAGCGCTGCGGCCCGATTTGCGCATCGAGCCCATTCGCGGTAACGTCGATACTCGATTGCGCAAATGCAGAGAGGGAGAATTCGACGCAATTGTGCTGGCGCTCGCTGGACTGCGGCGGTTGGCGTTGGAAGGCGAGATAGCAGAGATTCTGCGGCCTGAACAAATGTGCCCTGCTCCAGGTCAAGGCGCGTTGGGAATTGAGACGCGAGCGGATGACGAAGCGCATCGCGTGTGCGCCGCGTTGAATCACCTGCACAGTGCCGCGGCCGTCGCCTGCGAACGAGCGGTGTTGGCGGGACTAGGCGGCGGTTGTCAATTGCCGATCGGCGCCTACGCCGAGATTCAAAATCAAGCTCTACGCGTTATCGCGGTGGTGGCGGCGCGGGATGGTTCCCGGGTGATCCGCGTGCAAAGTGGAGGAGCCGTTTCCGATCCCGTTGGCCTGGGTGAATCCGTCGCGTCCCAGCTGAGGGCGAAGGGTGCGGCCGATCTAGTGTCATGACCCGGGTTGTCGTTACGCGAGCCGCTCATCAAGCGGAGGAGTTGGCCGGTCCACTGCGAGCCAACGGCTTTACCGTCTTGCTGGTTCCAATGATCGGGGTTGCGCCGCCAATCGACCGCGAGCCGATCTCGCGCGCTGCCCGGGACTGTAACGGCTATGACTGGATTATCTTCACGAGCACGAATGCGGTGCGTGCGTTTGCCTCCGAGGGTGCAAAGGTGAATATTCCTGTTGCGACCGTTGGCGCTGCTACCAGAAGGGCTGCCGAGGAATACGGCTGGCGGGTCGGGATCACGCCTCCGGAGTACATAGCTGAGTCGTTGATCGAAGCGTTTGCCGAGCGCGATCTGGCGAACCAGCGCATCCTCATTCCGGCGGCCGCAGACACGCGTGATGTGGTCGCACCAGCGTTGCGCAGGCGTGGCGCCCAAGTAGATTTGGTCGAGGCATACCGGAATGTTGCGCCCCAAGAGAGCGCAGTCTTGGCCAAAGAAGTCTTTCGCGATCCTTATCCAGAGTGGGTCACCTTTGCGAGTCCATCGGCGGTCGACAATTTGATTGCTGTCATGGGACAGGCGCCGTTCATAGGCACACGTATTGCCAGCATTGGGCCGATTACGACTGCCGCGGTCCGAAAGTACGATCTAGCGGTAGCGATTGAGCCCGTTGAGCATACGATCCAGGGTTTGGTCCAGGCGTTGGTACAAGCCAAGCAATCCGCGACGGGGTAGTAGCAAGTTGTCGCGTCATTGCGCTATGCTCATCTGCTATGCGCATTGGCTTCATGTTTGTGCTGCTTGCGGCGGGATCCCTTTGGAATGGTTTGCAGGCGCAACCGGCGGTAACGGCTTTGAAGGCTGCCCGGATGTTCGACGGGACAAGCGACACCTTAATTGAGCCCGGCCTGGTGGTGGTTTCGGGCGGCAATATTCAAGCTGTTGGGGGGCCGGTTCCGGCGGGGGCGACGGTGGTGGATTTAGGCGATGCGACGCTGTTACCAGGCTTTATAGACGCCCACACCCACCTGACAATGATGTTCGATCCAGACTACAATGGCGCGCGCCTGGACGCACTGAGCCGGACGGTTGCCGAGCAGGCGATTATGGCGACCGTCAATGCGCGCAAGACTCTGATGGCGGGGTTCACGACGGTTCGGGATGTCGGCTCGGAGGATTTTATCGACGTTGGCCTGCGCAACGCGATTAACAACGGCGTGGTTCCAGGTCCGCGAATGCTGGTCTCAGTGCATGCGCTGGGTGCGACCGGCGGCCATTGCGACGATGGAGCGGGAATACGTTTCGGCCTGTTGAACCATGAGATGGGGCCGGAGGACGGTGTGATCAATTCGGCGGATCAGGCTCGTTT
>JBARMQ010000362.1:0-2617 GCA_049802535.1 Bryobacteraceae bacterium | reverse complement strand
TGCCTGCGGCACGCTTTTCTGTTGCGGCATATCGACTACGATAAAAGGAGGGCCCGGATGGCGAAACTGGCAGACGCAGCGGACTTAAAATCGGCTTATAAAGCCGCGATACTGCTATATATAACTGAAAATACATAGCTTATGTTGATATCGAACACGGCAGAAGTCTTGCGCAACTCTTGCACACTTTTGTGCTTCTATAGATGAAGCAGGAGGTGCAGCTGCATGGCAGAACATCACACCATCCTCGGTGGCAAAGTTCACGTCTACAAGCGTGCGAACAGTTCGAGCTGGCAGTGCGCAACCTATCTAGCCGGGAAGAATCGCCGCACCACCACCAAAGAAGACAGTCTCCCTTACCTATTATCGGATGACTGAGGGCGAAAGTCGATCCCAACCTCTATTTGCGTCGGGCTGCACGATCACCCGCTAGACCGTACCTTGCGGCGGAGGTGGTTTCACTGAATAGCTCCCTCATAGGCTGTTCCGCTTGAAGATGCTCATTTGGTTTTCCGCTTTGCCAAGCGCTTTGCCTTCTCGTCCTTCTCCGCTTCCCTGGGCCGCCAGACCTCTCTCATGTACGCGGCGCGCTTCTTTTTGAACGACTCTCCCTTTGAAGCGTCCCGCTTCCGGCAGGTATCCCCGCAATACTTCTGGTGATCCGTAACGGCGAAAAACCACTTGCGGCATTCCTGAAAGCGGCAACGGCGAATCCGATGAACCGTGTCAATGTGATCTATGAGCCATGCCATCGCTTTGCCTTCGGATGCGGTTTCCTTCGTCACGGCAAACTCGTATTGAACGTCAATGCATTGGTCTGGAGCCGCGAGATACCGGACGCGGGGAACGCATCTGAATTTCGACACGCGCGCGTAAACTTCCTGCATAATTTCGCCGATCTCTGCGAAGAACGCTTGTTTGTCGGGGCCTAGACCCGGCGCGAGCTTCATGGACTCATCCAATAGGATTACCCGTTGACAGGCTTCAACGATCCACGTGACGCGCTCCGTCACTCTGTTTGGTTTCTGGTTCAGTAGCCGGATGACGTGTCGCTCGGCCCACCTGGACATTGCACTTGGACTGAGGCCCGCGTCCTTGATCGTGCGTTTAGCAGCCTCCGACGCGCTCAGTGTTTTAGGTGCTCTTCGTAACGGACGCGATGCAATGTTCATATGCATATTACATTACACTTGTATTCGTTTGTTGGTAATGGGATATTTACGGAGTGGTTGGTCGGGTTCCCATGAGGCCGTTGCCTTTGAGCGTAGAACAGGCCGCCGTCATCGGCCATCATGTCACTATGATCGATCCAGGAGCCGCATGGTCAACCATCATTCCGCTGCGTCTGCGCACGTTAAGCGAAGAAAGGAGCGTGACCCGATGAACTATTCAGAAACGGTCTCAAAACGTGTTCTCGAAACGGTTTTCCCCGGCGCGACTATGGATTATCGTCCGAACCAATCCCACTGTGAATATGACTTCGACTTGCGTTACAGCAACGGAGCGACTGTGGCCGTGGAGGTCACCGCCGCGATGGACGAAACCTTAATGAAGACCGTCGGCGCGATTTACGGCAAGAGAGCGGGCGGTCCGGTTATTCGGCCATCGACCTGCAGGAAAAGTTGGTTGATTTTCCCGATCAACGGAGCATCTATCCGCAGGATCAGAGCCGATGCCGACATCTATCTTGCTGCATTGGAGCGGGAAGGGATCGACAGTTTCTCTTGCCTGAGCAGTCGTTCTCCATCTGTTGAGAACGCCTGCTGCCATCTTCAAATCACCGGTGGCGCGGTCATTTCTTCAGACGGCAACCCAACCATACATATTGCAGGCCCCGGTGGCGTCGGTGCTGTTGGGCCGAGCGATGCGACGGAGGCTGGCGAATTTGAGGCTTGGAAACAGGACAACCGCACAAAGCTCGGCGCAACGAAAATGGCCGAGCGGCATCTCGTGGTTTACATTGACGAGAGCAAAGGCCTACCTTGGATTGCTCTGACCAGCTCCACGCCGCCAGCGATCCTGCCTAAAATGCCAGAGGAAATAACCAACCTTTGGCTGATTGGACAAGGTGAGAACAAGAATCAGTTCGTCGTTTGGCACGGCGGCATGAAGGAAATTTGGCAACGCGCGAGGGTGCAATGCGCACCGGAAATACCAAAGATTAACGGCCCCGGTAGCATCGATTGAAGTGGTCAGACTCGGCGAAACAGATCGGGAAGGCTAGTTTTCAACCCTTTTGCAACCTTTTCGATGTTCACTAGGGAAACATTGCGGACGCCGCGCTCGATGCCGCTGTAGTATGTCCTGTGTAACCCACAACGGTCTGCCGCCTCTTCCTGATTGATCTCCTGTTCCTCGCGGATGCGGCGGATGGCGCGGCCAAAACGGATGCGAATATCGACGGGCATTCGTTGCAATGATCGAATTACGCACTCGATGCGTACACAGCCGATAAGTCACATAGAAGTTGTAGAATGATGGCTCGATCTGCGCATCGCTGAATGGTTGAGTTAGGTTCACCATGCAAAATGGGAGAACTCTGTAACTCTGGAAGGAGCTTATGAATCGCATGAAGCTGAAAACCGCACGGTTTGCGGCCAAGGGCATATTCGGGGGA
>JBARMQ010000361.1:0-20581 GCA_049802535.1 Bryobacteraceae bacterium | reverse complement strand
TGCTGTCGGTCCAACGCTTCGACATAAGCCTCAAGAGCCTTTTGCCGAGGGCCAAAGAAGTTGGCATCCGCTTGCGGATCGGTTTCAAGTACGACTTGGGCAACCGGCGGCCGGTCCTGGCGCGTCGATCCGGCCATTCCACCGATAATGGTGGCGGGCAAAGGAGATCCGACAGCCTTCTGATACTCGTCGGCGGAGTGGTACTGTGGCGGACCGTATGCGGCTAGGAACTTTTCCGTACCTTCCCGGATGTATGGCAACGTGCCCACGCGGGCAATGACTTCAGCAAAGCTGTCGGGCAGAATGGATTCGTCAAAGACAACGGTTGCACCAGCGGCGCGCAAACCTTCGATAGCCTTCATGAACGCATCGCGTGTTTCAGGACGCAGCCGTAGACGGGCGGCTCGTCTCGCGGCGGCAACATCGGCCGGCGCCTCAGATGCTGGAATGCCCTGAAACGGGATCCCTGCGCCTTCCACAATAAAGGTTGGAACGCCGAACCGTTTGCCTTGAAGCGCGCCCGCTTTTAGGTATTGAGTGTAAGGCCCCGGCTGGGCCTTACGTGCCGAGCCAACTGTTTTCGGATCCAAAGGGTCTTCACCCGCCATAACCCCGAGGGCAATGGCAGCATCCGTGACGTCTCGCGCGATGGGACCAGTATTGTCCAGCAGCCAATCCAGCGGCGCAATGCCTGCGATGCTGACCAGCCCCCGCGTCGGGAACACACCGACCACGGAACTGGTGGCAGATGGCATACGAATGGAATTGCCGGTGTCAGTCCCGTTGCCAAGCATCGCGTAGTTTGAAGTGACGGCTGTCACTGTGCCTCCCGAAGAGCCACCTGGACTAAAGCGGACATCGTAAGCATTGCCGGTACGTCCGTAAGCGGTGCTGCGATTCGTATCGCTAGCGGCGAAATCGGGCATGTTGGTTTGGCCGAGGATAACGGCTCCGGCGGCCCGCAGCTTCGTGACAATGGTGGCATCTTTGGGAGCGACCAGCTCGAAGCCGGGAATCATGTACCCTTTCCACCCATCGGTTGTGACGAGTCCCTTAATGCTGGTGTTTGCTTTCATGACAATTGGGACTCCCCACATCGCGCCTGGGGCGAAATTCCGGCCAGCGGTCTTGGCATCCGCGTCTTCTCGAGCCGCCGTAGCCAATGCTCCAGCGCTATCAATGGTCTGCACGGCGCGATAAATCCCGTTGTACTTGTCTATGCGGGCGAGATACCAGCGGACCACGTCCGTCACAGTGTATTTGCGGCTTCGATAGAGCTTCTGCACGCCCGGGATAGTGATTTCAAGCAGATCGCGATCCATCTTTTCCTGGCGAGCTTTTGGCCTAGCGGTCTGCGATCGTAAATCGCGGCTTCCGGCGATCGTAAGAACGATGAGAAGACACCAAGAGCTGGTGCGTCTGTGCATTGAAATCCTTTGAGTGGTTGAGGTCTCGTTCTATGAGAGCACGGCGTTTTGCGAGAGCCACAACCCGCTTCCCACAGGTTCGGGCATAAAATGGTGGCCATGCACAAAGCCCTCGTCCTGCTTGGCGTTCCGTCGATATTCATTTGCGGTATGTGGATGGTGGTTCGGCCCAGTTCGGCGCAGCAAGCTGCTGACTCTTCGACCATACGTACAAGCGTCGAAGAGGTGGTACTGGACCTTTCCGTGCGGGATAACCGCGGGAAACAACTCAAGAATTTGGAACAAAGCGACGTGACCGTCCTCGAAGACGGCGTGCCGCAGAAAATAAAGAGTTTTCGGCTGGTGAGCGGGCGTGAGGCCCGCCAAGAGGAAACAGCGGCTTCGCCCTCCGGAACACCAGCAACGGCGGCTGCCAGCCCGCTGCCCGCTGTGAATTTGATTTGCCTGGTGTTTCAGAATTTAGATCCGTTTAACAAGAAGTATGCGACGGAAGCGGCTCAGGAATTCGTTAAGAACCAGATGGTTCCCAATACATGGATCGCCGCATTCACGTTGAATTCGCGGTTAACGCCCTTGCACGATTTCACAACAAACCGCGAACTGATTTTCCAAATTGTGAACAATGTCTTCACCAACCAGAGCGTGGACTTTATGAACGTGGCGGACGAAGTCCTTACGGCTTCGCCCAACATTACTTCGATTCAAACGGCGGTGATCGGCAATCCGGCAGCTGGGGGAACAGTGCAATCGACTCTCGTCACCACCGGCGGCGAGGTCGCCTCGACGGCAATCAATGGCGCCGATGTGAATACCGGCCAAGGCGCGAACCGGCTGAGAGGCGATGCGGTGGATGCGAGGCGCGAGTTCGGCAACATAGAAGGCCGGCGATCGATGGACGCCATAGAAACGATGATTGCGCAATTGAAAACTCTGCCGGGCCGGAAGTCGATTCTTTTGTTGAGCCCGGGACTACCGACAAACGGCGATCCGGACCAGTTTTCGTCCATTGTGAAGAAGGCGAATCAGGCGGATGTGACGTTTTACGCAGTAGATATTAATGGACTCGCGCAGAATTCGAATTTGCTCGCGGGATCGAATGCTCTGTCCCATGCCGCCGGCGTGAGCGCGTCGCAGGCCGGGTCAACAGGTTCAGCCGCGGCGAACATGGAGAAGATGCGCGAATCAGACTATGTCGATGATGCGGTTCGTAACACCGACACCCGCGCCACGCTACGAGCGCTAGCCGAAGGAACGGGCGGCTTTCTGATTGCCGATACCAATGACCTGCGTAAGTCATATCAAAGAGTGCTGGATGATGTAGCGGCCCACTATGAAGTCATCTATTCGTCCTCCAACACGAAGCACGATGGAAGTTTGCGGACCATCGAGGTCAAAACGTCGCGGCGCGATATTACGATCGAAAGCCGCACGGGCTACTACGCAATGCCGGTGCTGAACGGAGATTCCCCACTGAAGCCTTACGAAATGATGGACCTGGCCGCTTTAAATGTGAAGACTCCGCCCCACGCCTTCGATTTCCGCACGTCGGCGTTTGAGTTCCGGCCCAAGGGCGCAGATAGACAGGATGTCTTGGCCATTGCAGTGCCCGCCTCGAGTGTGAGCGCGACGCCGGATCCGGCTACCAAGACGCACAAGATCAGTGTGTCGCTGCTCTCTCTGATCAAGGATTCAACGGGAGAGGTTGTGGATAAGTTCAGCCGGGACACCGCGTTGACGATTCCGGATGACAAGTTGTCGCTGATTCAGGGCAACACCATTCCCTATTCGCACGATATTAACCTGCCGGCGGGACATTACACGGTGGAAACGGCCGTGGTCGACATGGAGACTAAGAGAGCCAGCAAACGGGTGTTTGCGTTCGACGCTCCCGAGAAAAAAGGCGTAGCGGTGAGCAGCGTGGTGCTGGTGGAACGCCTAGAAAACGTAGCCGGAAAGCCCGATCCAAGCGATCCTTTTGTGATTGGAATCGATAAGCCGAAACCGAGGCGAGTCATTCCCGAACTGGACTCAAGTCTAAGAGCAGGCGCGCATCCTTACGTTTACTTTGTGGTGTATCCGGACAAGACCAGCACAGAAAAACCAAAACTGCAGGTTGAGTTTTTGGTGGACGGCAAGGTATTGGCGAAACAGATCGCCGATTTGCCCGCGCCGGATTCGTCGGGCTCAATTCCCATGCTGGTGGCAACAGCGGCGCAGCCTGGCAAATGCCAATTGCGCATCAGCGCACTTCAGGGCAGCGCGACGGCGGTACAGAGCGTAGACTATTCGGTGGCCGCTAATTAACTTCTCGAATTTCCGCCGGGTGCATTTGATCCTGTTTGCTCCGCTGCTACTGGTTTTGGCGGCCGCGCCGGTTCTGGGACCGATTGTGTTTGAAGAGATTGCCAACCGCGCGGGGGTTGCATTTGTCGCCGACAGCAGCCCCACGCCTGAAAAACATCAGCCTGAGACGATGGTGGGCGGCGTGGCGTTATTGGACTACGATGGCGATGGTTATCTAGACATCTATTTCGTCAACGGCGCCAGTATGCCGTCGCTTCAGAAGGACGATCCAAAGTTCAAGAATAGGCTGTATCACAACAATCACAACCTGACTTTCACAGACGTCACCGACAGAGCCGGTTTAGCGGGAGCGGGCTATGGGATGGGCGCGGCGGTCGGCGATTACGACAACGACGGCAAACCGGACTTGTATGTTGTGAACGTCAACGGTAATCAACTCTTCCATAACAACGGCGATGGTACATTCACGGACGTAACCGGCAAAGCGGGAGTTGCGGGCGGCATCTACCATGGCCAAAAGATGTGGTCGGATAGCGCGGCCTGGGTGGACTACAACAACGACGGCTTGTTGGATCTGTTTGTCTCAAGTTATTGCGAGTGGAATGCGGCGACCGAGCCGGCGTGCGTGGTTAACAACTCTAGAATCAGCTGCAGTCCGCGGATGTATCAACCTTTGCCGAACACGCTGTACCGCAACAACGGAGATGGCACGTTTACGGATGTTTCGAAGGAAACCGGTATCGCCGCGCACCTGGGGCGCAATATGGGCGTAGCGATTGGCGACTACGACAGAGATGGCTATACCGATATCTTCGTCGCGAATGACGATATGCCGAATCTGCTTTTTCATAACATCGGCGGCAAGCGCTTTGAGGAAGTCGCAATGGATGCGGGCGTGGCGCTACCGGAGAACGGGAACGCAATCTCAGGCATGGGGGCGGACTTTCGCGACCTGTTTAATCGCGGCTTGCCGGATATTTGGATGACCGCGATTGAGAAGCAGACGTTTCCGCTCTACCGGAATCTTGGGAAGGGCCAGTTTGAAGACGACACCGCGGTATCGAGAATTGGGCTGCAGACGGCGGGAATGTCGGGCTGGTCGAATGGCGCGGTGGACTTCGATAACGATGGTTGGAAGGATTTATTTGCCGCTCGCGCCAATGTGATGGACAACGTGGCGCTATTCGCACCGCGCCGGTATGAAGAGCCCAACGCTGTGTTTCGCAATCTAGGAAACGGCGAATTTCAGAATGTAAGCGCAACAGCCGGGCCCGATTTTCAAATTGCGGGCGTCCATCGCGGGGCGGCCTTCGGAGACTTGGACAATGATGGCCGAATTGACGTTGTGGTCGGCGTTCTCAACGGCCCGGCGAAGATTTTTCATAACGTCAGTGAGAACGCGAACCATTGGATCCTGCTGAATTTGGCGGGGACGAAGAGCAATCGCATGGGCATCGGGGCTCGGATCCGCTTGACAGGCTCAGACGGCTTGGTGCAATACAACGAAGTCACGACAAGCGTTGGATACGCCAGTTCGAGCGATCCGCGGGTTCATTTTGGTTTGGGTGCGGCGAAGAGCGTGAAAGAGATTGAAATTATTTGGCCGAGCGGAATTCGGCAGGTGCTGAATAACGTCGCAGCGGACCGCATTGTCTCCGTTCGGGAGTCTGCGCGATGAAGCGAACTCTGCAACTCTAGTTCGCGGACAATAGCGGATTTTCGAACGGCGCGAATTCCTGTTCCTTATATTGAAGCTGATAGAGCTTCCAGTAGATGCCACGCTGCGCCAGCAGCTCCTGGTGGGATCCGATTTCGCGCAGTTCGGCCTTGTGCATCACCAGTATGCGGTCGGCCCGTTGAATCGTTGACAGACGATGGGCGATCACGACCGAGGTGCGGCCTTCAATCAATCGAGCCAATGCTTCGCGAACACGAAGCTCCGTTTCGGTATCGACGCTGGAGGTGGCTTCGTCGAGAATGAGGATGCGCGGATCGTGCGCCAAGGCACGGGCGAAACTGATGAGCTGCTTCTGGCCGGTAGAGAAGCCCTGGCCCCGCTCGCGGACGGTG
Source organism: Bryobacteraceae bacterium (assembly GCA_049802535.1). GTDB lineage: Bacteria > Acidobacteriota > Terriglobia > Bryobacterales > Bryobacteraceae > Bog-105. The sequence continues at coordinate 14,780 of JBARMQ010000361.1, read as the reverse complement.
GTATCGAACTTGTCCGGCAAACTATCGATGAAGTCGAGCAGATTCACCTGTTCGGCAGCATCGCGCACGCGGGCGGATGTAATGGAAGAGGTACCGAGACGGATGTTGCTCTCTATCGTTCCAGTGAATAGATAGGGGTCTTGCAAGACCACGCCAAACCGCCGCCGGAGATCGATAGGATCGAAGTCGCGAACGTTCACACCACCGATCCGCACCGCACCGCGCTGGACATCGTAGAAGCGCAGCAGCAGGTTCGTCAAAGTGGTCTTACCCGCGCCAGTGTGGCCAACGATAGCAAGCGTCTCGCCCGGAGCGACCCTGAAACTGACATTGCGTAGGACCCAATCTTCATCGTTATAGGCGAACCATACATGGTCGAACTGAATGTCTATCTGCCCATCGGGAAAGGAAGCGGTCGACGGCGACGTAACGATGGCAGGTCGAATATCAAGCAGCTTGAAGATACGCTCCGAGGCGGCCATGGCGCCCTGCAGAATGTTGTATTTTTCGCTGAGATCCTGAATGGGGCGGAAGAAGCGCAACCCATATTGGAAGAATGCAACCAAAATGCCGAGCGTAAGGGCGCCGCTCCGTATCCGCCAGCCGCCGTAAGCGAGCAGCATTGCCAGAGCCATCATCCCGAGGAATTCGACAACGGGATAAAACCAGCCGTAAGCGGCGATGGATTCCTTGAATGCATCCAGGTGGGCCTGATTGATCTCGGCGAATTCAGCGCGGCTGCGCTCCTCACGATTGAAGAGCTGCAGTACCGACATTCCGGCCACGTGCTCCTGAAGATAGGCATTGATCTTGGCGATGGCAACTCGGATGCGGCGATAACTTTGAGACGCGGTGCGGCGAAATTGAACGGTCACCAGGACGACAAACGGCATCACGGCCAGCATCAGGCCGGTCATTCCAGGACTCAATTTGAACATGACTGCCAACACGAAGATGAGCATCAGGATGTCACCGACAATAGTGACTAAGCCCGATGCGAATAAATCGTTCAAGACGTCAACGTCGGTGGTCACGCGTGTAACCAGGCGGCCCACAGGATTCTTGTCGTAGTACGAAATATCAAGCGTCTGCAAATGAGCCATCAACTGGCGCCGGAGATCGAACATAGCGCGTTGGCCGGTCCACTGCATCAAATAGGTTTGTCCGAAATCGAACAGAAAACCAAGCAGGACCGAAAGCAAATACAGAAAGCACAGCTGCGACAAGCCAGTCCACGGATCTTTGGACAGCCACCCGTCAAGCGGAGTAGACAACATGTGCTTAGCCGGCACCAGATAGCGATCCACTGCTAATTTGGTTAAGAGCGGGCCGATGATTTGGAGGAGAGAGTCGAACAGTAGTAGAACAAGCGATACCGCTATGGAGAACGAGTAGGGCCGTACGTAGGTGAGCAGCCGCCGCATGAGACGGCCGTCGTAAGCCTTTCCGAGTACCTCTTCTTCCAAACCTCGATTTTCTCCCCGCCGATTTCCGCTTCCCGGTGTTCTCTCTTCAGGCTAACCCAGGGTTCACGGAGCAGTCGGACACGCTTCCGAGAAGGATATGGCAATCAACGGTCTTGTTGTAATTGATAAACCTCCGAGCTGCACCAGCCATGACGTCGTAAATCGATGGCGGCGATTGGCTGGCATTAGGCGCGTCGGTCATTTGGGCACTCTGGACCCGATGGCAACTGGTGTATTGGCGCTGTTGACTGGGAATGCGACTCGACTCGCGCAGTTTTATGGCGGGAATGACAAAACTTATCTGGCAGAAATTACCCTTGGTATGACATCGGATTCCTACGACGCGGACGGGGAGATTACGTTGACGGGCGCGGCGGCGCCGAGCGAAAGCGATATTCGTACGGGGATGGAACGTTTTCGCGGTTGCTTTGAGCAAGTTCCACCTCCGGTTTCTGCCAAGAAAATCAAAGGCACCCCGGCCTACAAGTTGGCGCGCCGGCAGCAGAGAGTGGAGTTGCCTCCGGTTCTAGTGGAGGTTAAAGAACTGGAAGTGCGCAGTGTGATAGATAACCGAATTTGCGCAACCATTCAATGCACGGCTGGCACATACATCCGTGGGATCGCTCACGATCTCGGGCAGATGTTGGGCTGCGGCGCGATCCTCAGCAGTTTGCGCCGCGTGCGAAGCGGAGAATTTACAATCGACCAGGCTAAGACTCTGGACGAGCTCGCTGGACTCGCCGCGGATGGCCAATTGGACCAAGCTATCCGGCCGGCGGCGGAACTGCTGCCGCATTTGCCTTCAGCCCATGTCGACGAAATGGTGGAGGCGCAGATACGTCAAGGCCGCGACTTCCGGACATCGCCGTTTGTTATTGCCTCAGGTGCTCCGCTGGTTAAGGCGATCTCTTATGCCGGTGATCTGATTGCGATTGGCGAGTTAAAATTCGCTAATACCTACCATCCTGCTGTCGTTTTGTGACCCCCGGATGCGAAATGGTTAGCTGTTTGTGCTACATAGGTAATTCGGCTGGAACACGATTGCACAAGCTCTTTCAAGTTGCGTGCCTGGCACTCTTGTCTCTGGCAGGTCTAATTCAGGTCTCAAGCGCTGCCGTCGATCCGTCAGATCCGCCGCCCAGACTTCAGTTCTTTGCGGGTACTGTGACAGACCTTAACGCTGGGCATGTGACAGTTTCGCGAACATTGTTCGGCCACCCCCCCGAAATCAGAACATTCCTGATCAATCAAAAAACCAAGACTAATCGTACAGTGCGTTTGCGGTCGCGCGTGACTGTGCGCTACCAAAGCACGGCGGACGGAGATCTTGCGATTGAAATTCAGGTTCGCAGCCAGCCGAAAGCGACAAAAACCTCTTAATCACTAGGCAGGCGCCAGAGCGTTTTCGGCATCTTCAAGAGCCGGATAGATGACCAGGAAATCGCTGAGACCGGTCATATGGAAGATGCTCTTCAGGCGTTCCTGGATGTTGACGATGGCATATTTTCGCCGGCCGCGCTCACAAGATACATGAAGCCCTACCAGACAGCCCAGAGCGGCTGAATCAAGAAAGGGCACCTGAGCCAAATCAACGATCGTCACGGGCGAATCGCGGCGAGTTGCATCCTGAAATTCAAAGAAGTTGTGGATGGTAAGTGGTCCGTTTACTGCCAGGATGACGACTCCGGAACGGCGCCCGGGGAACACGCGCACCTCGGGACGAGGCAAATCGTCAGGACTCATGATGCGAGTTTAAACCAGGGATCGGAAGCATCGTAACGAATTCCCGCTATGTTTAGAAAATAGGCCGGGGGGCGCCGTTCCGGCGTTTCGTCCGCCTTCGGCAACGTCTTGAGCTTTTTCAACAGGGGGAAAGGGCGATCTTTCTCTGAACTGACTAAAAACCAGTAGTCGCCTGGAACGTTTTCGCATATAATCGGTTCAATTCAGGTCACTCGCGAAAACGCGGAGCGCGTTTGTTCTCTAAGCCGCTCATAAAAACGAAAGGTTAGTTATGAAGCATCTACGTGAGATGTGCGCGCTGATAGCGCTACTGTTGGCAGGTTGCCTCGCTGCCTATTCCCAAGCCGTCACGGGCACAGTATTGGGTACCGTAACGGATAGCAGCGGAGCCGTAGTCCCCAATGCCAAAGTGACGTTGACCGAAGTCGACACCGGGATTCTGCACAACGCCCAAACCAACGGGAGCGGCAACTATACGGTTCCCAATCTTCCGGAAGGCAACTATTCGGTAACAGTCGAAGCCTCAGGCTTCAAGAAGGAGACGAAAGAGAACAACCGCGTCGATGTCAATAGCAATGTCCGCGTCGACGCGGTGCTGCAGCCCGGCGAGATAAGCGAGTCCGTGGTGGTCACCGCGGAACCATCGCAGTTGCAGACCGACCGCGCCGATACCGGCCGCAGCCTCAGCACGATGACGGTGTCGGAACTGCCGGTTCTGGTTAGCAATCGCAACTATCAAGCCCTGCTAGCCCTCGTGCCCGGCACGTCGCCGCCGACAGAGGAGCACTCCCAGTTCTTTAACGCTTCGGACTCGCTGCAGACCCAAGTCAACGGGGCTCCGCGCGTGGCGAATAACTACCAAATTGAAGGCATCGACGACAACGAGCGCACCGGCCTACTGCAAATCCTGATCCCGCCACTCGAAGCAATTCAAACGGTGGACGTCTCCACCAGCAACCACTCCGTGGACTTGGGACGTGGCGCCGGCGCGGTCACTAACGTGATCCTGAAGTCGGGGACAAACCAATACCACGGCTCAGCCTACGAGTTCGTACAGAATAACGATTTCGACGCCCGCAACTTCTTCCAGCCCAAGGTAGGCGCTGTCCACTACAACTACTACGGCGGCACCATCGGCGGCCCGATCAAGAAGAACAAGTTGTTCTTCTTCGCCGACTTCTTGCGCACCTCAGATCACGAAGCCAATGCCAACACAGAGACGATACCATCGGCACTGTCGCGCACCGGCAACTTGAGCGAGGCCCTGGCTGGCTCCAACCCCGCGCTGGTTTACGATCCGCAAACCGGGAATACGGCCACCGGTGTGGGAAGGACACCATTCCCCAACAACGTCATTCCTACATCGCGCCTGAACCCGATCGCGCTCAAGATTCTGGCCCTGTTACCCGCGCCGAATGAACCGTATAGTACCCTGGCGCCGGCGAACAACTACTTCGCCCTCCTTCCCTTCACCAAGGACACCAATTTCACGGATGGGAAAGTGGACTATACCATCGGCGACAAGGACCACCTCAGCGGCCGCTTCAGCTTCCAGCGTCCGGTGGTTTACCAAGCGCCCATTTTCGGCAGCGCCGGCGGCGATGCCAACGGCGCCTTTGAGGGTACGGGAGTTCAGAAGACTTACAGTAGCGGCATCAACTGGACCCACATATTCTCGGCCAGCCTGCTGAACGAATTCCGAGTCGGCGTGGCGCATTACAACAACACGGCGCAACCGAGCGACTACGGATCGAACGCTTCCACGAATCTGGGAATCCCTGGCATCAATATCAGCCAGTTCGACAGCGGCTTGGTGGGTATCAATATTGGCGCGTTTACCGAACCGCTGGTTGGATATTCCGCCAGTTTGCCCTGGATCCGTGCGGAGGTCAACATCGATTTGGTGGACAACGTGAGCAAGACCTACGGTAACCACACCTTTACGCTCGGGTTCGATATGCGCCGCATCCGTGACGACCTGCTGCAGACGCAGACCTACAGTCCGCGCGGCGCTTACTTTTTTGGCACTGCCCAAACGGCCTGCGCGGGCAGTTGTCAGCTCGCGAACGGCACTATAACATCGCCGACCACCCCAAACAACACCACCTCGTGGGCCAACGACGTGGCGAGCTTCCTGCTCGACAGTCCGCAAGCGTCCAGCACCGGCCGCGACTTCAGTGGCACGTTCCCGACCTTCCGGCAGTGGTACTTCTTCCCCTACGTCGCCGATAGGTGGCAAGTTAGCAAAAACCTGACGTTGTCGTTAGGGCTGCGGTGGGAAATTTACCCGCCGGCCACGCCGGCCTTCCCGGGACAGTTTTCGAATTACATTCCATCGAATAACACGCTTGTGGTCGGCGGTGTGGGCGGCAACCCCAACAATGGGGGCTTGGTCAACCACCTGAACTATCTTGCCCCGCGCTTCGGAATTGCGTATCGCTTGACTGGCAAGACGGTTATCCGGACGGGTATCGGCGTCAGTTATACCCCATTTGAGGACAATACGTACATTAACAACAACTATCCGACAAAAGGCAATCTGGGAGCCATACAAGGCTCGAGCGCATATACCTCGGCTTTCTACAACGGGTCCGTTTTGAGTTTCGAGAGCGGTCTCCCGGTGCCCGCGCCACAGCCAATCCCGTCCAACGGGATCTACAGCGTCACCGCTCTCGGCCAGAACGGTGCTACGGAAGACTTCTTCCCGACAAACTACAAAAACCCTCACATCATTGCCTGGAACTTCTCGGTCCAGCAGGCGTTGCCGTATCATTTCACAGCGGATATTGCGTATGTCGGCAATCACGGCGTGGACATGGGCTCGTCGCAAAACCTCAACGCAAGCCGGCAAATCGCCCCCACAAACGCGGGCGACACTGTGTACGAGCCATATTTCCCGCACACAGGCAACATAACGCAGTATTTCGTGCCGGTGTCCTCAATGTACAACGGCCTGCAAGTGAAGATTGACCGGCGCTTCTCCTCCGGGCTAAGCATGACTTCTGCGTTTAGCTGGCAGAAGGGCATGGCTTATTACAACGGCGGCGACGACGATGGATTCTATGGCTTCTATCTGAACGGTCAATATCACCGTAATTGGGCGCTGAACGATTTCAATCGTACCGTCGAGTATGTGCAGAGCTACGTTTACCAATTACCCTTCGGCAAGGGGAAACCATTTCTGAACTCCGTCTCGTCAGGGCTGGACAAGGTGATCGGTGGATGGCAGATCGAGGGCATCGTGACGCTCATGACCGGACTTCCCTTCACGGTGACTTACAGCTCGACGTACTTGAACCTGGCCCAAGGCGGCACAAATACGCCGGAACAAGTGGATCCGAGCGTCAAAATTCTGAACGGAATCAACACCACCTCAAACGGGGGAAGCCCGTGGTTCGATCCAACGGCGTTTGCCCCGCCGCCTTGCCAGTCGGCGACACCCACTGCAGCTTGCCCAACCGGAGCCGCAGATCAACTCCCTGGCGCCGCCCAGCAGGTCGGCAATGTCGGACGCAATTCCATGATCGGGCCGGCATTCTTCAATTTGAATGCCGCTCTGGCCAAGACCACCCAATTCGGCGAACGCGTCACCATGCAGCTTCGGCTGGAAACTATAAATACAACCAACACCCCGCAGTTCGCGAACCCGAACGCCAGTTGCTGCACCGCGAACAACGCGAACTTCGGATTCGTGACCAGCACCCTCGGCAGTGGCTCCGGCTCGATCAACTCTGGCACTGGCGGCCCGCGCACTGTCCAATTGGCCGTGAAGTTCACCTTCTAGCATTTCGAGAAATTTGGCCACGGGTGCGGCACTTGCCGCGCCGGTGGCTATTTCGGTCTTTCGAGACGGTCCAGCATCTGCTGAATCTCGGAGTCCGGTTTGATGCGCAACGCCGCTTTGAGCTGCTGGACGGCCTCGGGCATTCGGCCCGGTAACCCCGATAGGGCGATTCCAAGATTGACGTGCGCCTCGGCGGAATTGGGATCGATTCTCAACGCGGCTTGAAAATGTGAGATCGCCTCCGGCACCCGGCCAATACCCGCCAGCACCACGCCGAGATTATTATCCGCGTCCACATAATCCGGCTTAAGCCGTAAGGCTTCCTCGAAATATGAGATTGCCGCCTCCGGCTTGCCGCTTTTGGCCAGGTCGACACCCACGTTGTATTGTATTTCGGCGGCATTGGACTGAGCCTGCGCCAGGTTGTTTCGCGCCTCCTCGTAATCCGGCTTGAGGCGCAGCGCAGTTTGATACTCGGCGATCGCCTCCGGCATAGTTCGCGAATTCGCAGCTAAAGCGTTGGCCAGATCGTTATGCGCGATGGGCGAATCGGGAAGCGCTCGCAGCGCCTCTTGATAGTGCGCGATCGCCTGGGACATGCGTCCGGATTTTGCCAAGGCATTTCCGTAGTCGGTTTGAACGTTTGCGGCATTGGGTTCGATTTGCAATGCCGCTTGATATTGCTTGATTGCTTCGGCGAAGCGCCCCTCATCGGCCAAAGCTACGCCGAGATTATGGTGCGCAAGGTAGTTGCCGCTGGTGACATCGAGCGCATGACGAAAGAGAGTCTCGCTACTCCGCCAATATTGGATCTGCGCTTCGGACAGCCCCGCACACGCCAGGCACGCGGCGACCGCGCCGGGAATAGCAACCTTGATATTAAGAACTTCGCGCAGGCCCCATGCCAACATGATGCTCAAGCCCACCATCGGGAGATACGTGTACCGGTCCGCGCGCGCTTGCGCGCCGACTTGGATGAGACCGATGACCGGCACAAGCGTTCCCAGATACCACAACCATCCCACCGCAAGGTAAGGACGAGAACGCCACTCCCTGAGCACAACGATGGAGATGCCCGATAGCAACAGGGCTGACAGCACAACTTGCCATAGGGGCAAGTGGTGTGGATAGGGATAGAACACTGCCAGCCTCGCCGGCCAAAACATCTTAACAATGTAGACTGCGTACGAGACTACGGCATTCTCCACCCGTAAACCAAGCGGGAATTGTCCAGCTTCGCGGACCGCGCCACTGCTTCTTTGGACTAGATATGCCGCGGCGGCGCTGGCTGCGGACAGTGCCAGCAACGGAATCTTCACTCGCAGGGCTGAGCGAAGCGGCTGGCGCAGCGGCCATTTATCGAGTAAGAACAACACAAACGGAAGCGTCACAATCATCGGCTTGGACATGAGTCCCATGCAGAAGGCCAGCAGTGTAAGCCAATAATGCCGGCGGACATAGTTCCATAGCGCAAGGAACCAAAAAAACGCGCTGAGCACATCTTTTCGCTCCGCGATCCAGGCGACAGATTCCACATGTAAGGGATGTACGGCGAAAAGCATGGCGACGAATGCGCTGGGCCACGCTTCCCCAGTGGCGGCGAGGAGGAATGCGAAGAGGAACACCGTGGCACACGCGTGAAGGAAGACATTGGTGAAATGGTGTCCGCTCGCTCGCAGGTCGAAGACCTCCACGTCGAGTAGGTGCGAAAGGCGCGTCGCGGGAAACCAATTCGCGGCCTCCGTGCTGGTAACCGCCCAGACGATGCCATCCATGGTAAGACCGTTGCGTACGTGTGGGTTGTTGGTGACGTAGTCCGGATCGTCGAAGTTGACGAAGCCGAACCGGTAAACCGGCGCGTAGACCAGTAGCGTGGTCAAAAAGAGCCCAAGACTAATGCCGGCTATGAGAAAGCGGTTCGTCGCCGGCCGAGTTATCTCAAATGCCGTGGCCGATGATGGCGCAGGAGGTTGCTTGGATACGCGCCCCCTGAGAGGAGAAGTGCTCTTGCGCAAGAGTGTCTGAAAGTCTTCAGCTATGATTCTACCTTCTCAAATGCGATCTTACGGGCCTCTGATTCCAGCCTTCATGAACCGGTTGAGCGCTTCCTGTGCTCGGGCAGGCCGCTCGACGCCGTGGAGCGATGGGCAATCCGCTTGGCGCAAAACTAACGTTTTGACCATTGATACACTAATGAGAGTGCTTCGAGGGCAAGTGTGCCTTCGGAGCGCTGCCTTCGGAAGGTGGTGAATCGTTTTTGGCAGAAGTCCATCTGCAAGATGGCGAGACTTTGGAAAGCGCCCTGCGGCGCTTTAAGCGCAAGGTTCAGCAAGAAGATATTGTTAAGGAAATAAAGCGGCACTCATTTTACCTAAAACCAGGTGAAAAGCGCCGCACCAAGGAAGCTCTCGCCCGGAAGCGCAATCGTAAGAAGCGTCCACGCGAGATCGAATAAGTCCGTAAGTTCGAAGTGTGTGCGATTAGGCCGCTCGCGACGATCAATGAGATCGATCGCGGCGGCCTTTTTCTTGGGATTGCCCGCGCTTGCGCTCAGGGGTCTTGGAACCTCCGGGCTCGTCGTTTGAATCGGGAGAATTAGCCTCATCAGACGGAACGGCGCCAGCAGCGGCCGCTACTGGTGGGGCGGTGACCACAGGCAGCGCGTTAAGGTTGCGAGCGGCACGCACGGCGGCTCGACGCACCATCGGACTGGGATCGCGAACCAGCGGCTGCACAGCGGTCAGCAGTTCTCGCTGTTCAGTTTGTCCGAGCAGCCACACTGCGGTGGAGCGGAACTTCTCGACGGGATCTGTAGCCATCTCGAGCATCAGACAAACGGTGCGGCGATCGCCCTGGCGATACAATCCGAGCAGCGCGTTGCCGACGACCCGGTTGTCACTGTCACCCAACGCCGACCACAGCAATGAGTGCAAATTCGCCGGGATACCGGGAGTCCAGAAGGCTTCAAGGGCATTCGCCCGAACTCGCGCCTCCCCATCTTCAAGCGATGCCGGAACCCAATCAAGTTCACGGGTAACCCTGACCATCAGCGTCGCAGCTCGCGAGCGAACCTTTGCGTTTGGATGGAGAAGCAATTTCCTGACGACTGGGATCTGGTGAGCACTGCGAGCGGTGATGGCTAGCAAGTCCAGTGCCCGCATGCTGATGCCGACATCTTGATCCCACCCGCGTTCAACCTCATCCGCCGCTTGCCGAAACAGCTTCCATTCAAAGAGCGGATCGATGCGCTTGCCGCGTTCGACCAGCAAGTGCGCCTGATCGTGGCGAAGATGAAAGGGGCTGCAAATCACAGTGACTAAGGATCCCTGCGCTAGCAACAGCTTGAGTAGATAGATACCGCCGCCGGTATCCAGAGTCTCCAGCAGGACCGCCACGGCACTTTGCAGAAAATCGTCGGGAAACGATTCGGAAAGCTCCCGAATTTCGCGCGTCGACGTCATCGGATTTCTCTCAAATTCGATGACCGTTTGCCTCAGCTTCACAGTAAGGTGAGTGCCTGGATGGATTGTTGTTGTGGCCATCTATACGCGCCCTATAACCCCTATCGGCTGACGACGGAAAAGAATTAGAGTGCGGACGGAGCACAGAAAGCAAGAGAGCCGAAGAGCAATCGAAAGCCGCTAAAAATGGAATCCAACTGTGCCCGTCACCGTACGCGGCGTCACATAATGCGTTCCGCTAAACGTGGAGAGGAAGTTATAAAGCACGTAATCGTTCGCCAGATTGATCACTTCGATTCGGGCACTCCATTTGTACTTATCATTGTGAAATAGATTGTCGTCCCCGATCGCGAGATCGAATAGGTTTTTTGCGGCGATACGGGGTGGGTTATGGTCGTCGTCCTCGGCGCCTGCCGCTGGAATCTTTATGAGCGATGAACCATACTGCGACGCGGGACAGAGGCCAGTTGAACTGATCGGTGCCGTTGGCGTCGCATACACCGATCCGCAGTAAAGACCGGCCTCAAACTGCTGATCGGGCGTAATGCCTGAAACGTCCACAATGCTATCGGTTCCGTTCGGCCCATTGGCGCAATTTCCGCCGGCGCACGGTACCGGGCCCGCTACCAGGCCGCTATCAAAACGCCAGTTAAAGCCCAGCCACGGCCCATTCTTAAAAGGCTGGTACTGCAAATGAGTCGTCTGATTGAAGTTTTCGTCGTGATCTATTCGAAACACGCCGGTTCCCCCCAACCCGCCGGGAGTTACTCCAATACCGCTGTCTTGCGGTTCAAAGAAACGTGCCGCCACGTGCGACATCACGACGAAGGCGGACAGGCCGTGAAAGTTGGGCATGGTTCCGCGAATCGCAAATCCTGGAATCTTGGACTTTGCCCATTCGATCGGATAGGTTATCGGAGTGTTGCCGAAGACGCTGAAGTCGTACGCAAGATTGGTGTACTTCCAGATATATTCGCCATCCAAAACGAAGTATTTTCCAAAGGCTTGCTCCAGCCCGACATGAAATTCATTGCGCGTACCGGGTCTCAGAGGATTAGTGATGCAAGGATAGCCTTGTATCGCCGACTGCAAGGCATTAACCACTGGATCGTTGCAGCCGGTGCTTGAAAGCACTAAGTTCTCATTGAACGGAGTTTCGAGAGTTCGGGCGTAGGACGCTCGCACCACGGTGTTGGTCGGCTTAAAATTGTAAGCTGCGCCGACACGCGGCTCTGCTTGGGTCGCCTTTGTAATGCCGTTGTAGATGTCGCCGCGAATCCCCAGATTGAAGGTCCAGTTCTTGATCGATATCGTGTCCTCGATGTATAACGCTTCTTCCCGGACATCGGCGTGCCCAACATACGTGTACGGCGAGACGCCTGGTCCTGGTCTCGTCAAATCGTATCCGGCAAGAAGAGAGGAATATCCGGGATTTTGTGTGAGCGCTCCGACGCATTGCTCCGGATTGGTCAGTGTCGGATCGGTATCGGCGCTTCCATCCGAGTTCAAACAGACGGCATTCAGCGTCGGGTCAACGATTCCGAATGCATCCCTTTCCGAGAGAATCGTGTCCTGATACGTAACTCCAACCTTCAGGTTGTGAATTCCTTTGACATAAGATACGTCCCCCCTCAGGCCCAGGTTGGTCAGCCGGCGATTTTGGTCAATCGTCGTACTTTGCAGGTCGGGAATGAAATCGGAGTAAGGGTCGCGGCTCGGATAGTAGTTGTATTGATCCTGTCTTGCAAAGCCCCCCAGAGTCAGAACGGTATGCGGATTGATGAGCCTGGTCCAGGTGGGCGCGACGTTGAACGTTCGTATTTTCGAACGTTGATCTGTCGGTCCGACAGGCAGGCCGTCGGGACCGAGACCCCCGTTGTCGACGACTAGCCCCGACCAGGCCGTAGCATTCTGCATGTCGTAGGAATTCGGCGTCTGGAACCACGAGCGCGTGAATTGGAAGTTCAGGTTGATCGTATCGGCGTTCGTGGGCTTGTAATCGACGCGATCAAAAACATTTCCCTGATTGCCGTGATCGTGAAAGACCTGGAACTCCGGGCCATCCAGGAAACGGCCGGTGTTTAGCCCATTCGCCGAAATGAAGTTTCCCCATTTGTCGCCGCCATACGCTAGATCGACCGCACCGTTCGATGTTCCAAAGGTGCCGTACGATGCGGTAACGTCTCCGTGCGGCTGTTTGGCGCCGAGACCGGAACGCGTAGTCACCACGATCACCAAACTGGTTTTGTCGCCGTATTCGGCTGGCGGCGCGCCCTCGATTACCTCCATCGATTGCACCGCATCAGCTGGAAGCTGATTGGAGAAAACTTTACTTTGCTGATCCGTAATCGGCTGGTTATCCACCGAAAAGGAGTTGGAGGCGTGATCGCCCAATCCATGGAACAGACCATTCGAGTCAGCCGCGACGCCCGGGGTAGCCAAGGTTACCAGGGAGCTCAACGAAGATGATTGGCTCTCTAGCGGGAGCTTTTGAAACAGGCTCCGATCGACGTCGGTGTGTGTTGTCGGTACCGTTTCGACGAGGTCTCCGCCAGCCTCTACGTTCACCGTCGTGCTGGCCGAGCCGATGCTTAAGCTGAATTTCGTCTCCACCGGCACGCCGGACCGGACGGACACGTCCTGATCGGCTGTCTGAAAGCCCGCTGCCGTCGCGCTCATGTGGTAGTTGTTGAACGGAACGTTCTCAAATTGGAACCTTCCCTGGCTATCGGTCTGCGCAGTTCGCGTGAATTGAGAAACTGGATTCTGGATTTCGACGGTTGCGTTCGTAACGGCCGCACCCGAAGGATCGACCACCGTTCCTTCCACCGTGCTTGCGTTGCCAATTGATTGGGCGTGACCGGAAACACCACAACTGAGAACGATGAGACACCCAAAGAAGACCAAGACTGGCTTTGTCATTCCCTGATTGTGTGGGCGTTCGGCCCATCCCCGAATAAAAACCTAATGAGTGATCTGAACAATGACGTGAGCGGGCCGGTTGTTTACATGAGCGAAAGGCGCTCTTGCCTGGCAGATCTCGGTGGGTGCGCCAGCGGCGCGCCGTCCGGTCACGCCAAGGAAGGTGTTAATGGACTATCGGAAGGATTGGGCCGAGTTGTAGAACTCGTCGCGAGGATCGATCGTACTAAAGATGCCACCGGGAACGGAGCGTAAAGCCCTTCCTTTGAATGGTGCGCCCGGAGGGACTCGCACCCTCATAAATCTGAGCTTGTAGGATTGTCAAGTTTAATGTAAAGTTATGGCGTGTCTAACGCGATCAGGTTTATTCTCGATCACCCGCCGGTCGTATACGTAGTAGGGCTAGTTAAGTTTTCATCGATCGAGTCCATGGGGAAGTATATTCCGGAAATTCAAGACTGGATGCGCCAAGCAGGTTTTCCAAGACTCTCGCAAAGCCAGATGCCAAATATTCGTATAACTCCGGCTGGCGCGGAAACTACGATCGCGCCCCGATGGGACTTTCACAACCGAAACAGGACTGCTGGCGTGACCCTTTCAAAGGACCATATGGCATACCACACCAGTAGATATAAGGACTTTGACGAGTTTTGTTCTATATTTCGATCCGCGATAGATTCCCTGCATCGTATAACTTCGCCGGCTCTTGTAGAGCGCTTAGCATTAAGGTATGTCGATGTTATCGTAGACACGCCCGAAGGGCCGCTTTCACGGTTCCTTAACCCCGGTATCCTCGGACCCCCACAAGACCGGCTGCATGTAAGCCAGTCGTCTTGTTTCATGAATTATGTCGGACGCACAGACTCGGGCAACCTATCGATTCGCGCTCTCCAGCGAAGCGATGGGGGGTTCATGCCGCCGGACCTAACTCCAGCGCCTTTAGCCGTCGTCGCCAAGGAAGTCCTTCCCAATTCCAAAGTTATGGTGCTTGACTTGGACCATACCGCAGAACTCGAAGCGGAACCAGAGGATTTTTCTGCTGAAGGTATAGCTCACCGCCTTTGGCAACTACACGACAAATTGACAATAGCCTTTCTTGAATCAACCACGCCCGACGCCTGGAAAGCTTGGGGTAGAAGGGAGCGAAGGTAATTGCCAAGCCCTGAGGAAATCACCCTAGAATCCTATCGTGAATACTTGCAATCTAGCGAGGCTCCCGCGACGTCGACAGCCTACGATCGGAAGCCAAGTGCTAGAAGGCACTTGATAGGAGGAGCGTTAACAATGTTCTTGTGGGCGGGCACCGCCGGCACGATTCAGCCAGGTGAAACTAGTTCAGCTGTTGGCGGCATTCTAGCGCCTACGGGAGCTCATTACCGTCTGGAATGCGCCTCCATACCTAGT
>JBARMQ010000360.1:0-27039 GCA_049802535.1 Bryobacteraceae bacterium | reverse complement strand
GAATATTCGTGGCCGCGTGCGAATCGAGGGCATGAAATCCTCAGCCGGGTTACTCCCCTATCTAGCGTTCGCTAAATGCCTTGTTCTACCGAGCTCCCGTGAGCCATGGGGGTTGGTTGTGAATGAGGCTATGGCTGCCGGGCTGCCTGTCATTGTAAGCCGGCAATGCGGATGCGCTGAAAATTTGGTAACCGGCAAAAATGGCTTTCTCTTTTCCGCGGACGATCAGGATGCGTTAACAGATTGTCTGATCCAGCTGGAGCATAAAACTGCTGACCAGCGACTTGCAATGGGTGCAGCATCCCGCTCGATCATCGCCGACTTTTCGCTCGAACGTTGGGCATCGGAGGTGGAACGCCTTGTTTTCGAGTGAACCGATCGGGCAGCTCTCGATTGAAAACCGCGTAACGACCTCATCACAGCGCTGGGTGCATGTCGGCTCTCGCTTGGATCCTCGCTTTGGTGGCATCGCTTCATCTCTGCCCGCGCTGTGCCGCGCCACGTCTGAAAGTCGCCGGGATAGCTGCACCATCATTGGGTTCTGCGGCCGCGATGAATCCACCAAGGACCTTCAAGACCCTGAGCGGCCCTTTGTACGCCTACCGCTCGGCCGAGCTCGTTTGACCGCAAAAGCCGCTGTTCGCAAGGAATTGACTTCTGTTCTTCGTCAGGCAGATGGCGTCCATATTCACGGGATTTGGGATGAACACTGTTCACTAACGGGCAGCATTGCTTCGCAGCTTGGCATTCCCTACATCGTCTCGGCGCACGGAATGCTCGAGAAGTGGGCCGTAGGCCAAAAGCATCTGAAGAAGGCGATTTATTCAGCGATTTTTGAGCGGGAAACCCTTCGACGGTCGTCGTGTTTGCGCGCGCTCACTGCTAATGAAGTGGAAGATTATCGACGCTACGGTGTCCACGGTCCCGTTGCCGTCATCCCGAACGGTGTCGAGACCCCGCGCGGAATTTCACCGGAACCGTTTCTGAACCTGTTTCCGGAACTCGAGGGGAAGCGTCTTGTGCTTTTTCTTGGGCGCATACACCTGAAGAAGGGTTTGGACACGCTCTGCGGCGCCTGGTGCCGTATTCGCAAACAAATGGACGATGCGCATCTGGTGATTGCTGGTCCTGATTGCGGTAACACGCAAGAGATGCTTAAACAGATTGTCGGCTTTCGCCAAGTGACATTTACAGGAATGCTAAATAGCGCTATAAAGTGGAGCGCGCTGGCGGCCTCGACGCTATTCGTGCTGCCGTCCCACTCTGAAGGATTCAGCGTTGCGGTTTTAGAAGCACTGGCCGCGGGCGTTCCCGTCGTCGTATCAAGAAATTGTAACTTCCCCGAAATCGCGCAATCTGGCTGCGGCTGGGAAACAGAAGTTACTGAGTTCCAAATCGAGCAAAGTTTGACTCATGCGTTGGGAATGGCCCCCGAACAGCTGAGGCTGGTCGGATCTCGCGGGCAGCAGCTCGTAAATAGTAACTATTCGTGGTCCGCGGTTGGCAGCAAGATGCGCGAGCTTCAAAACTGGATTCTCTTCGGGACCACGCCTTCAACAATCAGAATCCAGTAGTCCACTTCTCAAAATCAGTAGCCAATTCCAAATGAAGCCGCGAGTACCACGGTTGTCTCAATTCGACAACGGCGCATATCATCCCGGGAGATCTCTGCTGGTTCAAATCCTATGGTTCGCCTTTGGCGCACCGCTTTTGCGCTCGAAAGTCGTTCCTTTTAATTCCGTTCGTTGCGCGTTGCTTAGGCTATTTGGCGCGCAGCTAGGTTGCGGCTTAGTAGTGAAGCCCGGGGTGCGAGTCAAATACCCATGGCGCCTAAGTGTTGGAAGCTTTTCATGGTTAGGTGAGGACTGTTGGATCGATAACGTCGCGAATGTGTCTCTGGGCGAGAACGTTTGCTTGTCGCAGGGAGCATATCTCTGCACCGGTAACCATGATTGGAGTGATGTTCGATTTGCCTTAATTGCATCGCCAATTGTTGTCCAGGATGGAGCTTGGATTGGAGCCAAAGCTGTCGTCGGGCCCGGCGTGTACGTCAACCAATGCGGCATCGTCACGCTCGGGAGCGTGGCTGTGCGAGATGTTCCACCCTACGAAATTCATGCTGGCAATCCGGCATGCTTACTGCGAAAGCGGCTGATCCGCGAGGATGTTGTTTGCGACCCGGGCATCAGAGAACTTACCTCATCTGAGATCCAGTAAATAGTTTTCGAAGAATTCAGAATGAGAATTTTATTTATAAATCAGTTTTTCCCACCCGATCTGGCGCCGACCGGACAGCTTTTGTCTGACGTTACTTCTTACCTAAGTGAACAAGGCCACGATGTATCGGTTCTTTGCAGTGATAGCGTTTACGCCGAGGGCGGTAGGCCTGCTCAAGGTTCTGAAAAAGTATACCGGCTCAAGGGACTGCGCTTCAGGCGATCGCTGGTTGGCCGGTCCGCGTGTTATCTCGCATTTCTCTTTGATGCCCTTCGGCTGGCGTTGACGATTAAGGATATCGATGCCATTGTCACGCTAACTACGCCGCCGCTACTGTCTTTTGTCGGCGCAATCGCCAAGCGGTTTCGCGGGTGTCAGTTCTTCATCTGGGAAATGGATCTATTCCCGGAGTCGCTCGTCACCATGGGATTGCTTGGTCGAGGATCCGTCCTCGTCAAGATTTTGAGGAAAGTCGCCGACCTACCACGCCGCCAGGCAGACGGAATCATTGTTCTTGGTTCGTGTATGCGAAGCCAACTAATCGCCCATGGATTGCCTTCCTCTGGAATCAAGGTTGCAGAGAATTGGTCCAAGACCACTGCCGGCTTTTCGCCGCTGCCGAACAACCCCTGGCTTACCGTCTTCTACTCAGGCAATTTGGGCGCCTCCCACGATACCGAGACTATCTTCACCGCTATGACCCTCCTGGGAAGCGATCCGCGCTTTCAGTTCGTCTTCGCGGGCGGCGGTGCCAAACGGAAAAGTTTCGAGCGTCGTTGCCGGGAACTGAATCTCACTCAAGTCCAATTCGTTCCTTACGGAGAAAGCGCCGAATACGCGGCACGGCTTCGAGATGCCGACATCGGCTTAGTTACTCAAACAGATTTGTCGTTGGGGGCCGTAGTCCCCAGCAAACTGTATAGCATCCTCGCTTTCGGGCGTCCGGTCTTGTTTGCTGGACCCGAATCTTCGACGGTGGCGCGAGTGATCAAGACCAATAATTGTGGCTGGCATGTGCCTTGCGGCGCAGGCCCACAGCTCGCCGATCTTCTAAAGTATCTCGCCGGCAATCATAGCGCCATTGCGACTGCGGCAAGAAACGCCCGCTCCACCTATTTAAGCCAATACACCGTGGCTAGTGGGACCGGTCGAATTGCGGAGGCGCTGGGCCTTGCCGCGCTGGTTGAAACGCATTCCGCCAAGAGAGCGCACGCCGGTTCGTGACGCATCGTGTCCCAAACTGCAAAGACCGCTATCTACCGAATTTCTTGAGGCACACAGAAATGATCAAGCTTGTTTTTTTGGGTCTTTCTTCATTACTCGTTTCATTAGCTATAACGCCGATAGTGACGCTCATCGCCTCCCGATTGGGGTTTGTTGATCGTCCGGATGATGTCCGCAAGTTACATAAGCGCGCGGTACCCCGATTAGGCGGCATTGCGATTGGTATTTCATACGTTTCGGCCTTTCTGCTGCTCGCGGCCGTATCGATGGCGGGACTAATTCCGCCCTATTTCCCCCACCTCGCATTAGCTAAGGAACTCCTACCAGCCGCTATCGTTTTATTCCTGACCGGCCTCCTAGACGATATATGGGGGCTGAAGCCCTGGCAGAAGTTGGGTGGACAAATTTTTGCTGCATCGCTAGCGTATTTTGCGGGTATTCGAATTCTGGCGATTGCGGATCATTCCGCCCAGTGGTGGAGCTTGCCGCTAACCGTTCTATGGCTGGTTGGGTGCACAAACGCCTTTAATTTGATCGACGGACTTGACGGTTTGGCAGCTGGCATCGGGTTTCTCTCGACACTCACCATCGTGCTCGCCGCTCTAATGCAAAACAACATCGCCTTGGCCGTGGCCACAATTCCGCTCGCGGGCGCGCTCTTAGGTTTTCTCCGTTACAACTTCAGTCCTGCTTCGATCTTCCTCGGCGATTGCGGAAGTTTGTTGATCGGGTTTCTTTTGGGATGCTACGGGGTGGTTTGGACCCAGAAATGCGCAACGGTTTTGGGAATGCTTGCACCGGTCATGGCGCTAGCTTTGCCAGTGGCTGATGTGGCGCTTGCCATCATCCGGCGATTTCTTCGGGAACAGCCGTTGTTCAGCGGCGACCGTGGCCACATTCACCATAAATTGTTGGCAATGGGGTTTAAGCCAACTGGCGTAGCACTAATACTATACGGTGTCTGCGGAATTGCAGCCGCACTCGCCTTGTTACACGCAAGAATTTACAGGAGCTTTGGCGGACCTATGGTGGTCCTGTTCTGCCTTTTGGTTTGGTTTGGAGTTGCCTATCTCCGGTATCAAGAATTCGGTGTCATGCAGAAAATGTTCTTCGGCGGTGAGTTCCGCCAACTGGTAAAGGCACGGATTCGACTCGACTTGTTCAAAACTTCGCTGGCTAGCGTAACGGCCTTAGAGGAATGTTGGCCAGCCGTGCGCGAAGCTTGTAGAGATCTCGGCTTTAGTGCGGTCATACTGCGACTTCGCGAGAAAACCTATGAGGGGCGGTTCCAGGGGCGCGAGCCGGCTAACACCTGGAACGTCACTGTGGCGCTCTCGCCGGAGGATGAGATCAGCATTCGCTATCCCCTCTGCGCACCGGTTTCAGCGATGACGGTTGTACTGCTCATGGAATCTCTGCGGGAGCAATTTCGCATCCGGTATGCTCGCCAAGCGCATGCGCCCGAAACGCCGAGGACCGCGGAGGAGCTACTGGTTTGAACCTCAGCCACTCCGCGCTCCGTATGAACGTCGGAATCAAAAGGCCGGATAGCGGCGATGAACCTGCGTAGATCCCCCAATCGGGAGTATTCTCCCCGATAAAGCATTTGTTAATTGAAACAGATAAGAGGAACACCCATGAACGTGGAAGCTTCGGCGTCACCCCATATCGCCGAAACCAGAAGTAAAGGCGTTTATATTGCTGCGATCTTAGTTGTCATTGTGGCGCTCGCCGGTTACATGACATGGCGCGCCTTACAGCCGCAACTTACCCTGGCAATGAATAGTTCCGGAGTAAAGTCTCTTCGGTATCGAAACACTGAGCTCCTGGGATTTGGTGAGTTCCGGGTCCTGGAGATCTTACTAAAAGACTCAAAAGGAAACCTTCGTCCGGCAAACCTAAGCGGCTCATCCCGGGTTGACATAGTGCACAACAGCTGGACCGGGAGTTACTCATGGGGAACCGTCAGCGCGGATTACAAGGTCGTTGGATCGCGTCTTAACATCACGATCCGAACACGCAATCTCTCTCAAGACATTATTGAGAGCGTTGCGTACGAGCCTATCGGCTTCAAATTCCCGCGCAAAGTCCGCGAATACGACGGGGTTGTGCCGTTACTTAGCCACAATATCGGTAATCCCGCACTAGTGACGATGAGCTTCGGCAAGGGAACACTGGTGCTTGCCGACGAAGACGTTCGAAAACCGCTCCTCATTGGCTTTCCCTGGGCTCTGGACAAGCCAACTAACACTCTGTTCCCGTTGCGCGTAAACACAGGGCGCGATCGGAGGTTTCCGGATATGCTGCCTTATATACACCGGCCGATCGCCCCGGGGGCTGAAGACTCGCTCACTCTATCGCTTCGTTTCGGACCCCCCGGCAGCAGCCCCTTGGTGCTGGGCAAGGACGTTCTTGAGCGTTTCGCTCAAGCTTATCCTTCACAACTAAAGTGGAAAGACCGCCGGCCAATCGGCAGCGTAATACTCGCCACCCTCAACGCAAAATGGCCGGCTAATCCACGCGGATGGTTTCTAAATCCTACGCTCGACGTCACGAAGCCCGAAGGGCGGGCCGACTTTAAGCAACGGATGCTGAAGACGGCGGACACCACCGTCGGCATTCTCAAAGACATGAATGCACAAGGCATGATCATGTGGGACGTTGAGGGTGAGGAATCACCCACCGCGACCTACGTGGGCGACCCTCGCCAATTCGCCGACTTCGCGCCGGAAATGGCCGATGTTGCCGACGAATTCTTTAAAAAGTTTCGGGACGCGGGGTTGAGAGTTGGCGTGTGCATTCGCGCGACGGAAGCCGTGTGGTCGCCTGATCATCGAACCGCGTTTCAGTTGGAATCACCAAATCCCGAAAAATTACTGCTCGATAAGATTACGTGGGCCAAGCGGCGCTGGGGTGCGACCTTGTTTTACTTGGATTCAAATGGCGAACCAGCACGCCCCCTCGACGCCGGCATCCTGGAGCGTCTTTCCGCCGCCGAGCCCGACGTACTTATCGTTCCGGAACAAAAAAATGTTCGTTATTTCGCCTCCACCGCGCCCTATTTCGATATGCGCGAGGGCTTGATCTCCGTTCCAAGTGCGGTCCGGGCGGTTTATCCAAATGCGTTTAGCGTAGTCAATACCGCAGATGGGCCTATCGTAAAACGCCATAACGAGTTACTCGCAGCAGTGAAGGAAGGCGACATTCTGCTCTTTCGAAGCTGGTACGTCGATCCTGCGAACGCCGACATTAAGAGTCTGTATTACTAACATCGCGTTCATGAGGCGTTAGCCGAGAGGCGCGCGGATTCATTTTTAAGGAGTATCTTCTATGCGAATTTTGATAACAGGCGGAGCCGGATTTATTGGCTCGCACCTAGCGGAACGGCTGATTAAGGAAGGCGATTACGTGACGGTTATCGACGACCTTTCTACCGGCTCGATGGACAACATTGCGCACCTAAAACCGTGCCGCACGTTCGCCTACTCGATCGAGTCTGTCTTTAACAACTCCGTCGTTCAGGAATTGGTCGATGGCGCCGATCTCATCTTCCATTTGGCTGCCGCGGTGGGCGTCAGATTTATTGTCGAGAGTCCTGTCCGTACGATCGAAACGAATGTTCACGGCACCGAAGTTGTTCTCCGGGCCGCGGCCAAGAAGAAGAAACATGTTGTAATCGCCTCCACTTCCGAGGTGTATGGTAAGAGCACCGCTTTCCCGTTCAAGGAAGACGCCGATCTCGTCATGGGTGCTACTACAGTGGGCCGCTGGAGCTACGCTTGCTCGAAAGCGCTTGACGAATTTTTGGGCTTGGCGTATTGGAACGAAAAGAAGGTTCCCATAACCGTGACCCGCTTCTTTAATACAGTTGGTCCTCGACAGACCGATCGCTACGGCATGGTTTTGCCAACTTTTGTCAAACAGGCTTTGCGTGGCCTGCCGATTACCATTTACGGCACCGGCGAGCAGAAGCGATGCTTTGGGCATGTTTCCGATGTTGTCGAGGCTCTGTTCCGTATTTCGCGATCAACAAACGTCTATGGCGAAGTCATCAACATCGGGAACGACCAAGAGGTATCAATAGCGGAACTCGCGGAGAAGATTAAGGTCATGACGGGTTCTAACTCGCAAATCGTTAAGATTCCCTACGAGGAAGCGTACGGACCGGGATTCGAGGACATGTTCCGCCGGGTGCCAAGCCTCGAAAAGCTGAGCCGGCTAATCGGGTATCGTCCTCACACCGCGCTTGAGACCATCATCAGTTCGGTCGCGGACGATCTCCGCTACAAGGGAGATGAGGAACGCTATTCCCGATTCCGTGCGACGGCTTAAGTGATTGAGTTCGGTTAGGTGTCCGTGTTGACAAGTGAAAGAGGCGATTCTATGCGTAACCGTGCCGTAATGATTCGATCGATTGTGGGACTTATTTGCTTCGGCTCACTGTCAGGTCTCTCGGCTGCGACTGTTATCCAAACGGAAAACGCGCAGCCAGGCACAATCGGTTGGATCTTAGCCAATCCGGCCACCAACCATGAGATAGAGGGGTACGCATCCTCGACAAGTGTAAATGCGGGAGGGCAAATACAATTTTACGTAAACACAAAAGACCCGTCCTTTCAAATCGATGTTTATCGCATGGGCTGGTATGCCGGAAATGGCGGCCGGCTCATGACAACGGTCACGAGTGTAACCGGAGCCATCCAGCCTGCGGCGGTCTTGAGTGATCCGGCGACAGGAATGCTCGAGTGCAACTGGAGCCTGAGTTACTCGCTAAGCGTTCCTAGCACTTGGGTCAGTGGAATTTATCTGGCGAAGCTGACCGGTAGCTCTTCAACCAAGCAAAGCTATATTATCTTCGTCGTTCGCGAAGATAGCCGTGCTTCCGTATATCTTTATCTAAACAGCGCAATTACCTATGAAGCCTACAACAACTGGGGCGGGGCTTCTCTATACGCATTCAACAGCCCTTCTGGGCAGTCGGAGAAGGCTTCGTTCAACCGGCCGTATGCATTGAATATCTATCATTCACCCGCGATGTACGGCGTGGGCGCCGGAGAGTTCCTTACAAATGTTCAGGCGGAAACGGTCTATGCCTCCGGTTGGGACGTCAACATGGTTCGCTACTTGGAGTCGAACGGTCTGGATGTCACGTACGCCAGCGACGTGGATCTTCACGAGAACCCAGCTCTTTTCAGTACCCACACGGCAGCGTTGATCGGCGCTCACGACTCCTATTGGACGTCGACTATGCGGTCCGCCATCATCTCCGCGATTGGGAACGGCGTAAATTTCGGCTTTTTCGGAGCTGAGGCCCTTGACTGGCAGATGCGCTTTGAGCCAAGTCCCATTTCCGGAGCAGTAGACCGGACAGTGGTCTGCTACAAGAACTCCAACGATCCGATCACCGGTTCCGGCCAAACCATTCAGTGGCGCAATCTCGGTTTGCCCGAGGAGGCGATCGTCGGAGCAATGTTTTACCTGGATCCCGCAAACACGAACATTGTCGTTACGAATTCATCTAATCCGGTGTTCACAGGCAGCGGACTGGTAAATGGCAGCGCCCTTACGGGTTTGTTGGGCTATGAAGTGGACAACATGCACGGATCGCAACCAGCTAATACCGTGCAGCTGGCACACTCCCCGCTGGACCAGTCCGGCGCGGAATACGGAGACATGACCATCTATACCGCGCCCAGCGGCGCGACTGTTTTTGATGCCGGATCCATGCAGTTCATTTGGGGGCTGAACGATGATCCTCTTGCGCTTCGCCCATCTTTCCTCAGTTCAGCAGCTCAGCAGATTGCATCGAACGTTCTGACGATGCTTGCGAAAGGACAAACGTCAGTTGCCGTTGCACCGAATGCCATCTCGCTTTCCGGCGGTCAGGTACAACAATTTACGGCTTCCGTGACGGGAACCACAAACCCTGCTGTAAGTTGGAGCATCACCCCCGCGAACGCCGGTGCAATTTCCTCCGAAGGCCTTTATACTGCGCCATCCACTGTTACCGCGCAGCAGACGGTGACCGTTACCGCGACCTTAACCTCAAATTCAGCAGTGGCTGGATCCGCCACAGTAACACTGCTTCCGGTCGTTCCTCCGATCACGGTTAGCATTTCGCCGTCCACTAGTAGCCTTTCAGCCGGACAGACCCAGCAGTTCACGCCGACCGTTTCCGGGACTTCAAATACGTCCGTTACCTGGTCAATCAGCCCCGCCGGGACAGGTGCGATCTCTGCCTCAGGCCTATATACGGCGCCTTCTAGCATCACCAGTCAAACGACGGTCACAGTCACGGCGACAAGCGCGGCCAACAACACATCGTCTGGCTCCGCAACGATTACTTTGAACGTAAGCGTTCTTCCAATTACCGTGTCGGTGAACCCGGCATCGGCTAGTTTGACCGCCGGGGCTTCGCAACAATTTACAGCGACGGTTTCAAATACCACCAATACCGGTGTTACTTGGTCGATTGTACCCGCGGGAACGGGGACGATTACCCCTGGAGGCCTTTATACCGCTCCGTCCACCCTTTCCGCCAATCAATCGGTCGCTATCGTGGCTACAAGCGTGGCCGACGGTGTGACGTCTGGCAGCGGATCGGTAAGTCTTAACGTCGGCAACGCAGTTCAGGTAGAGAACGCGCTGCCCGGGACGACGGCCTGGATGCTCGCCAACCCCGCCCTCAACAATGAGATTGAGGGGTATGCGTCGCTGACCAGTGTAAATATTGGCTCCCAGATTGTGTTTTACGTCAATACGTCTAATCCGACTTATCAGATTGACGTGTACCGCATGGGATGGTACAACGGCGCCGGTGGGCGTTTAATGACAACAATCTCCTCGCTTAAAGGAGTCTCGCAACCGGCTCCCGTCCTCAGCGATCCGAATACAGCTTTGATCGAGTGCAACTGGACACCCACATACACTCTCTCGGTTCCTACGAATTGGGTCAGCGGCATTTATCTGGCAAAACTTACTGGCTCCTCCAGCAAGCAGAGCTACATTATTTTCGTCGTGCGGGACGACAACCGCGCTTCCACTTATCTTTATCAAAATCCCGCGACAACCTATGCTGCTTACAATAACTGGGGCGGGGAATCCCTCTATCCGTTCAATAGCCCCTGGGCATCCAAGGTATCTTTCAACCGGCCTTACGCCCTCAGTACTTGGCATACGCCGGCTGAATATGGAGTAGGAGCTGCCGAGTTCTTGACCAATATTCAAGCCGAAACGGTTTACGCTTCAGCTTGGGAAGTCAATCTCGTGCGTTTTCTCGAAAAGGGAGGTTACGACGTAACTTATGCCACGGACGTCGACCTACACGAAAATCCGAATATTCTGAACTCCCACATGGCTCTTCTTTCTTCTGGCCATGACGAGTATTGGTCGATGGATATGCGGAACACCGTCATCGCAGGGATCAACAAGGGAATCGGGCTTGCCGTTTTTGGCGCTGATGCCGCCGATTGGCAGATCCGTTATGATGTTAGTCCCATCTCCGGAGTTGCCGATCGAACTGTCATCTGTTACAAGAATGAGACTAACGATCCAGTTCAGGGCCAAACGAACACGATTGAGTTTAGGAACTTACCCACTCCCCTCCCACAGGAAGCATGGATGGGGCAGCAGTTCTACCTGGATCCCTATGACACGGATATCGTGATCGCAGATGCTTCCAGTTGGCTGCTGGCCGGGACTGGATCAAAAAACGGAGATCACTTGGTTGGCCTGGAGGGCTACGAAGTCGACAACGTACAAGGAAACCAACCAGCAAAGGTCGACTTGGTTGCTCATTCTGAGCTCGATCAGTCCGGAGCGGAATGGGGCGACATGACGGTTTATACTGCTGCCAGCGGAGCGACCGTGTTCTCTTCCGGTAGCCTGCAATTCGTGTGGGGCCTGGACGACGATCCGCTTGCCCTGCGACCTTCATTCTTAAGTGTTCCTGCGCAAAAAATCGTCAGCAATCTGCTGGCTCAATTTGCACAGGGGTCTGTTCGGGTGGCTGTCACTCCCACCTCGGCGACTTTATATGGTGGAGGCACGCAGCCATTTACCGCCTCAGTGATCGGCAACTCAAATACGGCCGTTACATGGACTAGCAGCCCTGCCGGTGTCGGCTCAATTTCCGCATCCGGCATCTACACGGCGCCTGCCACGATAACCGCGCAACAAACGGTAACGGTAACCGCTACTAGCGTTGCGAACCCCGCCAGCTTCGGAACCGCGACGATTACCCTGTCCCCGCCCCAGGTTGTCGCCGTGTCGCTTTCTCCCTTGACTGCGAGCTTGGGCTCCGGCGGCAGTGAGCAGTTCACCGCAACGGTGACTGGTAGCTCGAACACCGCAGTCACTTGGTCTATCAATCCTCAAACTGGCTCAATCAGTTCAGGTCTTTACCAGGCGCCGGCAAGTGTGACTGCATCAGGAACCGTCGTAGTCACCGCTACCAGCGTCGCAGATCCGACTAAGTTCGCTACAGCTACGGTTACTCTCACGGCGGTAAACGTCACCGTCTCGCCGGCATCCGTTTCTTTGGACGAGGGCAAGACCCAAGCGTTCACGGCATCGGTTACTGGTAGTACAAATGCGAAGGTCACGTGGTCCATCTCTCCTTCGCTTGGAACAATTTCTACCGCCGGCAGTTACAAAGCCCCCGCGGCCGTCTCGACCCCCGGCGCGGTGATTGTGACCGCTACCAGCAAAGCGGACACTACCCGATCGGGCACTGCCACCGTTTCATTGGTACCGGTGACGGTTAGCGTGTCTCCTAAATCGGTTGGCCTTATCACAGGAAGTCAACAATTTACTGCAACGGTGACCGGCACAACCACAACTGGGGTCAAGTGGACCATCAGCCCCAGCGTCGGTACCATCTCCTCGGCTGGTCTTTATAAGACGCCAGCCAAAGCAGTCACCAGTACCGAAACCATTACAGTTACAGCAACCAGTACTGCCAACACTGCCGTGTCTGCCACCGCTACCGTTACACTGTCTCCATAAGCCAGGGCGAAGACGCCTTGGTAGCTAATTAATGCGCACGACACGTCGGCATTTCCTCGCTTCAGGCGGCGTTGCGGTTTCGGCCTCGGCGTTTACAACTCGCCGCCTGAGTCAGGATAATGGGATGACCGCCAGGCCTGCGTCACTGCAGGCCGCGCCGATTCTTGATCCGGCTACCCTCGCGCCATTCGTTGACCCCCTCGTTATCCCACCTTCCGCTCAGCCTCTAGGCTCGAGACCCATCACCAGCCACTCTGGTGTCCAACTCCCCTACTACCGCATTCCGATCCAGCAGATCGAATCAAGGGTACACCGAGACCTGCCTCCTACAAGCTTTTGGGCTTATGGTCGAACCATACCCGGGCCGACGATCGATGTTCGTACCGGCAACGGTATTTTGGTGGAATGGCCCAATGGCCTGCCCAAAGACCACCTGTTTCAGGTTGACCACAATCTGATGGGTGCGGAGCGTGGCTTGCCGGATTCCCGCACGATCGTTCACGTGCATGGCCTGAAGGCGCCTCCAGAGTCCGATGGCTTTCCCGAAAACTGGTACCCCCCAGGCGGATCTTCCCTCGTACATTACCCAAATGAACAGTCGCCCGCAATGCTGTGGTACCACGATCATGCGATGGGTATCACCCGGCTGAATATTTACGCCGGTCTCGCCGGATTGTATATCGTCCGGGATGCGTACGAAGATGCCCTCGGATTACCAAGAGGGCCATATGAAATTCCGCTGGTTTTAATGGACCGGATGTTTACCACTTCCGGTCAATTGTTCTATCCAAGCTCGGATTCACCGGATTCGCCATGGATTCCGGAATTCTATGGAAACGTCACGCTGATCAACGGCAAAATTCAGCCCTTCTTAGACGTTGAACCGCGACTCTATCGTTTTCGACTTCTGAACGCATCGAACAGCCGCTTTTACTATCTGTCTCTTGATAGCGGCTCTTCCGTGCAGCAAATTGGTACCGATCAGGGCTTGCTAGGAGCGCCGGTGGCTTTGCAGAGCCTGATTCTCGGTCCAGGTGAGCGGGCTGATCTGCTCATTGATTTCACTCCGCATGCTGGTGACAAGATCGCCCTAGCCAATGGTAGTTCCAAATTGGCGCAGTTTCGTGTCGCCAAACCGCCCTCCGGCCTTCGTGCCGCCGTCCTGCCGAAAACATTGCGCCCGGTGGAGCGAACATCGGAAACGTCGGCCATCAAGACTCGTTCTCTGACGATCGAGGAGTTTGATAAGCCGATGATCCACTTACTAAATGGTGCGCGCTGGCATGATCCGGTGACCGAAACACCGGTCTTAGGAAGTACTGAGATCTGGTGCTTCATCAACATGGCCGATGAGCCCCATCCCATTCACCTTCATATGGTCCGTTTCCAAATTCTGGACCGCTATGCCTTCGATCCGTGGGATTTTAAGCGCACCGGGAAATTGGTTCTACTAGGGCACGCCCATCCCCCTCCGCCTGCTGAAATGGGTTGGAAGGACACAGTGCGCTGTGATGCCAAAATGGTCACACGTATCATCGTTCGCTTCGAAGGATATGTCGGCCGGTATGTATGGCACTGCCACATTCTGGAGCATGAGGACCATGAGATGATGCGGCCCTTTGACGTGCTTCCAGTGCCGTCATCGTCCATCGAGGGATGAGAAGTGGCGCCTTAGCTCGCAGAATAAGGCGCCACTTACTTGTATTCAAATACCTCTTACTGCGCGGCCGCCTGATAAAGTTGCGTGACGACCAAATTTTCAGGCGCAGCAAACCATCCTCGGAACATCAGCGCGTCACCACCTTCTACAGCCTTGAGCAATGCGCCGTAGTTCGTTTGGGTATCCCCATTTGCAAGACTCAGAACGCTAAAAGCGTTTGGATAAGTGATTCTCGCCAAGGTCGGCGAAGACGTGTAATTCTGATCTAATTCTAAGTATGGAGCCGTGTAGGCATAGTATTGAAGATTGCTGTGTTCGGGCAATATCAGTACGCCGGGTACGGCGGCTACTACGCGTTGGAAAATATTTGCATCGTCTACCCCTCCGTTGGGATCGACGTTTGAATCCACATAGAAGATCGTGGCGCCCCATCGCTGTTTCGCGTACAGGATTTTATTAATCAGCAATTGCGTCGGATCTGCAATGTAATTTTGGGTCGCACTGCTACCGTTTGCCGCGCGAACGATGTTCTGCGGGCGAATGCATACGCCCACCTTGAGCCCCGCATTGCGAAAAACCGCAAAGTATGCGTCCGCGATGGAATCCATTTCAGGCGCGAACAGGGCGATCTGTGAAGGGTCGCCAACATATGTTCCGTCCGGCTGCGGATATTGCTCGCCCTCGATGTCCCAAGTCACCATTCCTTGCGCATTCATACTGACAAGCTGCGCCGCGCTATATTCAGCCCATTGCAAAACGCGCGCATGGAATGCCGCAATACCTGCACTCGTCGTTACATCGATTGAGGGGTCAAGAAGCCATCCTCGGGGATTTGTTGCCCAGCCGGTAGCAGACGTGGCCAGGATCAATTGACCGATGGCTCGCCTGTCAGTCCAATTGAGGACAGAGGGGAAGGTGTCGGCGAAGGTTTCAAATACATCCGGGGCGAGTGATTGCGGCGTCGAACCCTCAGGGCCGAAACGGAGCGAAAGCTGGTAGGTGTCGGATGCCCCCGGTGGAATGGGCCGGACGACATTTGGGTAAAACGTGGGGTACATGGAGTCCTGGCCGGTATTGATCCGGACAGGAAACTGTGTATCGGTTGGGGCATTGTAAGACCATGGAAACCCGCTCATTAAAGGCTTCGATGGATCCTCATTCACCCACGCCGCAACACCTGATCCATAATCGAGCTCCTCGACAGTTGGCGCGCCGATATTCGCGTCAACCAAGGGATCAATCCCATCGAAATTCGTCGGCTTTTGGGGCGTTACCAACGTGAACGGCGAATAAACGACTGTAGCAATCGTCGATTGCGACGAGTTTTGCGTCGTGATTGTAATTTCCAGGCGCGAACCGATGGCTATGTACTGTGCAGAGATATTTCCCCAAGGATAACTATTGGTGACTTGATGTAAACCTACGTTTACGCTTGTCTGACCCACCAAACTAGCCGGGACTGTAGTACCAGTCCCACTTTGGAATTCGACGTCACCCACTTGAAAGGTTCCATCACTTAGGAACTGCTTTCCTCGGTAAGTCAGGGAGGAGAGGCCAGCCTGATTAAACTGGATCGCAACGCCACGTGCCGTTGCGCCCTTTTGCGAAAAAGCTAACAGCGGGCTATGAACAACGCCCACAACCAAGAGTGACCCCAGAATTAAGCTGGCCAAACCTGGTGATTTGATTTTTTCAACAATCATAAAGCCTTCCGAAATAGAATAGAGCTTAATCCTTTCAGTAATTCTCCGGTCGAGTAGCGCGTGCGAGTTACTACTGTGTCTGGCACACGGTGTGGGTGTGGTTTCTTCCGTGAAATCGTAAGGCATATTGCAAAACTCAACTTAATAGTTGACAGCTGTCTCGATGTTAATCTTTACTTCCTTACCAACTTTCCGTTAAGTACTACTGTTGGTTGACTGACATAGCTATATGGGCTATAACCGTGTTCATAACGGAGGGCGCCCCTTCTGGTGCATCAGAGCCCCGAAGTCCATGTTGAGGCGTCAAGGAGGTCAGATGAATTTGTCTCAAACGAGTGTCCAATGGTTTGCTATCCGCGTCAAGCCAAATTTTGAGAGGACGGTGGATCAATCCCTCAATACGCTCGAGTACGAAACGTATCTTCCGATGGCTCCTCAGATTCGGCAATGGAGCGATCGCGTAAAAGAACTTCTAATGCCGATCTTTCCCGGTTATTTATTCTGCCGCAGTGATCCCAGCCGCCGCATTTCGATTCTGCGCACACCGGGAGTGCTTGGCTTTCTGAATATTGGGAGTGGGTTGTCCTGTATTCCGGACGTCGAAATCGAAAGCCTCAGATTGCTTCTTAATTCCGGCGCACTCGCGCGCCCATTTCCCCACTTCCAGGTGGGTGAACAAATCAGGATTGAGGATGGACCCCTCAAAGGTCTTGAAGGCATTCTGCAGGAGATTAAAAACGGGTACAGGATCATCGTGTCCATCACATTGCTCCAGCGATCGATCGCCGCGGAAGTAGATTCAGCTTGGCTCCGGTCACTTCACGAGGTTAAGCGAGCGTCTTAATACTCCTTTCTCACTCGCCGCTCCGAAGCATTTACAGCCGCGTTAGAGTTAACGGAGAGAAGACGTTATGAAAAACGTTCTGGTGCTCGCCGCGCTACTGCTTGGCTTGTCTTCGGCTGCTTGCCCCGCTTCGGTCATCACGACTCGGCTGGATGACCCGAAAGCAGTTTATCTTGCAGCTCCTGAATTCGATGTGCACGCCGATGGAACCGCTGACGATAGTGCCGCGATCCAGGCCGCCATCGATAAAGCCGAAAACCACGCTCGCCAGGGAATTGTGTTTGTGCCCTCAGGCCGCTATCGCTTGACTCGCACGGTTTATGTATGGCCGGGCGTTCGCATCTTCGGCTATGGTGCGACGCGTCCGCTCTTTCTGCTTGCCGAGAACACGCCGGGCTTTCAGAAGGATATAGGCGTAATGGTGATGTTCACTGGCGCTGCCGGTGAGCGCAGCAACGTTCCGTTTCCGCCACCCGGCCGCGTACCATCCAATAAGTTAGTCGCGGACGCCAATTCCGGCACGTTCTATTCCGCAATGAGCAATATCGATTTCGAGATAGAAAACGGCAATCCGGCTGCCATCGCGATTCGGTTCCATGTCGCCCAGCATGCCTATCTAAGCCACATGGACTTTCACATCGGCTCCGGACTTGCAGCGCTAACGCAAATCGGTAACGAGGCGGAGGACTTGCACTTCTATGGCGGCCGTTACGGCATTCTCACCGAAAAGACCTCGCCCGCGTGGCAATTCACGTTGATCGATTCGGTGTTTGAAGGTCAGCGCGAGGCGGCGATACGCGAACATGAGGCGGGACTGACCCTCATTCGCGACACGTTCCGTAATGTGCCGGCCGCGATCGATATCGATCCGCACTATTCGGATGAGCTGTGGGTCAAGGAAAGCCGCTTTGAGAATATCTCCCGCGCTGCCGTGATCGTTAGCAACGAGAAGAGCCCTCTCACCGAGATCGGCTTTGAAAACGCCGTGCTGAAAGATGTGCCGACTTTTGCGCTTCTACGCGAAAGCGGTAAAAAGATTTCCGGCAAAGGCCCCGCGTACCGGATTAAAAGTTTTAACTACGGGCTGATTGTGCCGGGTGAGGGGGTGATGGGCTCCCTCGGCATGATCTATGATGCCGCGGCGATGAATGCCTTTCCCGCGCCATTGCCGCCGGCTATCCCGGCGCTGCCGTCAACCGAAGACTGGACGAACGTGCACACCCTCGGTGTCACCGGCGACGGCGTCACGGACGACACCGCCTCCATCCAAAAGGCGATCGAAGGACATCGGGTGCTGTATTTCCCGAGCGGTCAGTATTTGGTCCGTGACACGCTCATGCTAAAGCCCGGCACAGTCCTCATTGGATTGCATCCCACGCTGACGCAGTTCGACCTTCCTGACATGGCCCCTGGGTTTCAAGGTGTCGGCGAGCCGCGAGCGGTTATCTCTGCTCCCGCGGGAGGCGCCAATTTGATCAGCGGCTTCGGAGTGTCGACCGGCGGCATCAACCCGCGAGCCGCTGGTGTGATATGGCGTGCGGGCGCCGGTTCCCTCATTGACGATGTGCGCTTCCTTGGCGGTCATGGCAGCGGCACGAATCCCTACAACAACAACCACACTGCCGATCCCAATGCTCACAAGACGTGGGGCGGCCAATATCCAAGCCTTTGGATCACGCAAGGCGGCGGCGGGACATTTGCGGATATCTGGACTCCCGATACCTTCGCACAGGCTGGATTCTATGTTTCTGACACCAAAACGCCGGGCCATGTTTATGAGCTTTCGAACGAACATCATGTCCGCAGCGAGATCAAGTTCGACCACGTGCAGAACTGGGACATCAACGCACCGCAGACGGAGGAGGAGGCAGGCGAAAGTCCCGATGCCTTGTCGCTGGAAATCGATTGGTCGAAGAACATCACCGTCGCCAACTATCACGCCTACCGCGTCACGCGCTCCCGTGCTCCTTTTCCCACCGCGGTCCGTCTCTACAATTGCGCCGGCATTCATTTCCGCAACGTTCATGTCAACGCGGAGAGCGGATATGCCACTTGCTACGCGGGCGGCTGCGCCACCTTTCTGCGTGTCAGCAAGTTTCCCTTTGAGGATGCAATTGAGGACATCACTCATCATCTAGTCGTGCGTGAGCGCGAATTCGCGGTGCTCGATATTCCTGCAAGTCCACGCGCGCCCGCTCCTGCCGATGCTTCCGCGGTATTAGCGCCCGGCTCACGCGTACAGAAGCTGGAAGACGGATTCTTCTCGATTTCCGGCGCTGCAGTGGCCGCTTCGGGAAAAGTCTATTTCGTCGATTCGCATGAGCAGCGTATTTACGGATGGTCGCCCAGCGAAGGGCTCACGATTGAGCGCGACAATCCGCTCGATCCCGTCAACTTGGGATTCGATCGGTCAGGCGACTTGATGGTGCTTTCCTCCGCGGGCGCGGAAGGAACGGTGTACTCTTTTCGTCCAGGATCGCCGTCCGCTCAAATCACGGTACTTGTCCCGGAGGAGAGGAAGCCTCACACGGGTGCGGTGGCGTTATTGCCAGTCAACTACTGGAACAATGGGGAGTTCAAAGACCAACTGGATTTCCAAACGCTGACCTACAAAACACTGGCGGAGATGTTTGCAGCCGATGTGTCGCTGCCCAAAGCCAAGGAATACGTCTCGCCTGACGGCAGCGTTTTCTTGCCGGCAGGACGCGTGTTTCAGCAGGGACCGCCTGACTCAACCGGGTGGCGATTCTCTGACACTTTGGACACCTATGGCTTCGTGACCGCTCGACCCGGCCAGCAGATTTATGTCAGCAGCGAATCGGAAGACGTCACCTATCGTGCATTAGTAGGCGCCGACGGCACGCTCCGCGACCTCCGCCCGTTTGTTCAGCGCGGCGGCGAATGTGTCGCGGTCGACGAGAGCGGCAATGTGTACGTCGCCAACGGCCAAGTCTTCGTTTACAACCCGGCAGGGAAGCAGATTGGGCGGATCGATGTGCCTGAGCGTCCGATCGATATTGTCTTCGGCGGCGCGGACCGGCGCACGCTATTCATCTTGGCGCACCACGCGCTGTTCTCGGCTAAACTACGCGTTGCTCATTAATTGAGCCCGAACACGACGTATTCGCCCTGAATCGGATCGGAGTAGATGCGCGTCCTCGACGGGGCGGAAGCGCACACCGCTATATACTCGTGCCCATCCAATTCGTAAATAGCGGGCATCCCTTCAAGTCCCGCCGTCAACTCGGCTTCCCACAGCACCTTCCCATCGCGCGTATCCAACGCCCGCAATTTCCGGTCGTGTGTCCCTGCGAAGATGAGTCCGCTGGCAGTCACAACCGGCGCAACTTTCGGAAAGTAACTTCCCGTGTTGTGAATGCCTTGTGCCGCTAACTCAGGCACTTCACCCAGCGGCGTCTGCCACTCAATCGTTCCCTTATTCAGATCATATGCAGTCAGTGTCGTCCAAGGGGGTGCGATCGCCGGAAGGCCAGTGCTGGTGAACATGAATCCGAAAGGCGTTCTGTATTGAAGATCGTTTGGGGGAATATTCGTAGCTCGACGAGTCGCGCCGCTGGCGTTGCGATTTATTACCGAAGCGTTGCCGGGATGATCCAGAAATGAGATCAGGTCGTTCACTTCGTTTTGCTTTAACTGCGCGAACGCCGGCATAGGTCCTTTTCCGTGTTGAACGATGCTGCTGATTTGGCCCGCGTCAAGCCGTTCGCTAACGCCGACCAACGACGGTGTAGCCGGCGGCCGCCCCTGGCGCTCCGCTCCGTGACAAAGTTCGCAGTGATTGGCGTACGTCGCGTAACCTCTGTCCTCGGGTGAAGTCGAAACCGCTGGCAGCACTCGTTGAGTCAATTGCAGCCTCAGCATCGCCGGAAGATCCTTTGAGACGACGTATAGAATTCCATTTTGCGCGTCCACTGCCGCTCCCCCGAAGTTTGCGCCGCCGTTATTACCCGGCATCTCGACTGTGTCGCTCGTGCCCGGCGGAGTGAAGATACCTTCGTTGCGGGCTTTTCGAATTCGTTCGAGAAGCTGCTCGCGCTCTGCTGGATCGGAGATGTACGGAGTGACATCCTTTTCCGTAAACGATTGCCTGGCAAAGGGTGGAGGCATCGAAGGAAAAGGTTGCGTCGGCCAAGCTTCCTCCCCCGGCATATCGGACTTGGGCACTTTCCTCTCTTCAATCGGCCAGAGCGGTTTGCCGGTTTCACGCTCAAAAACCCAAACAAACCCTTCCTTATTTACCTGAGCAACCACATCCACCTTCACGCCCGCGTGCGTCACCTTCAAAAGCTTGGGAGCAGTCGCATTGTCGTAATCCCAGATATCGTGATGAACCATCTGAAAGTGCCAAAGGCGCTTACCTGTGCGCGCGTCCAGAGCAAGTAAGCAATTGCCAAAGAGGTTTGATCCCGTGCGGTCTGCGCCATAGAAGTTGTATTTCGGGCTCGCGGTCGGAACAAAAACGATGCCGCGGGTCGTATCGATAGTTAGCTCGCTCCACGCATTTGCGCCGCCGACCGTGCGCCACGCCTCAGGCGGCCATGTATCGTAGCCGAATTCTCCGGGATGCGGAATGGTATGAAACGTCCACACCAGTTTCCCGGTGCGAACGTTATAAGCGCGAACGTCGCCCGGCCCGGAATTGTATTCCTCGTTTGTTGCAGAGCCCAGGATCAAAAGGTCGTTGAAGATCTTCCCTGGCGTGGTCGATTGCACCAAGGTCAGTCGCTCCGGGTCGCGTCCGAGACCGGCTCTTAGATCCACTCGTCCATCCTGTCCAAAATCCACGATCCGTTTTCCGGTCTTCGCATCAATCGCTTGCAAAAAGTTGTTGCAGGAGAAAAGCAGACGCCGTTCCGCTCCGCCGGCGCTTTCCCAATAGTTGATTCCGCGATTGGTAATCAGAGTTGTATTGGGATCGGTTTCATAGGTCCACAGCTCTTTGCCCGTCTTCGCATCCAACGCGACAATTGAATTTCGCTTTGCCAGCACGTACATCACGCCTTGAACCACGATCGGATTGAACAAATATTTGTTCCGATCGCCAGTCGAGTAGCGCCAGATGACGTGCAATCGCTTTACGTTAGTGCGGTTAATTTCTGTTAGACCGGTATATTGTGATGAATCGGCGCTGCCTCCGTAATCGGACCACGTATTTCTGGGCGCCGCACGCACCGTTGAAACATCCTTGGTAAACAGACAGAATGGGAGAGCCAAAAGGCAGAAGAAAAACGGAAGGCGAGACAACTTTCGAGCATACACCCCGGGACGGAATCATAAGCGCCAAGGCACGCTCGGTCCCGTGCCCGTTTTCAAAACGTGGCGATGGGATTGAGCGGCGACCCAGTCCCACCAGGCACTGGCAGTGGCGCGGTGGTCAAAAGAAATGTCCATCGATTCCGCGCCGCCGCCGCCTTCGCGACATCTTCTAAATCACAGTTGTCCAGAATTGGCGTGCCCATGGCGACTAAAAGCAGTTGGTGCATCGGCTGCACCACTCCCGGCACACCGGAGGGCATAACATCAGTCGCAGCATCGCTGCCGACCAGCGCCACGTCCCGTTGTTTCAGCCACTTCGCACAGGAAGCGTAAAGACCGGCGATTCGTGCCGGATCCCAAGGGCCCTTTACCTTCCGCCGCGCCCAACGCCCGGTGCGTATCAGAACAACGTCGCCGCTGCCAACCTTGATCCCCGTACTCTTCTCCCATGCGTCCAGGTCCTCGGGATAGATCGCGGCCGCCGGTTCCAAGAATGCGACGTTTTTCAATCGCGGAATGTCTATTAAAATTCCTCGCGTAAAGACGCCGCTTTTGTAGCCGGTGATGGCCAGTTCTTTCGCTCCCTGGCTTGTAACATCGGTTTGCGGGAAACCATTGAACATCTTTCCATGCCAAGCCATGTGGCACAGGGCGTCCATATGCGTGTGCGCGTAACCGTGATAGGACACGCGGTATTCGTCCAGCACAAACTGACCGTCTGGGTGCGCTCCGGTCGAGAGCATCGTGTGAAAGAACGGAGACGGGTTATCGATTCCTTTCTCCGTTTCAATGTCATGGGCGAGCGAGACGGAATATCCTTCTTTCACGAGCGCGGCCGCCTCTTTCCTCTTTGCCTCGGTAATGAGGTGAACCGTGCCAATCTGATCGTCCTTGCCCCACCTTCCCCAATTGGAAAGCTCAGTCATCCAGCGATCCACATCCTTCTGGCTTACCTTGTGCGTGGGCGATTCGACTCCGCCGAGGAGGCAACATAAACAAGAAAACACCAAAAGCCCGCGTATCGACATGGCGGCAATCTTACAACATCGCCCACACCAAACCTACGTCGTCTGGTGCCCAATCGCCAATACGTAGTACCGCGCCGGAACGCTCCCCACGTTCTTCAATCCGTGCTCCTCATTGGAATGGACATAGGCCATTCCTCCCGGCCCGATGTTCGCGCTCTTGTCCGCGATGGTCACCTGCAGTTCCCCTTCAATCATCATCATCATTTCTTCGTGCGAATGATGATGCGGCGGGTGCGGCACATTCCCCGGCGCCAATTGCGTGATGTGCATGTCAATCGGATATCCTTCGTGCGTTGTGCCCGCGAACACTTGCCAACTTTTGTTGCCGTTCGGGTTCTCTCTCACGGTCAACTTGTCAAACTGAAAAATGGCCGACGGCAAGACCGCCATGCTCTTCGCGGCCGACGCTGTTTGCGCAGCCATCAACGCCGGCAAAACAACAGCTAAATCTCTTCGGGTCACATTCATCGAATTCTCCTCTTGAAATGGCTGGTCGATAATGTCTAATTCCGCCGCAGCGCGATGATTAGCTGTTCATCCGAGAGTTCCGGTTCCCACCGGCAACATGCGTTTACATCAAACCAAACATCGTTCCAAGACGGAGCGTTTCCGGCCGTAACAGTATCATACATTCGCGCAATCGCCCCGCTTCAAAGCCCGCTTCGCATCAGGCCCTTGCACTGCGCCGATATTCTTGAAGGTATGTCCTTGCCCTTGACTGGAAAGGTTTCTCTTGTCACCGGCGCTTCCCGCGGAATCGGCGCCGCGACGGCTATCCGGCTCGCCCGGCTCGGTTCCGATGTCGTCGTCAACTATCGAAGCAAGCGTCCGCGCGCGGAACAAGTCTGTCAAGACATCTTAGGTTCGGGCAGAAGAGCAATTGCCGTCCAAGCGGACCTCACCCTTGCCTCTGAACTCGAAGCCATGATGGCCGTAATTCGGCAATCATTCGAACGCCTCCACATCCTCGTCCTCAACGCAAGTGGCGGGCTCGAGCAAGGGAAGGCCGTCGACTACGCCATGTCGTTAAATCACACTGCCCAATTGCAAACGGCAAGACTCGCCGCGCCGCTAATCCCTCGTGGAGGAAGAATCGTCTTCGTTACCAGCCATTGGGCTCACTTCTATGGCCAGAAACCCGTGGCGCCTGGTTATGAAGTAGTCGCTATAAGCAAACATGCCGGCGAACAAGCGCTGCGTGCCTACGCCTCTGAGCTTGCGGAATTGGGCATTTCACTCATCATCGTCAGCGGCGACATGATCGAGGGTACGATCACTCCCCGTCTCTTGGAGCGCAAAAATCGAGGCTTACTTAAGCATCGTCGAACCCAGAGTCAGAAGCTACCCGATGTCAATGAGTTCGCCGAAGCCATCGCAGCCGCGGCTTCCGATCCCAGCCTTCCATCGGGTCACACCATTTTTGTCGGCACGACCGACTATTAGATCTCTACTCCGTCCACACCGCTACGCCTCCCGGCGGAACGTCTGCGGCGCCAATCCTCAAACGCGTATTAGCATCCGCGGGAATGTGTTGCGGCTTCGATGTGAAGTTGGTGGCCACCCAGAAACCATCGCGCCAATCCACCTGAAAATCCGGTTCCAAATTTGCTGGCATCGCCCCAGCCGCTTCGTAAATCCGCCGCAGAATAGAACGTTCTAAATCGCCCGTCAGCGTATCCACGCCTACGTAGGTCACCGTCCCTTTTCCGAGCTTATGGGTCATCGCCGCCGCCCGCCCCGCGTAATACTGGTCTGTATAGCGCGCCAACACTTCCGTCGAAGCGTCTGGGTCCAGGATCTCTGCCCACGAACCCCACTTGTAGTGCTGCCCCGCCGCTGTCACCGTTCCTGCCAGCGGCTCCGGCAGATCATCGTAAAACGGAATTCGTCCGCCAATCAAGTTATAAATTGGCTGCGCCCAAAGCGCTTCCCACAAATGGCCGTTACGATCCTTCTCCGCTGTGCGGCAGGTCAGAATCAAATGGCCGCCATTCCGCGCGTACTCGGTCCACCGGTTGATTAGGTCTTCTGTCACTAACTGATACGCCGGCGC
This sequence comes from Bryobacteraceae bacterium, assembly GCA_049802535.1. Taxonomy (GTDB): domain Bacteria; phylum Acidobacteriota; class Terriglobia; order Bryobacterales; family Bryobacteraceae; genus Bog-105. The sequence goes on along the minus strand of JBARMQ010000360.1, from coordinate 2,027 downwards.
AACGACAAACCCGTATTGACTAAAATCGCGATCCGCCGTCAACACATCCACTGGCGCCATCATGCTCTTTAGCGCCCGGTAATACCGCATCCAATGGTCTACTGTGTTCCAACGAGCTGTTTGCAGGTGGTTCGAAAGGTCCCATCGGTTGTCGTACCCAATGAGAAACGCAGTGCGGCGCGCCGCGTATGTCTTCGGTTCTTGCGCCTCCGGCTTATACAGCTTCCGCAACTCCGAAATATCGTGTATCGCCTGTTCATACTCCTTGCCGCCCGGCGAAAGCGTTACACCATCCGGTTCGGTCATACCCTTGTGATACATCTCCGAACCGTAAATCGGTTGACGGTATCGGTATGTACACACCAGCTGTGCGCCTGCTGCAAAGGCCCGCATGATCCACATGTGAATGGCCCCCGGCAGCGGCCATGGATTCACCGCGCCCCAATTCACCTCGCCAGGTTGCAGTTCCATTTGTCCCGAAAGTCCGGTAATCGGCCGCATCAGGTCATGCATGAAAGACAATTGCGCCGCATTTCCAAGCCGGAATCCTAACGGACCTTCCCCCTCGTTCAAATCTCCATGCACCGGATACAGTGTCCACGTGAAAACGTCCAGGTCCTTAGCTGAAAGCGTCGGATTCACGTCCTCGTGCATCGCCATGAAATTCGTCGTGATCCACTGGTCCTTCGTGTATTGCCGCAAGACATCGGCTTGCATTCTTATATATTCCGCTGTCGAAGCCGCAAAGAATCTCTCGAAATCGAGCACTGCTTGCGGGCTGGGATTCGCCACCAACCGGTCCGGATTCGGTATTTCAATTTGGTCGAAGTTCTGGTACATCTCCGACCAAAACGCTCCGCCCCACGCCGTATTCAAAGATGCAATCGATCCGTCGTAGCGCTCTCGCAGCCAGGTGCGAAATGCCGCCGTCGCCGCGGTCGAATACGAGTACCGGCGTCCATAATGGCTCAGCTCATTATCGATTTGCCATCCCCAAACGCGCGGATCATGCCCAAACCGTTTCGCCAGCTGCGTATCGATCTTGGTGACGTATTCACGATACAGCGGCGAGCTCCAATCGCCTTGTTCCCGGCTCCCGTGGATCATCGTCCGGCCTTGCTGGTCCACCATCAATGTCTCCGGATGCTCATGCGTCAACCAAATCGGTGGTGTTGCGCTCGGCGTGCATAAGATCACTTTCAGACCTTGACTCGCCGCCAACGCAACATTCTTCTCTAACCAATCGAACTGGTAATTGTCCTCCTCCGGTTCCATGAAATACCACGCGAATTCACCCATGTGGACATATTCCATCCCCATCTTGCGAATATTGCCCATATCGCGTGCCCACTGCGAGTCTGGCCATGCCTCGGGATAGTAATAAACCCCGATAGTCATCATCTGTGGCTTCGGAAACCAATGGAGATTGGCCGCGGGCCTCGCCGATGTGTTCAGGACGAGTAGCGAAACGAAGGCAAACAGAGCACAGCGCATTCTTCCGTTGTACTCTACGCCCCGTTCTCAAAGAACGAACCCGAACCGGTGCACCAACGAAAGCCACAGCCCAATCGTCTCGGCATCCGCCTTCAGATCGATTTCTTCATCCTCTACCGCCGTCTGCACCATGATCAACTTCGACTTCGGATCCACAAAAATGCGTTGTCCATTTGCGCCTAACAACGCAAACATGCGCCGCGGTCCCGGCAATATCCATGTTTGATAGCCATATCCAAAAAACGGTGTCGACTTCCCCGGTACAAGCTGCGCGTCTGTAGCCTTCACCGTTGTCGCATCTAACACCCATTGCTGCGGAATCAATTGCTTGCCATTCCATGCCCCATCGAACGCCATCAACCTTCCAAAGCGCGCATAATCCCGCAGCACGGCATTGAAACAGCAATAGGCCACCTCCTGCCCTCCGCTATTTGTCGTCCAGGTGGCCTTCGCTTCGGTCCCGATGTCTTGCCAAATCTTTCTGTCAAGATATTCAGCTAGCGATGTTTTTGTGGCGTGACTGAGAATCAGTC
>JBARMQ010000359.1:0-8628 GCA_049802535.1 Bryobacteraceae bacterium | reverse complement strand
CCTCGTAGAGTTCCTCAAGAATTACGGCAAATATCGCAACGATCGACCGCGCAAGAACCTTCGCCCTCGCCCGATGCATTTCTCCGCCACTGTCTCGCAGTAGCGCTCCGGCCAAACTATCGGCATGCCGCGCATTCATTTCGACCCACACACGGCGCAACTCGGGCCGATGAGCGACTGACGCCGGTATTCCGGTTTCTTTTCCAATTGAACGGCTTGCCTCGGTCAAGAACTCTAGCGCTCCGGCGCGTAATGCCTCAGTCAATGATGTCCCGGGATCTCTGTCGATTACGATGCTGATCAATCTCGCCTCGAACTCTTGATCCAGGTCAAAGATTAGGTGTTCCTTGGTAGGGAAGTAGTTATAAAGTGTTTGCTCCGAAACGTCCGCGGCCCGGGCGATATCGACCATTCGAACGTTCGTAAAGCCTTTCGTCTTGAACAGTTTTGCTGCAGCGGCGGCGATCTTCTGTTTGGTCTGTTGCTTCTTCCTTCCCCGCAGTCCGCCGGTCGCGGGCAGTTTACCGTCGTTCATGTCAACCTCGTTGTTCCTCCAACACCTGCTTGAGATGTTCAAGGTCCGATCGGATGGCCTTCTTCATGCCCCAAAAAATGGGGGCCAAGAGGACATATGGAAATCGAAGCTTGAAATTTGCAGCACAGATTACCCAGGCTCCTTCGGGCGCCTCTTCAACACGCCAACGCCATTCTGCCGTTTTGAAGAAGCGTGCGTTTCCCGACGAGCTTGTCAGTTGCACGGTACAAGTGCCGGTGGGATCCGCCGCTGTAACGCGATACGACATCTTTCCCCATTCCGGCTCACTGGCCACGCCCCTTGGATAGGCGAGCGTATCGAACTCCAGCCCAACTCCATCAGGACCCGCCGAAGTCCGTCGCACGCTTTTGACCCCACGATCCCAAGCGGGCACGTTGTGAATATCTCCGAGGTAGCTCCACACCTGCGCGGAGGTACAACGGATAAAAACCCTTGACTGAAGGTGCACGTCATTAGTGTAGCTATAAATATTTAGCTACTACATGTTTGCTATTCCGTCGCTTCAGAACCCCGGAGTGACGCGTCTTCCACCATCGGCGTATTCAGCCCTAAAGTGCTCCTAACCGGACGAATCTGGCCAAGCAACGTCAGAAGGGCGGTAGCGGCCGCCAGCACGGCGAGTATTGCAGCGGCGCCGATCCACACGCCGATAGACCCGATGTCGTTCAAGACCGTTTGACTGGAAGGAGAGGGAACTTTCGGCAAGGCCAAGAGCCGGTAAACTCTCCATCCGCCGAAATCATATGCCAACGTGTAACCGGGCATTCCACTCGCGTATGCGTCAGGGTAGCGCCGGTCGATCGTATTCACATATCCAGCGGCGCTAGCCGGATCGGGAATAGCAAACTGCGGAATGCTGAGGCGAGCGCCTTGTAGCTCGACCGCATATTCCCGTTCACCGGACACAAGCAAGCGGCTCGCGGTACCAAGTGCTGCGACGAGAGGATAGGCGCCATTGACATCGAGAAGTGTCGGCTCCTCCGATCCGGCAAGCCAATTGGCGAGAGAACGGTCGGAGGCATTCAGTATTTCCGGATTTTGGCCGGCGAGAACGTTTTGCCAGGAGATGAGTTCAGGAGATGGTCCCAGGATGCAGATCGCCCATCCTCCGCAAACCCCGCACGCGAGCAAGAGAGCCGTCGTCATGGGCCTTCGGACGATCACACGAGCGAAGCAAAGTAGGACCGCCAGAACGCACGCGCACAGCAACGCGAGGATGGGGGCCGGATGTTTGAGGCTGTCTTCGGCAATTTCAAAAAACGCAATTAGAATCGGCGCTAGACTTGCCACGAAAATGGCGCGCCGGGCTTCAGCGGTTATCTTCCGGTATAACAAAGCCGCGCAAAGTAGCGGCGCAGCGGCCGCGCCCAAAAGGGTTAAGACCATCGGCGCAAGCACCAAATCACGGGTTGAATCTAGCTCCCAAATCGTTCTAAGCGTCGTACCGGAAATAGATTGCTCGAATCGGGGAAGGAGCACGCTGCGCCAATTCAGATGGAAGATCCAACATAAGTAAACCCAGGAGATAATCGCCAGCGCCGCGGGAACAAACGCAACCACGTAACCGGCAATTGGATTTGAGGCGACCATGGACTTTGGCAATGCGGCCGGTAAGAGAAGCACTAATGCCGCTATTAGCAATCCGGCAATCGGGCTCGAGAAGAACAAGATGGGCAATGCCAGCGCGAGCATCATAAAACCGCGCGCATCTTGCTCCTTGGCGATGCGCAGGAGCGCAAGCGTGAAGTAGGCGTACATCAGAAACGTGACTGCGCTTTGAATACCGCTCCAGGCCGTCCAGAGAAACAGCGGATTCAGAAGAAAGAGGGCGGCAATCAAGGCCGCACTGAAAATCGTGCAGCCTCGAGTACGGAGGCAATCGTAAAGCCGAGCGGGAACAAAGCTGGCCAACAAGGCGCCCAATACATAGGGGAGTACGGCACAACTTGCTCCCGGGATCCATCGCGCCAACGTGACCGCGAGCACCGGTATTTGCGGAAACGTCGCGATCATGCGAGCAAGGGGCTCCGAGGAGGCGGATACGATCAGGGCCTTTGCGAATGCTTCGCTCGCATCCGTGCTTTGAAAGCCTCGCGAGATCAGCCACCAGTTCGCGCCGCCAATGATGGCAAACGAGATGAGCCAAGCAATACAGACTTTGCAAATATGCCGGATCATTGCGCTTTAAGAGCCTCCGCCCGCTCGGTCGCGGAAAACTTACTGAGGCCATGAGTGGTTTTTTCCCAGAAGAATGGCTTGTATACCAACTGCCATAACGCCTTATAGCCGGCGATGGACATCATGATCCAATACAAAGGCACCGTAAGGGCCCATGGCATAAGGCCGTACAACTTACGTTTGAATGCGCCCAGCACACTGACGTAAATGAAGAAGCCATTGCCGACCAGGAGATTGATGATGCTGGGAAACTGAATCGCATCGGGAAAGACGGCATCGAGCAATCGCGTTCCCGTGATCAGCCAAAACACATACATGCCATACAACAGCGGCGTGATCAGGGCGGTAATGAAGGTACCGCCTACGAAAAATTGAAAGCCCCAAAAGCCGACAAAACCAAGCGAATGGTAGAGCTGCAATGGGTTCCGCATGTGAACCAAGTAAGTCTGCATGTACCCTTTGATCCAGCGGGAGCGCTGACGAATCCAATTCGGAATGCTCGTGTTCGCTTCTTCATGAGTGGTTGAGTTCACCACGCCGACGCGATATCCCAGTTGTGTGAGCCGGGTGCCCAGGTCGGCATCTTCGGTCACGTTGTAGGGATCCCACGCGTTCACCTGCCGCAACACATCCATCTTGAAGTGATTTGAGGTGCCACCGAGCGGGATCGGGACCTTCAGCGCCTCGAGGGCGGGCAAATAGAAGTCGAACCATAGCGAATATTCGAGTGTGAACATTCGCGTGAGCCAATTCTCATCCCAGTTGTAGTAGTTGAGACGGGCCTGAATACAGGCAGTTTTAGCGCAGCTCTTACGGAACGCCACGACTACCTTCTTAAGCTGGTCCGGCTCCGGCTTATCTTCCGCGTCGAAAATCGTTAGTAATTCGCCTCTTGAAAAATGGAGGGCAAAATTACACGCCTTAGGCTTTGTCTTGATGGCCGCCGGCGGGACACGAATGATTTCGAAAATACCCTCGAGATTCAATGCCTCCGCAGCCGCAATCGTCTCTGTATCCTCCTCCTCTAAGACCAGTTTGATATCCAGTTTGGATAACGGATAGTCCATGCGGCGAAGGGCCGCTGCCAGTATCGGCAACACGTCCGGCTCTCTGTACATCGGAACAAGAACGGTGTAAAGCGGCAAAGATTGATCGTCCAGCGCCTTAACCTCCTCATCCGTCGCTTTGATATCGTTGCGGATGTCACTGCCAACCCAGGCCAGAAGAAATTTGAAAAAGAAGCTGGCGAGCAGGTATAGCGCCAACATGGCGTTAATGGTTTGAACCGCTTCGACCGGGAAAGCAAAGATGAGAAACAACGAAACGGCTGCCATTCCGTAGAGCGAAAGAAGCTGCGGAAGAGTGAACACTTGACTGGCCGAGTGTCCCGGATCGATGTGGCTAAGACCGTGTACCGCGGTGTGATTGAATTGCTTCCCCGCCAACCGGTGGAGTTGGTGCAAAATATCGAATTTAGAAGCAAACGCGATGACAGTGTCGCAACCGAATTTGTCGCGTACGAATTCGTAGACTCGCTCGTCGGGATCGGCTGCCACGACCCAAATCTTGCCGCGAATTTCGGCCCACGGAAGAATCAATAATTCGCTATATAACGGCGCATCGTCTTTGACGAAAAGCTCGACATCCGGCGGCTCCGATTCCATGTCGATGTAGACGGTGTTCAGATGTGTCGCCAGCGCCTGATAAAGCTGTTCGCGCTTCAACCAACCCTTAGCGACGACGATATCGCCGATGCGAGTTCCCCAGCGCCGTTTTAGATCCAGCGTCTCGTCAAGCTGCGCCGGGGTAATCAGGCCCTGCCCGACTAGAAACTGCCCTATTTGTTGGCGGGGCGGCTCCCAGTTTCCGCCGTGGGCCTGCGGCTCGGCTCCTGTAATTGGCATCTGAATGGAATGATCGATCTAGAAATCGAACCAAAGGGCAAGCAGCGCGGTCTGCCCAGTACCCGTGTTGCGTCCGGCGAAGGCATCGTTCCATCCCACCTGCAGACGGGTGCGCGGCGCGACGCGAAACACCAGCGAGGCTTGGGCTTTATAGAGGTCGAAATCAGCCTGCACATTGGGATTGCTGCCCTCCACAAAAGATGAGCCATTGCGAAGGCCTTTAATGCCGAAAAATTGGGCGTCGAACATCACTCGTGAAGTCAGGTTTATACCTGCCGTTCCGTCCATCCGCACTTCGTCGGCTGGACCGCCATTTCGATAACGAAATGCTGTCTCCACATCCCAGAAAACATTTTTGCGCTCGTTCATGATCTGATACCCGCGGCCTAAGAGAAAGCGCATTTCGGCGTCGACTTGATGGTTGCCGGGAGCGGGATTCCGGTAAGCGGAGTACGCCGGCACTTGAACCGAGCCCTGGATGGACACGATCCATGGAGTACGGCGCGGACTTAGCCGATGCCTCACTCCAACTTCGATGTCGCCCAAACCAAAGCTGTTTTCCGTGGAGTATTTGTTCGAAAAGCGGAGCATTGGGACGAAGCTGTTGACGATTAGAGTGGTCGAATTTGTCAGGCCGTATTCGAAATAGGGGTTGATCTCAATCTGACGGAATTGTCCGTCATATCCGAATGGCATCACACTACCCGCGGCGCCAAATTGATGTGTGGTGTCGAAGTAAGACGCCGTAAGAATGAGCTGACCGTGTCCCGCGTCCTGGGTCCAGGCAGCAGCGAACAAGTTTGAGGAGCAACCGCCGAGGGCTGCCACGAAAAGAAGAGTATTTAAGCGCATATGGATTAAGCCGTCTTTCTCTGGGCCTTCTGTCTTCCGACTGTCCGTCGATACAGTTGCACAAATGCGACGGTCAGCATGGCCCATAGAACGGCGAACAGCCAGTATCGGTATTCAAATAGAAGCTGCTGCCAGTCTTGAAAATCCGGGTAACGCACCCGGCTTATGTCTACCTTTCGGCTGTCGAGCAATCGGACCGTGCCGCTGTTGCCTAAGAAAGCGACATCGCCATCGCTCAGGTCGTATTCAGCAGCGGAGGGCAGCCCGTCTCGACCCGGGGCAATCCACAGACCGGGTTGTCCTCCCGCGTAGGAGAGTTGAGCGACCGTAAGATCGGCCAGCGTTTCGACATTCAGGAGAGTTGACCCGAGGCCATCGCTAACCAGAACGCGTCCGCGATCGAAGACCACAGGGCTCTTGGCGTCAAGAATCGGTCCGGGTCTCGAACCGCGACTCGACTCGCGCGCGCTGATGACGACAAAAGGTCGATCCGGCTGAATGGGTTGGCCGGGCAGGAACGCTGTAATCTGCGCGGCGTCCGGTAAAAGGCCAAAATCCTGAGTCAGCCGGCTAAGAAAAGCTAAGACCGTCTCGGGGTACTCCATTTCTTCAGCAGCGAGATAGACCCGGTATCCCGATCGTACGGTCTCTGAAAGATCGCTTAAGGTGATGGGACGGATCGGATGCCGATCGCAGACAATAGCCGTTGACCCCAGCAACTGGGAAGGGACCCGCATATCGCCGTAGCCCACCCCGCATCGGCCGTGTTCTTCATCGCGCTCAAGGCGAATGCGGAGTTGGTTGAAAGGACGGCCGCCGGTTTTCGGCAGCGGCACCAAAAATTCATGCGGCCGCCCGTCGGTGGGGACACGCTCAACTTCCATAAGGTTGCCGTTCCAAAACGTGGATAGCAGTGAAGGGTGCTCGGCCGGTGAAGGCGCAGTTACAAGTTGAATTGAGACTGCGGTCGGCCGATAGGAAGCGGGCACCGATTGCGGAGCTACCGGAATGTTCCATTCGGTTGTCCCGGAAGTTTGCCGCGCTTCATCTGAAAACCCGAGCGCATGGAGATTGAGGCGAATGTGCGGCTCGGTGAATGGCGTTTGCCCTTCTGGCATGGCGTCGTAGCTCTGTTCCGAGGCGAGATTGATCCAATCGTGCGAAAGAAGAGCCAAGCCGGTACGGAACGAATCGGTGATCGCCAGAAACGTGCCCGCTGGCGCTGGATAGAGGATCACGTTGCCGTCCGGTACGGTCTGACCGGCAACCAGCGGAAAGGCCTTCTCCAGTTCCTCCCGGCGAGCAATGACAACATCGGCGCGTTCGGGCAAACGCACAATTTCGATGGTGTGTCCTGCCGACATCAATCTCGTCGCCACCTTCCAAGCCGCAAGGAAGGCGTCTGGCGCCATGGGCGCGGGCGAAATGGCGACCTTCACGTGATTCGGCAGCAGATCCCATGCCGCTCGTATCGAAACCGGACTGACGTCAGTGGTCGAGTAGGTCACTCCTGAATCCGGCAAAATCTCAAGAAACGTGGCTCTGGACCGCTGGTCCTGGCATATGTCGTCGCTGACCGTGGTTGTCGCCTCGATTTTGACCGTCAGGAGCGGCGCCTTTAGATCAGTCACGAGCAGTGTGACAGTGGCCCACTTGTCCAAGATCGGCGTTGCTCCTCCACTGGATTCCGCAGTCGCGCTGGCTTTGCTTGCAGGATCGGCGAGTGTCGCAAGCGGTAGGACCGCTCTGGGGCTGCCGTTCGAGAAGATATTGACAATCGAAACGGGGCGAAGCAATGGCGATGCTCGGTAGTGCAGCCGGAAGACGGCCGATCGAAATGTGACATCGCGGGGAATTGGGAAGTAAAACGTATAGCTCGCGTCCGGTTCTCGATCGAGAACGCCATCGCGGTATCCAAGCTGTCCTAAGTTAACTTGGACCTCATGATCCGCAGTGGCGTCAGGACTGTTTGGTCGTTCTGCTGAGATCCGCGTGTCAGCGCCAGTTGCGGCCGCGTGAAACGCCACGCACGCGAAGAAAGCGCCCGCAAGTAATATTCGATTGAATTTCATCGATTGATTTATATTTGCCAAGGGATTTCAGTGCACGGCCGGGTAGGCGGCCTTGAACACACTACCCTTATCGACATCAGACAGTAGGGAGCATGACTATTTAGCCCTAAGGATTTTCGGGGCGCGCGGATTCAAGCGGACTGAAACTTGTAATGCGGACAACATTCAGCTGCTGGAAAGGCCGCATTTGGCCGATATGAATAGCAACTAAGATGACAATCGAAGCAAGTCACATTGGCGAGACAACGGTGATTCGAGTGTTAGATCCGCGTATCGCAAATGACACGGCAAACGCCCTGAAGAGTGAGATCGGCAAGCACGTAAAGCTCGGCGCAACGCATATTGTCCTGGACCTTACCGCTGTGACGTTCATGGATAACAGCGGACTGGGCGCCCTCGTGGCCATCTTGAAAATGATCGGCAAGCGAGGCGATCTTATCGTCGCTGGCGCACAAGAAACAGTACGGACACTTTTTCGAGTAACCCGCATGGAGAAAGTCTTTCCCAGCTATCTCACGGTGGAAGAGGCTCTCGAAGCCCTTACTCCTGGAACTCGCACTAAGGGATAGTAAGTCCAATAGGCACTGACGAGTTTCTCAACGACGTCACCCAGTCCAGGATTGCCTTGAGGCCCGCCTCCGTTTTGGCCGAGCTTTCAAAAATGGGAATACCGGGCCTGACGGCCTCGATGTTGTTCCTCGCCAATTCCGCATCGAACTCTACCGCTTGGGCAAGATCGATCTTCGTGATCACTGCCACGTCCGCAGTTTGAAAAATCGATGGATATTTGAGAGGCTTGTCTTCTCCCTCAGTCACCGACAATAGGACGAGCCGGGCATTCTCGCCAAGATCGTAACTCGCCGGGCAGACGAGATTGCCGACATTTTCAATAAATAGAAAATCAAGATCTGCGAGGGGCCAATCGTTGAGCGCATTGCCGACCATATTGGCGTCCAGGTGACATATGGTGCCCGTACAAATCTGCTTCACGGGCGCTCCACTGCGCGATAAGCGTGCCGCGTCATTTTCCGTGGCGAGATCACCCACTAAGGCGGCCACTTTGTAG
>JBARMQ010000358.1:0-5003 GCA_049802535.1 Bryobacteraceae bacterium | reverse complement strand
GATTGAAGCTGATTACGTTATTGCTGGGGCGAAAGTTTCCCTAATTTAGGCGGATCCTCGGTTGCGAATCCCATTGGGTCATGTCCGACAAGATCACTTGGTCGCCCGCGCTGAGGCCGTCTAGAATCTCGATAGTATTGACTGAGCTCCGGCCCAGCTTCACATTCACCCGTGTTGCTCCCTTGCCATCCGGATCGACCTTAAAGAGACCAATGGTGGTATCGGGTTGGCCGGAAACTGGCCTGCCGACGTATAAGATGTTGCTCAAATGTTCCAGCTCGATCGTGCCGTCCACGCTCAGTTCCGGAACCGCGCCCTCGGGCAGCGGCCCTTCCAAGCTGACATCCACCGTTCTGGTTCCATTAGTCGCCGCCGGATCGATGCGAATCACGTGGCCGGGGATCAGTCCGTTGCGCGTGTCGATGCTCGCAGTCATGCCGATGCGGACGTCTTTCATCTGCGTCTCGGCGATCTTCAACTCCGCTTTGAGCTTCCTCGGATCGGCAACCTTCGCCAGAATCGTGCCCGCCGCGACTTGCTGTCCGACTTCCACATCCACTTCCTGCAGCACGCCATCGATCCCGGCGTGAATGGTCAATTGGTCCACTTGTTTGCGCTTCAGGTCTAAAGCGGCGCGGGAACGCTCCAGCACGACCATCTGCTGATCGATTTGCGCCTTAATCGATTCGTCGGCAATAGCTAGCCGTTGCTGCTGCAGTGCCATGCGTTTGGCGAGTTCGTCGGCCTTGCCCACCGACAGTTTAGATTCCAAATCGCTTTTCAGATTCAATCGCGTGAGTTCCAAATCCCGATCGGCCGTCAGTTTCGCAGTCGTGTAGTCCGATTGCAGCGCCGCAAGCTGTGCCTGCTGATCCAATTTTGAGCTTTCAAGCGTCACCTTCAAATTCGCCAAATTGGCTTCGTCCTGCTTCACCTGCCAAGCCGCATTTTCGGCGTCAAGCTCCATGTCAGGATTGGTCAGCACCATTAAAACGTCATTCGCTTTAACGGTGTCGGTACCGGCACGCCGCAAGATGCTCTCTACCCGGCAGTTGACAGTCGCCGGTATCCAGAAAATCTCTTCCGGTACTAGCTGGCCCAAGCCGTGAACTTCACGCTCCATCGAACCACGCTTTACCGTATCGATCCAAACCGAACCACGATCGACTGATGGCGCCGCAGGCTTCAGACGCGCCAACGCAAACGTTACCCCACCAAGGGCCGCGACTACAACAACGATTGCGACGGTTCGCGTCACAATGCGCTTGCGCCTTACTTCTTTACCGCGAGGAATATCCATGCCCACGGATACACTTTAATGCACGTGAGGAACCATCACAAATAATGTTGGGGAAAGGCCGTATTATCAGCGGCTTAGGGCGTTAGAATCCATCCTACGGCACAAACCCGCTGTTCGTTTCTGGGAATTGCCGTCCGGGCGTCGGACGCGGTCCAGCGGCGCTAGATACGCCAATGGTCCGCTCGCCAGTTCCGGATCGCTTTTTTGATGTCGGCCGGAGCCATATTCTCAGTCAACGCCCTTTCGACCAACGTCGGCGCCTCTTCATCCGACGCGAATCGCAGCGCTATCAGTTGTCCCTCGCTTAGCCTCACGACTTGGGGCCTAATTGGCGCGGCAACCAGTTCCGTAAGCCGCAGCCGCTCCTCCAGGCGGATGACGCGATCCTGCACTTTCAAGGCATAGGTGCGCGTGAGGAAGGAAAGTAGAAATACGGCTATGAAAAACACGACCATCCAAATGTTGTGGAGTGTCGGCTGCCGCACGGCCTCAACGATACCCAAAATTACGGTCAGTATCAGAATGGGCGCAATCACCAAATGAAAGAGCGGGTGAAGGCGAGTGTGGTTGGCGTAGGTCTGAGCTGTTGGTGTGGCCATAGAAGTTTTGGATGAGTACTGTTTAGTTTGCCACCCCGAGTTTCAAGCGGCGGCTTGTCGACGCCCGCTCGCAACACTATGAACCATTACTGTGCAAGAGCACGGGTGCGCCCGGCGCCATCATGCCCGGCCATTTCCAGTTGCGGATCTCCGGCATATCTTCTCCGTGGGCGCGCACGTATTCGGTATGCGCGATCAAACGCTTGCGAATGTCTTGGTGTGCGTAGGCCGCGATGTTTTGTAGCCCTGCTATGCGGTCAATGGCCGCGCCGGCCAGATGGAATCGATCCAATTCATTCAGCACGGTCATGTCAAAGGGCGTGGTCGTGGTGCCTTCCTCCTTATAACCGCGCACATGAATATTGTCATGGTTGGTGCGGCGATACGTTAGTCGGTGTATCAACCAGGGGTAGCCGTGGAAAGCAAAGATCACCGGCTTGTCTTTGGTAAAGATGGCATCGAATTGCGCGTCGGTCAGGCCATGCGGGTGCTCCGTGCTGGGCTGCAAGGTCATCAAATCCACTACGTTGACCACTCGTATACGAATGTCCGGGATCATCTTTCTCAGGTAATCGACGGCCGCCAACGTTTCGAGCGTCGGCACATCGCCCGCGCATGCCATCACCACGTCCGGCTCCCTGCCCTGATCGCTACTCGCCCAATCCCAGATTCCAATTCCCTCCGTGCAATGGGCCACCGCGGATTCCATATCCAGCCATTGCGGCGCAGGCTGCTTGCCTGCCACGATGACGTTCACATAGTTCCGGCTGCGAAGGCAGTGGTCGGTGACCGACAGCAGGGTATTCGCATCTGGCGGCAGATAAATTCGGATGACTTCGGCCTTCTTGTTCATCACCAGATCGACAAACCCGGGATCCTGATGGCTAAAGCCGTTGTGATCCTGTCGCCACACATGCGAAGACAGTAAATAGTTCAGCGATGCAATGGGACGCCGCCAGGAAATCTGCCGCGTCACCTTCAACCACTTGGCGTGTTGGTTGAACATCGAATCCACAATGTGTATGAAGGCCTCATAGCAATTGAAGAAGCCGTGCCGCCCCGTCAGCAGGTACCCTTCCAGCCATCCTTGACAAAGATGCTCGCTCAATACCTCCGTCACGCGCCCGGTCTTCGCGAGCCAAACGTCAAAGGGAAGGATGTCCTCCATGAAGACTTTGTTCGTCGCTTCAAACACTGCCTGCAGCCGATTGGAGGCGGTCTCATCCGGGCCGACCAGACGGAAATTCCGTGCGCTCTCATTCGACCGCATGACTTCTCGCAGCAGAACTCCCATTACCTTAGTGGCTTCGGCATCTACTTCTCCAGGAGAGGGAACATCCACGGCAAATTGGCGAAAATCGGGTAGCACCAAGTCCCGCATCAGCAAGCCGCCGTTCGCGTTGGGGTTATCGCCCATTCGCCGTTTGCCTTTGGGCGCCAATGCCGCCAATTCTGGAATCAGTTTGCCCGACTCATCGAACAGCTCTTCGGGCTTGTAACTCTTCATCCACTGTTCCAACTGCTCCAGATGTTTGGGATTCTTGCTCAAGCCGTCGAGCGGCACTTGATGCGCCCGCCACGTGCCTTCAACCGGCAGCCCATCCACTTCCTTGGGGCCTGTCCAGCCCTTTAACGAGCGCAGCACGATCATCGGCCAGCGGGGACGATCTGTGTGGCCTTGCTCGCGTGCTCGCTTCTGAATGTCCGCGATCTCATCCAGCACCAGATCAAGCGTCGACGCCATCAACTGGTGCATCAACTCAGGATGGTGTCCCTCAACAAAGTGCGGTTCGTAGCCATAGCCGTGCATCAGCTCGATTAACTCGTCATCATTCATTCGTCCTAGCAGTGTCGGGTTAGCGATTTTGTAGCCATTCAGGTGCAGAATCGGAAGCACCGCGCCATCCACCGCCGGGTTCAAAAATTTATTGGAATGCCAGCTCGCCGCCAAAGGGCCCGTCTCCGCTTCGCCATCGCCTATCACTGCGCAGACGATCAAATCGGGATTGTCAAAGACCGCTCCGTAGGCATGCAGCAGCGAGTAACCCAATTCCCCGCCCTCATGAATCGAGCCTGGAGTTTCCGGCGAAACGTGACTGGGAATGCCGCCTGGAAATGAGAATTGCTTGAACAGCAACCGCATACCGGCTTCGCTCTGCGGAATGGAAGGGTAATACTCACTATAGGTCCCTTCGAGATATACGTTGGCAACGATGCCCGGGCCTCCGTGCCCAGGACCGGCGATATAAATCACGTTGAGGTCGCGCGCCTTGATAACGCGATTGAAATGTACGTAAATAAAATTTAGTCCAGGCGTTGTGCCCCAATGCCCCAATAGCCTCGGCTTGATGTGTTGGAGCGTGAGCGGCTCTTTCAACAACGGATTATCTAATAGATAGATCTGACCCACCGACAGATAATTCGCCGCTCGCCAATAGGCGTTCATGCGAGCCAGTTCCTGGGAAGATAAAGGACTATTTTCCAAGAGATTTGGCGCGTCCGGTGTGTATGCTGCGCTGGGGTTCATGATGAGTGATCTCATCAAGCAGTATCGCTCTCGCGAGAGCCGCGCCAGCAGGTCCCGTTGCCACAAAGGGCGGCCGCTCCCGAAAGTCGGCTATGGTGAGACGTCCATAAACTGGCCGCTATCGCCGAGACAGCTTCCACGATAAATCGTAGCCTTCCCCAGGGTCGCTTCTCTCTCCCCAAGGCGAAGAAAAGACGGTCACGGCGTTCAGACGAAAATCGACATAACCTTCTCAATCACTTAGCCTTTTTCGATTCAAAATCACGCAATTTCGCGTGCTAGTCTCAAAACTGAAGAGCGCACAGGGCGGTTGTTGCCCGTTGTGCGCAATTTGACAATCGACGCACAGGGCGATCGGTGCCCGTTGTGCGCAATTTGACAATCGACGCACAGGGCGATTGCTGCCCGTTGTGCGCGACGTTAGTTAGGCCAGCGCATAAGGGCTGCTGCCGCCCATTGTGCCCGAGCTTCCGTAAATCTAGGCCGCGGGCGTCGTCCCCGCGGCCTTTCCATTTTCCAAAGGAGTTTTTTGAGCCATGTCCACCCCCAACCAAATCGCCGCCAACCAAGCCAACGC
>JBARMQ010000357.1:0-1527 GCA_049802535.1 Bryobacteraceae bacterium | reverse complement strand
GGTTTCTTCCCTCCACAACCGCTTACTTCCAGATCAATTCACTGTACGTAGACACCGGCAAGCACAAGGTTCTCATCGACAACGGCATGGGACCTTACCTCGGTCCGTCCGGCGGATACCTGCCGCGTTTGTCCTTCCGCACGACGAGCGATTGCAGAAGGCCATGGGCTGAGATCGATGCCGCCAGCTCGTCGATGTTCTTGTCGGACTCCGTCTTGCGGACATTGCCGTCCCAGGCGAGGAGCTTGTTGAGTGCGATGGTGGTGTTCGTATTCATGATGTGCCTCTCTTGTTTGAAGTGACCCCCACGGCGGGGGCGAGAGAGAGGCACAAGGCCGCCGCAACCGAGCGCGGCTGTCATAGCTTGTTGGGGGGACCGTGCCCGCAGGGCAGGGGGGAGCCAAGAAGCGTCATTGACAGCAAGCGGCGGCGGCTACGGTGCCGTCGCCCTGCCGGATTGGGGGCAGTAGGAAGAGGACAGTGAAAGCGGCACCACGGCGCAGCGAAGGGTTTGGCGAGGACCAGAGAAATGAGGCAAGCTATTCCTGCTCAATTGGTTACGGATCATGGCGTCAGCGGATTATAGGACGGTGGTTCTTCGGCTGAGCGGTGAGCCTCGCAGCGGCTTTGGCAGGTTCACCGGGATGGTGTAGTGTGGTGAACAGGTCTCAGCCAAGACACCGTGAATGCAGCCAAGGAAGATCCGAAGAGGAACAAGGCCGAAAGCGGCTCAGCCGTTCGGGCGTCGATCAGTTTCCCGCCCGAAATGTACGAAACGCTTGAAGCCATCGCGAAGGAAAAGAAGGTCTCGCTGGCATGGGTCGTCCGCGAGGCGGCGGAACGATATATTGGCGAGAAGTGGCCCCTGTTTGGTAAGCGGATGTGAGACAACGGAATGTCGATCGAACAAAATTACAGCATCCGGTTCATCGCGTCGCTTGCGCTGCGTGAAAAGCAGATTCAGCAGAACTATCGTCCGATCATTGCCGTCCACAAGTGGTTTGCGCGTCGTCCGGGGACCCTGTTTCGGGGGCTGCTCCTGTCGGAGTTCGGAGACGGGCCTGTCGAAGACCTGTACTACCGGTCGAACAGCTTTGAGGGTGTGACGGTCGCCGACCCAGTTATGGGCGGCGGCACGCCTTTGCTCGAAGCCAACAGGCTCGGGTGCAATGTCATCGGCATGGACATTAACCCGATGGCGGCATGGATCGTTCGCGAGGAAATTGACGCGCTTGATCTCAAAGTCTATCGCCGGAAAGCAGACGAACTGCTCGATCATCTCTCCGATGAGGTCGGGCGTTTCTATAAGACGCGCTGCCCGATCACGGGCCGGAAGGACGCGGATGTCAAATACTTCCTGTGGGTGAAGACGGGCGTCTGCGGCGAGTGCCGCAAGGCATTCGATCTTTTCCCCGGTTATACGTTGGCCGAGGATGCGCGGCATACATCGCACGTGTTGGTGTGTCCGTCCTGCGGCGATCTGAACGAAGTCCATGATCCCCGCCATCCGGGCTCATGCGCCTGCGG
>JBARMQ010000356.1:0-11147 GCA_049802535.1 Bryobacteraceae bacterium | reverse complement strand
GAATCAACGTTGCCGACATGTAAACGAAGTCCGAACTCAATTCGATGTCGAGTTCCATCGCCTTCTGCATGAAATCCAGATACTGCGCGGTAATCTGCGCAATGGGGATGTCGTAGATATTAATTTGCTGTTTCCGTATCAGGTCCAGCAACAAGTCCAGCGGCCCTTCATACTGGTCCAGGCGGAAGTTAAACGGCGATGACACTAGCTTCACCATAGCATGCGGAAATGCCGTATTTATAGGGTCCAGAAGGGGCGCGCCGGGGGCCTCGAGCACCTAGGAAATTAGCTGTTGCTAGCCAAGAAGCGGGCAACGCGGGCCGCGATTTGGACAGGATTTACCGTCTCGCATTCCCAGTTGATTAACAGCTTCCATCCCAGGGCCTTCAACTCACGCGCATTGGCTAGGTCTCGTCTACAATCACGGCCAAGCTTAGGCTTCCAACAAGCTTTTCTTGATTTAGGAATGTGTGAGTCGATGCAGCCCGGATGTGGGTGCAATCATCTTTTCCAGCCGAACATAGCTCGCTGCCATGCCGTGCTCCATCCCGGTGGCAAGCATTTGCTTTCTTGTTTCGGCATCTGGCAGAGTCATCCGCATGGTCATCAATGTACCGTCGCCGTCCGGATCGAACGTCGTTTCTACGTGGTTGTCGGGCGTGGGTCCCGGTAAGAACATGCGCTCCACATGAACGATCTTGCTGTACGGCTGGAGGTCCAAATATTCGCCGGTCAGGTGGAATCCGGCGCCTTTGCCGTTCGTCCATTCGTAACGAATCTTGCCGTTTGGCCGCGCCTCGTTGATACAAACCGGCATCGTCCAGCCTTCCGGGCCGAGCAGCCATTTCTGTATTAAGTCAGGATCCGTGTGTGCACGGTAGACCGCTTCGGGCGGCGCCGCGAACCATCTTGTCACCACAACATACCGATCGCCCTCGGGCTGAATTGTCATCTTGCTCATTGCTGTTTCTTTCCTTTCTGTGATTGCATGCCGGCCAGAACCTGATCCAACCGGTCATAGTTTTTCTCCAAAGCTTCACGGAGCATCGCGAGCCATTGATCGATGGCCTCGATACCGTGTTTTGCGAGCCTACAGGGATGCTTGGCCCCCTCGACCCGCCGCACAATTAGGCCCGCGGTTTCGAGCACTTTCAGGTGCCGGGAAATTGCGGGCTGGCTCATCTCGAACGGGTGCGCAAGTTCCATCACCGTCGCTTCGCCTTTAGCGAGGCGGGCAAGAATCGCCCGGCGTGTCGGGTCCGACAGCGCGGAGAACGTAGCGTCGAGGTTCGGCGTTTTCCTGCTTGTACGCTGACGCATTTGTATACCCAAAATGTTATATAACAGAAATGTTATTGTCAAGCCTCGGATAGACAAACTTGTTAGCATCGGACTTGCTAACCCGGCGGCAGTTTTTGGAGTCGACAGCAGCAGGCGCAGCGACGTTGCTGGTAACACCGTTGGTGGGGGCGGTGAAGGCGGCAGATTACACGGTTGAAATCGCTCCCTATTCACTCGAGCATTCGCCGCGACGGTTCATTCAGACGACTGCTTACAATTCCCAAGTACCTGGGCCGTTGCTTCGCTTCCAGGAAGGACGGCCGGTCACGATCGACGTCGTCAACCGGACGAGCATCCCTGAAGTAGTGCATTGGCACGGGCTATTTTTACCTTCAGACGTGGATGGCGCCATGGAAGAGGGGACGCCGCCAATTGTGCCCGGCGGGAACGCGAGATACACGTTTACGCCGCGGCCGGCGGGCTTCCGGTGGTATCACACCCATGTCTTTGCCGGCCGGGATTTCAATAGAGGGCAATACACCGGGCAGCATGGATTTTTATGGATAGAACCCCGCGACAATCCGGCCCGGTATGATGCTGAAGTTTTTTTGGCATTGCACGATTGGCGAGGCCAGTTGCTTGCCAGCGACGACGGTTCGATGAATCCCTCCTATGATGTGTCGACCATTAACGGGCGAGTGCTTGGCTTCGGTGAGCCTATTCGCGTCAAGGCGGGGCAACGTGTGTTGCTGCATGTGTTGAACTCAAGCCCAACCGAATGCCACTGGGTGGCGTTGAGCGGCCATCAATTTGATGTGATTGCCATGGATGGCAATCCGGTACCGTACCGTTGCCGCGTTCCCATGGTGAGTGTTGCACCCGCTGAACGCGTGAGCGCGATTGTGGAGATGAATCATCCGGGAGTTTGGGTCCTTGGAGAAGTGCGCAAACATATCCAGGCTGCCGGCATGGGCATTGTGGTGGAGTATGCGAACCGGAGCGGCGAGCCACAGTGGGACCAACCGGAAACGCTGATGTGGGATTATGGGCAGTTTGGCGCCAAGGAAGAAGGCGCAGCCAGCGATACCGGCGTCATCGAGATACCGCTCACGTTCAAATCGAAATTCACGGGACATGGCGATATGGACCACTGGACGATCAATGGAAAATCGTTTCCGCACACGGATACGGTTGATTTACGGCAGGGTCACCGGTACCGTCTGTTGTTCAAGAACGATAGCTCCGACGATCATCCTTTGCATTTGCATCGTCATGTCTTTGAGCTGCGCCGGTTGTCTGGACGCGAAACTCGCGGGATTATGAAAGACACCGTGCGGCTAAATGCGCATTCGCAAATAGATGTTGAATTCACAGCAAATGGTCCTGGCTTAACGCTGTTTCACTGTCATCAGCAGGACCATATGGACATGGGGTTCATGATGTTGTTTCACAACGCTTAATCCGGAATGCTGCGCTCGGCATTAGGTGTGGCGCTCTGGGGTCTCTTGCTTTCTTTGCCGGTGCACGCGCAGGGAAATTATGAGATTCAGGTTTATGGATCGGACACGGTTGCGCCCGACAGCACCATGGTTGAAGTTCATTCGAATTTTACGCCGATTGGGCAGCGTTCTGTAATTGGGGGCGTGTATCCGACGAATCGTCAGGAACATGAAACGTTGGAGATCACAGAGGGGATTAATAACTGGGCGGAGGTGGGCTTTTACGTGTTCACTAGCGAGCAAAACGGCCACGGAGTGCAATGGGTGGGCGATCACATTCGCCCACGTGTGCGTGTGCCGGCGTCATGGCATTGGCCGATTGGCGTTAGTTTATCGACGGAGATCGGATATCAACGCGCGGTGTATTCTCCCGATACCTGGACGTGGGAAATCCGGCCGATTGTAGACAAGGCGATCGACCGTTGGTACTTTGCGTTCAATCCCGCCTTGGAACGCACTTGGCATGGACCGGATGTGCATCAGGGCGTAGCATTCGCCCCGGCTGCAAAGGTGAGCTATGACTTCACCAAGCAGGTCAGCGGCGGGATTGAATACTATGCCGACTATGGCTCGTTGACACAGATGGATCCGTTTCGAGAGCAGCAGCAGCAATTCTTCGCGGCGACCGATTTGAACGTTTCGCCGAAGTGGGAGATCAATATCGGAGTCGGGATCGGCGTCACGGCTTCAACGGATCACTTGATCGTTAAAGGAATTCTTGGCCGCCACTTTGATTGGCGTAAACGGTCAAAGGTGGATTGAAGGACGTTGTTTCCGCTAACCCGCGGTCCCAGTCCTGACTTATATCGACGGGGACTTTTCTGCAATACTTACTTGACGGATAGTAAGTGCTGCCGCTACACTGAACCCTCACGGGTACGGCTTCTCTGAAGCACCGTATACCGGCATGCGGGGATACGCCCGGGATACGCCCTCCGCCCCGATGTAGCTCAGTATATTCATTAATACTTGGCCGTGCCCGGCGCCCAACAGGTCAATAACCACAAAGCAATTTCAGAGACAGCAGACTAGAAATGGGCGATTGTCTCCTTAGCGGTGCTTGCATCTTCCGGCAAGAAAGCCAACACTCAGACTCAACGCAAGAAGCGCAAGTGACTTTCTCCAATCGGGTATTGGGATGAAGCGAGTGCCTGATGGAGTGATCTCGACGACTCCGACCGGCCGGGCTGAGACGTGGCCGCCACCTCCGCCACCGCCATGACCGGCATTTTGCTCATGACCGCCGCCTCCTCCGCCAAAGCCGTACCGGACGCGCGCCACCGGGATGATTTTTCTATCGGCAACCGAGACGGGTTCTCCGTAGACAAGTTTTCCGCTGGCGCTGGATTGAATCTGCTCACCGATACTCTTCAGCATCTCTGGGACGTTCATATATCTATTCTGCCGGATTTGATTTTCTGGAGGATCCAGGTCGCCTGCGAGACCTGCGTCGGATGCGCCAGCTTCAACGTTGATCCCAGCCCCATTAGCGGAGATCAGTATGTACTCGCACAGCTCTATGCGCAATGCGCCCGGGCAAACGGCACGCTATACGGTTACAAAGTCATTTGAAGTTTAAGATGCAACAGTAACAGAGACAATTTCGCGAATCATCGGCCGGGAGCAAACTTCATGATCGATTTTTGCCCACGGGGGATTGAACGCCGGCGCGTAAGGGGATGAGGGGTAGCCGTGATACTCCGCTCATCGGTCCTAACGTATTTACCAATCCAAACCCCAAAGACCAGGTGTGGCCATTTCTAGAAGGTGGCCGTCGGGATCCCGGAAATAGATGCTGCGTCCTTTTCCTTCCCAAGCCACTTCGCTGAGAACCTCGACCTCCTGGCTCTCGAGGCGAGTCCGCCAGTCATCGAGTTCATCCTCTGCCACAGCGAAAGCGATGTGTCCCGGGCCCAAGGTTTCGTGGGCGCCACTGGCGCAAGGAGGAACCTCGCCCCCCGGCGTCTTGCTGGGGATTCTCGCCTTCTCTTGGGTGATCAGTAGCAGCAGCTGTCCCCGGGCCACTGTGAAGAGACAGCCGACGTCGCTCTCTCTGAGCTTTTCCAGGCCAAGAACCTGCTCATAGAAGTCGCGCGCTTTAGGGAGGTTCTCTACGAACCCTCCGGTTTCCAGCAAACTCTTGAAGTGCGGCATCAGTTACTACTCCCCTTCGGATCTGGAGTGTGGCAAATCAACTCCAACACATTTTCTTCTGGATCTGCGAAAAAGAGAGATCGCGCGCTCATCTCCGGAAACAATACGCAACGGGGACTGATGCCGAGCATTTCGAGCCTCGTTTTCTCCGTCTCGTAACTCTGCGGCGAGATCTCGAAAGCAAGGTGATTTAGCGTTGATCGTTTATGATCGTGCCCGTCAAAACGTCCCTTGACAAAGACGTGTCGCTGAAAATCAATCAGCGCAAGTAATTGGGATTGACCGTGACTGCCGAGTGGAGTATCAACTTGCCGAATCACTAAAAAGGCGATGGTCGGCTCGCCATCGGGATCCGGATTGGGGCCGCTCTCGTAACAAGCCTGGCTCAGCAGCTTGAAACCGAGAATATCTTGGTAGAACTGCCGCATTCTCGCTAAATCGCGGACGTTAAGAGCGATCTCGGCGATTCCGATTACGGTGGGTGAATTGGTCATTGATCACCGTTTCCTTGTTGCTCGGGCTGTTGCGATCCCGTGTGACCTCTCATTATCTGCTGCGTGGCGTGTCCTGGACTAGCCGTAGTTCATTTTCCCGAACAAGCCTTAGTTAGGCGTCAGTCCCTTAAATGATCTTCGTATCCAATTACCTTAGACAACCCTCTGTAAGTGACGCTGCTTGGAGTAAGTTGTAACGCCAGATCCCTCAAGCGGCATACGATCGGCGTTTTGAACTGAGCCAACACGCCGAGGCGTCGAGAAGCCAGCACGATCATGCCGGTGCGCTTGATCCGTCTTCGCTCATAATCCTTCAAGCCCAAATCAACTCGAGTAGCATCCGCCAGACAACAGGCGAGTTCCATGGCATCCTCGATGGCCTGGCACGCTCCCTGTCCCAGATTTGGCGTCATTGGGTGGGCTGCATCGCCGAGCAGTGTCACTATTCCGTTGCCCCATGCTGGCACAGGGTCGCGATCATAGATGTCGTTTCGAAGGATCGCGGCGCCATCCGCAGCCCGGATCAAGGCTTCGATCGGTTGGTGCCACCCTTTAAAGAGGGAGAGCAGAAGAGATTGTGGTCCGCCGCTAGGGTCTCGCTCGCCTTCCTTCGCGTTTTTGGTAGCAAACCAATAAACGCGATCACCTTTGATCGGAAAGATACCGAAACGCTTCCCTGGACCCCATGTCTCGCCGGGAATCACATCCATGCGCTTAAACGGGGAGATCGAACGCCACGCCGTGTAGCCGGAATAACGGATCTTATCTTTATGTCCGAGTAAAGAACGAACCGCCGAGTGTAGTCCGTCCGCGCCGATCAAGACATCGCCTTGAGCGGCCGCGCCATTAGCAAACGTTGCACGCACGCCAGACGCGGCCTCGTTCACGGAAGACAACTGGTGCCTGGGATGGAGGTTGGAGCGGCCGGTACTCTCAGCCAACATCTCAAGCAATTCCGCGCGATGTAGAACGACGATTCCACCTCCAAAGCGCCTTTCCAGTTCACGCGCTGAAGTGTTAGAGATGCCGGCCCCATTCCAGCGTCGTAAGGCAACATCCAAATTGGGCAGGCAAAGCGATTGTAAGTGTTGTCCGAGGCCCAATTTCCCTAGAGCCTTCACAGCATTTGGCCAGAGAGAGATACCGGCGCCCACGTCTTGTAGGGAGTCCGATTTCTCATACACCTGGGCATCGATTCCCCGGCTGCGCAGCGCAAGAGCCGCGCTCAAGCCCCCAATTCCGCCACCGATGATGATCGCTCGCATAGGGTTTGACGAACTCGCGCAAAACGGGCGCGAATCAAGTGTGCCACGCGAAGGAATAGCGAGTTTCTCTTCGTATAGTGGCACGCAGCCGTGCTCTTTTCGCTTAGCCGAAGGGGCAGCGCCTGAGCAAGGAGTGGCACCATAAAGGATGCAAGATGCGTGTGCCGTTTAGGAATCTCATCGTCATAGCCCTCTTCGGAACGCTATCTTACCTCGCAGCCCAAGTCGTAGAAGATCCGTCGTCGGCCAGATTTGAGAGTCGGGTGGATGTGGTGCTCGTCCCGGTGGTAGTCCGCGATCGGCACGGTTCCCCCGTTGGCAACTTGACTAAGGATGACTTTCGGCTCTTTGACAAAGGCAAACGCCGGGTCATCACTAGTTTTGTGGCAGTAGGCCCAGCGACAGAAGCAAGCGTGCAGACCGCTGCTGAATCAAAGTCGACCGGCCATCTGACTGGAGCGAACTTGACCGCGCCCCATGGCGAGGTTCGTCGCCGCCTCATTTATCTGTTCGACGATCTGAACACCAGGTTCGCCGATATGGCGCAGCTTCGCGAGGCGGCAGTACGGCACTTTCGGCAGCCACTACCGGCGGGAGACGAAGTAGCGATTTACAGTTTCTCCAGACGTCTTTTATCCGGTTTCAGCAGCGACCCAGAGAAACTCGCGATGATAGCAGGGAAGCTGCGATGGCGGCCGCAGGTGGGACACGGTGGCATGAATTGTCCCGACGTGAGTTACTACATTGCCGACCTAGTTATGACAAAGGGGAGTTCGGAAGCGTTAGCGGCTTTGACCAATCACACGATGGCGTGTGCTCACATGCCGCTGGAACCGGCGAAGCTCTTAGCAGAGTCAGCGGCAACCCGGGAGTTAAAGATCGGCGCGGAGGATACGCAAGTGGCGCTTGGAACACTGAGACGAGCGCTCCGTCAGCTCTCCAGCATGCCGGGCCAACGTGTGGTCGTCCTTGCATCGCCAGGATTTTTTGCGCAGACACCCGCAGGAGCTCGATCCTTGGAAGGGGTGCTTGATCTGGCGGCGAGATCGAATGTGATCGTGAATGGTTTGAGCCCTCGTGGCGTGATTGTGGCCGAGGAAGAGCAGAACGTGGCCGAATCGTCAGGCGGGGGCAGACGGCCCCCAAGCCAGAACTCACCATCCGAAAAATGGAAGGCTTACCGCCGGGAAAGCGCGCGCGCCGGTGAGGATGTTATGGCCGACTTGGCAGATGGTACGGGTGGTACATATTTCCGCGAAAACAACGATCTGAACTTAGGTTTCGTGAAGACGGCGACCACGGCACAGATTTCCTACGTTCTCGGGTTTTCGCCGGTATCACTGAAAATGGACGGGACCTTTCACCCTTTGAAGGTTCTTTTGCAGAACGAACGAGGAGACAAGGTAGAAGCCCGGCGTGGTTACTATGCCATTAAGAATGAGTCGCGGGATAGCCATGCGACGGACGAAATCGACGATGAAGTTTTCGCGCGAAACACAGCGAACGATATACCGCTTGTTGTACAAACCGGTTACTCGAAACAGAACGGGAGTGACGATGCGACGGTTCTTATCGTAGCGAAGGTCGAACTGACAGCATTGCACTTTCGGAAGCTGGCTGGCCGCAACAATGATTCATTCCGGGCTGTTGCCGTGTTGTTCGACGAGGAGGGCGGCTATGTGGCGGGCTCAGAAAAGACAGCGCGTCTAAACGTGCGCGATGAGACGTTGAAACAAGCAGATCCCAATGTCACATTGAGGTGGGAGTTCAACGTAAAGACCGGCAAATACCTGATCAGGCTGGTTATGCGAGAAGCAGACGGGAAGGCCATGACGACGTTGAGCCGCCCGTTGAACATTCAGAACCGACATTCGTGTGACGGATGCCCGCGCGGATTATGGGATGAGTGGGTGCGCACGCAACACTAGCTCTGGCCGTTGGCGCCGAAAATTGATGCCATCTTGAAGCCGTTTCAAGTTAAAGTAAGCCAGGGGTCATCCGTTTGTCCGCCACCATTCGATTTGGCAATTACGAACTCGACGTGGCCGCCATGGAACTGCGGAAAAACGGAGTACGATTCGTCTTCAGGAGCAGCCGTTTCGAATTCTCGCGGCACTTGTGGATCGCCCTGGTGAGGTTGTTAGCCGCGAGGATCTGAAAGCCCGAATCTGGGCGAACGACACGTTTGTCGATTTCGATCGGTCTCTCAACAAAGCGGTAAACCGTCTGCGAGAGGTGCTCAATGACGATGCCTCTCATCCCAGGTACATCGAAACGGTTCCTCGGCGGGGCTACCGATTCGTGGCGCACGTGATGGCGTCGGCAGCTCCTTTGGGAACTGTATTGCGGCGCCGGCCGCTGCAAACGGCCGGATCGTTGGAGGCCATTTTGACGGAAGAAACAGTGGCCGAAGACTTCGTATAACAGGCGTAGCGCTCGTTATCGCCGGTGGAGTCTTGGCAATCCTTCACACGGTATATTGGGCGCCTAAGCGTGCCGCCTCGACGCCGCGGCTTCTCGGCGCAGGAACATGCAGCGAGAGTGCCGCGCTTGTGCCGAGACTTAAATGCCCGCGCCAAGACATAATTGTGACTAATTTGTTCAGCCGATGTGTTGAGGTAAACCACTGATATTGTTAGGGTTAAATCACAATGTTTGAGTGGCCAGTTGCATCCAACGGGGTCGCTTGCCCCGCTCATAATGGACCTATGACCCTCGAGACTCAGCGGCTTCGCCTTGAACCGTGGCAAATCTCCGATTGGCACGCGCTGCGACCAATCGCCACGGACGTTGAAGTGATGCGTTATATCACCGGCGGCGTACCTTGGACGGACGAGCAGGTACGGACTTTCGTGACCCGGCAATGGAACCTTTATATGGATCGGGGTTTCTGCCGGTGGAAGCTACTGGCGAAGACCAACGGGGAAATGATCGGTTTCTGTGGCGTGGGGTTCTGGCGCGACGCGACGGACCCGGAGATCGGGTGGTGGCTGGCACGCCGCTGGTGGGGCCATGGCCTGGCAACGGAAGCGGCTCGGGCCGCACTTCGAGACGCGTTCGAACGCGTCCAGCTGGATCGAATTATCTCGATCGCCAGACCGGAAAACATCGCTTCGACTCGAATCATGGAAAAACTCGGCTTCGAGCTCGAATGCGCGTTCACGGTCGAGGATATACGTTTGCAGCGATATTCGATTGGCCGCCTGCGCTACTTGGGTTCTGGCGAAGGTGGGACGCTGAGTTAGCCAGAAGCAGCTTACCTTCCGGCTCTAGTCCGTTCCGTTGAAGGTTAGTTCAAAGGTAATCAGGCTCTGATAGAGTGCTGCTCATGCGACGGCCGGTTGCTCCGCAGAATCTCAAGCGAAGGATTCTCAAAGATGGGTTTCGCGAAGATGAGCTGCGCGATGCCGCGTTTCGGCGTATCATTCGTTCTGTTCCCCAGGGGAAGGTTTCGACCTACGGCAAAGTGGCTGCGGCGGCGGGCTATCCGCTTTATCATCGGGCGGTGGCGACATTGCTGCGCAAGGAAGTGGCAAGCGGACTACCGTGGCAGCGCATTGTCGGAGCGGGCGGCGAGATCAAGCTAAAGGGTGAAGCGGGAGCAGAGCAACGCCTTCGGCTGCGCATGGAGTGCGTGAAGTTTCGCGGCAAACGCGTTGATCTGGCCCTCCATGAGCACCCGCTTCGCAGTTGGGAGACGCTGGACTAAACTTTCTGAATGACAACCGTGCGTGTCCGGCAGGCGACGCAGGAAGACTTGTTGGCAATCGCCGAAATGTGTCACGCTCTGTGGCCAGATGGCACTGCGGCTGAGCACGCGCAACACTTGGCTCCGTTGCTCGCCGGCAATTATCCTGGAAGGTTACCTGCCATCGTCTTGGTGGCCGAAGGGCCGGATCGCCGCATCGTGGGATTTGTCGAAACCGGGTTGAGATCACATGCCGATGGCTGTGACGCCGCCCACGCGGCCGGTTTCATTGAGGGATGGTACGTAGATCCGGGATATCGGCGCAAGAAAATCGGGGCGCAACTGCTTGCCGCGGCGGAAGCGTGGGCCCGCGAGCAAGGCTGCGCTGAGATGGCTTCCGATACATGGCTGGATAACGCCGATTCTCAGCATGCTCACGAAGCGCTGGGGTATGAAGTGGTAGATCGCTGCGTGCATTATCGGAAAGAGCTTTAGCGTGGTCTTAATCGCCGAGCCAGTTGCGGCAGAGTGGATTGATATGCTACTCGGCTTATGAAGATAAAGGTAAGCGCCCCGTGTATGCGGCTCGTTAGTAGCGGGCTTGCGGCCTTTGCGCTTTTGGTATTCGTTGCCGCCTTATCGGGCCAACCGGCGCAGGTCCGGCTCGCCTCGCAGCCGGCGCGGTCGTCGCCTGAGTGGCTCAAGGCGGGCGTGATGTATCAAATTTTTCCGCGATCGTTTTCTGCTGAAGGAGATTTGGATGGCA
>JBARMQ010000355.1:0-5276 GCA_049802535.1 Bryobacteraceae bacterium | reverse complement strand
AATCCATGGTCTTGATCTTGATGTTGTCGGCGCCGATCGCGTATTTCGGTGTTCGGGCGAAGCTGGTCTGAATGCCGAAAATAGCCTCTAACACCGCCTTGGTGTTGCTAATGGTAAGTGCAACGCCGGCAGCCATCAGGAACGGCAGGAAGGCGATGGATTTCCACCATGATTTCGGATACAACTCTTTCTGCGCGTACAAGTAGAAGGCTGAGATGGACCAGAAGGAAGCGACGATCAGCGGGAAATCGATCAGCACCATTTGGAACCATCCCATATAGAACCGCACGATCATGACAGGAAGCATGAGCGCCGAAACCACGATCATCAGCGGATAGCTAATGTTGGGCGTCAGATGCATGATCGCCTCGATCTTGACCCGCAAAGGAAGATCAGCCTTCAAAATGCGAGGAAGCAACTTCTTGGCCACCTGCGTAAGGCCCTTGGCCCATCTGGATTGTTGGACCTGGAATCCATACGTTTCGACCGGTAATTCGGAGGGGCAATCAAGACTGGGAATATAAACGAATCGCCATCCGTTCAACTGAGCCCGGTAACTGAGGTCGGAATCTTCGGTCAGCGTTTCGTGCTGCCACCCGCCGGCGTCTTCGATCATCGTTCGACGAAGAACTCCCGCGGTTCCATTGAAGTTGAAAAACAATCCAGCGCCGCAACGTGCTCCGTGCTCCAGGACGAAGTGGCCGTCGAGCAACATAGCCTCCACCTGCGTCAGGATGTTGAACTCTTTATTCAGGTAGCTCCATCGAGTCTGCACAACACCAACTTCGGGGTCGGCAAAAAAGTGCACAGTGCGCATCAGGAAGTCGGCGGGCGGAATAAAATCCGCATCGAAGATGGCGACGAATTCGCCCGTTGCGCTCTTTAGGCCTTCCTGCAGGGCGCCGGCCTTGTAGCCGTGACGATTGGTGCGATGCAGATATTCGATGGGATAACCGGCGGCAATGTATTCATTGCAGAGCCGCTCCGTGTACGGATGAGTTTCGTCGGTTGAGTCGTCGAGCACCTGAATTTGCAACAGCTCGCGGGGGTAATCCAGCTTGACCGTTTCTTCCAACAGCCGCGCAACGACAAAGCGCTCGTTATAAAGGGGCAGCTGGACAGTCACCTTTGGAAGCTGGGCGAAGCGCGAGGGGGCCTCCCGAGGCAGCTTCTTGCGATGCTTAATGTAAGTGCGCATCGTCTCGTATCGATGGAGACCGTAAATGGAGAGAACGATCAGAATGCCAAAGTACGGGATCAGCAGCGACCAATCAAAAATGGAGAGGTGATAGATCCCCGAAAAGGTGTCGTCGAACAGCCCATTGGCGATCATCTTCGCAAGCGGTTGTGAGGCGAACAGAAATGCCAAGATAGTGGGCGAAACGGGCATGAGCAATTTTTTCGGATCGGCGGCGTGGCGATCTTTCGATTTACCACGCGCTTACTTCGTCTATTCTAGCGGTTTTAAGCGCCGCTTGCCAAAGTTTGGTGTGATTGCGCCGCTGCTCATCTTGCTGGCTTTAGGGCACTTGGAGGCGAGGCGGCGGTCAGAACTGACCGGACTGGAACGTCCGCAACTGGTCTGGCAGGGAAAGCTGGAAGGTACTCACGATTTGATTATCCAGAACAACCGGGTGCGCGTGGAGGATATCAGCGGACCTCCGGTGGGCGAAGTGGAGTACCGGTTCGTGACGCCGCTACCAGCGACCGAGGTGAAGGTGGACGTGGACCCGCGCGTCAGCCGGGGATGGGTTCACACCGTGCAGGAGCCGACGCTCGACAACAGCTACACCTTGCGGGTGCGCATCGAGGATCGGCAGTCCGGCCCGTATTTCTACAGCATCGCAATCAACTGGCAGACACTTTACAAGGAACCAGCCGGCATATCGATGACGAAATCCCTCCGATCGCACAAGAATGCGGCGGTTCCGGACTCAGCCTGGTTTGTCAACGACAGCCGGGCCAAGGTGACTTGCGGCGCAATCTGGTCGGGGGTGGTTCGCGGAACTGCGCGGATCGCGATCGGGGACCGGGAAGCGCGTATCGTGCAGGGGAAGGGGTCGGGCGATCTTGACCCGGTACGCGGAACAAGGTGGCCGAAGGGTGCGTACCTTCCTGTAGTGATGGCAACTTCAATGGGAACGAGAGCGGAAATTGTTGACCATCCTACGCCCGAAAACGACTATACTCTGGTAATCGAAGTGCGGGCGGGGCAGCCGGCTGTAAAGATCGAGATTGCCTGGTGAAGGGGATTAGTATGCGGGACCACATCAAGATTCTTGGGATATTGAGTATCGTTTTAGGCTGCTTGGGCCTGGTAGTTGCCGTCGGGATTTTTATGCTGTTTGGCGGCTTGGCGGGAGCGGCCGGCTTCTCCGATGGTGGCAGGGATGGATTGGCAGGCGCCGGTGTCCTGGTCGGGATCGGAGTATTTGTCGCTGGAGTGGTCACCGTTATCAGCCTGCCGCAGCTTCTGGGCGGTTGGGGCTTGCTGCGGTACAAACCCTGGGCACGGGGCTTAATGATTGTCGTTTCGGTGCTGAGCTTGTTGCACATTCCACTCGGAACGGCGCTTGGCGTGTATGGGCTATGGGTGCTGTTCAATGATGAGACGAGATATCTGTTCGCGAACGGCGGCCGGCCCGCGTTCGCCTACGCTCCGAATTACCCCATCGCGCCCGGAGCGTACCCGGCCCCGCCCAGCTATGCCCCAGGTGCATATCCGGGCACAGGTTACCCCGCTGCTGCAAGACCAGAGTCGCCTGTGCCAACACCGGGCCTTCCGACCCAGCCTCCACAGTAGGGGTGACTTACTTTTCGGCCGCAATGCTCGCTGAGCCGGATGCCGCGGCCGCGCGCTCATGGGCGGCAGGCTGGCTCCGGTCGTCGTACTTACCAAAGATCATTTTTCCGGCCGTGGTCTGCAATACGCTGGTGACTGTTACGTCGACTGTTTTCGAGACTTGGCGGCGGGCATTATCGACAACCACCATTGTGCCGTCGTCGAGGTAGGCCACTCCTTGGTTGTATTCTTTGCCTTCCTTCAGGACGAAGACGCGCATCGATTCTCCTGGAAGGACAACCGGCTTCAACGCGTTGGCCAGTTCATTGAGGTTCAGCACACTGACACCCTGGACCTGCGCCAGCTTATTCAGGTTAAAGTCGTTCGTCACGATCTTCGCTTTCCGCCATTTGGCCCACTCAATCAGTTTGAGATCTACTTCGCGAACACTTGGAAAATCCTGGGATGAGACTTCGAGATGGATAGCTGGAAGTTTCTGCAGCCGTTGGACGATATCAAGTCCCCGGCGTCCGCGATTGCGCCGTGCCGAGTCCGAAGAGTCGGCAATTAACTGCAATTCGTGCAGCACAAACTGGGGCACGACAAGAATGCCATCGAGGAAACCGGCTTCGGCAACTTCTGCAATCCGGCCATCAATGAGAACGCTAGTGTCGAGAAGTTTGTATTCCGGCGCCAAAGGAGCATCCGTGCCGACTCCGAGTTGAACCAGCCTTCTTTGGGCGGTATTCGAGGTGCCCAGCCTAAGGCCGATGTATCCAGACGCAAGCGGAACAGCGATTCTGATAAAAATGAGCGTGCCGATATTGGTATTCGTCACCGGGCCGAGCGGCGCCACGAAAAGCAGACCCAGCAGGGCGCCTGCAAATAGACCAAGCACAGCGCCGAGCACAGCAGAGAGGCGGGCGCGGCGGAGTTGAAACTCAAGCCCTACAGCGGCCGCTGCAGCGAGACCAGCCCCAGCGGCCGATGCGATCGCGTTCAAATGAAAAGGATGCGTTCCCGCCGCGAGCGCGGCAATAACTACGATGAAAATACTGCGGATAAGGAGAGAGTCCCAAGTCGCACGATCCACGGTTTCACCTTGCGGGCGTTAGAATGCCGCTGCTGACACAACATAAATACTGTGAATACGGTTCCTGAAGATTGAGAAGCGACAAGCGCCGTTCCACGTAGTTGCTGCAAAGTATAACATCACTGCAGAGCCGGGCGGCTAGTGGGCTGGAGCGAACTGAGGATGAGGAGCCGCGCGGGTTAAAGAACCTTTGCGAGCTCCTCTGCGAAGGCACTTTGGCGGGATGGCGCGCCATTGTTCCGGCGAGCGGAAACAGCGCCATTCTTGCGGGGTTGCGTGGCGATAGGGCCGGCGCCTTGGGGAATCGGGCGGCGAGTCCGATCCGGCGGTGCGGCAACAGTCTTGGTGATAGGGCCCTTGCCCGACTTTGGTGGTTGGGCGGGGTTTGCTCGTAAGAGCCTATCTTCGAGAGGCGCGCGATCAAAGCGGCGGATGATGGAATTCATCTCCTCTTGATTGGGCGCTTCAATAAAAGCGAATCCCTTGCTCTCTTGCGTTTCGGGGTTTCGGATGACCTTGACCGCGTCAGCGACCAGGTTTTCTGAGGAAAGCCACGACTTGATATCGTCGGCCGTCACCCAGACAGGGAGATTTCCGAGAAATACGGTAAAACTCATTCGGTTAGTGTTTTCTGCTCCGTGGGGGAAATTAGCGAGGTGCGAACCTCGCGGAAAGATTTCTCCGGAGGCTATTAGAATGGTAGCACGTTCCCTTTCGCCTCGTAAACACAAAAAGCGCTGAAAAGTGTTGTGAAACAACGGGAATAAGCTTTTTCCGAAAACTGTGACTGAGCTTGACAGCATTGCTACGATGAACCTTTGAAGGATCTTTTCAAGACTTGTGTTTGGTAGTACGATACGGAGTTACGAGGATGCGCGGATGATCGCTCGCGACGAAATCGATCCCCTGGCGCCGCAACGGGAAGCGGCGATGTTCTATGGATTGTTTCTGCGCGGGCACTCTGCCGACTCACTCCGGCGCGACATCGATGTGCCCCGTCCAACGCTCGATAAATGGCTCCAACCACGGCGGTATGAAGACAGCTTCCGCGACTCGCTTCGCCAGATGTACTCCTACCGGAAGAAGGTTTTGGCGATCTTTGACGAGCTTGTAACCAAGGAACGTTTCCGCGTTCGGGTTCACTAACCAACTCGGCTAGACTCAACTCTTCACGCAATTAGCAGGCGTATTCCGTCCGCTTTTGAATCTATCCCCTTAAACATGGAACTTCCTATCTATCAAATCGACGCTTTCACCAGCTCCGTATTTTCCGGTAACCCCGCAGCCGTGTGTCCGCTTACTCAATGGCTGCCGGACGAGACACTGCAAGCGATTGCGAACGAGAACAATCTCTCAGAAACCGCGTATTTTGTTCAGGAAGGTGAGCACTTCCGCCTGCGC
>JBARMQ010000354.1:0-7657 GCA_049802535.1 Bryobacteraceae bacterium | reverse complement strand
CGCTGTGACCGATCAGGCGAGTGCGGCTGCTGACGCTTCATGGGCCCAGGTTAGCCACATCTGCACCCCAGGAACCAGGAAAATCGATCAAAGGGAATCTACTCTTATAACACAGTAGTACTAGCTGGCTGAGAAACACTCTGCGGCAGACGCGGCGGACTTCATTTCGTATCCGATTGAGGCGTAGCCCTTCCGGCGGCGCTCGTACATACGGGCCAGCATAGGCTCTGCAATATCGGCGTAGTCGTAGACCTGAACAATTTGTTTCCCGTCGTGAAGGCGATGCAGCCGTCCGACGTATTGCTGGAGTGTTCCTTTCCAGGAGATCGGCATTGCCAGAAAGAGCGTATCGAGCCGCGCATCGTCGAATCCTTCGCCGATATAGCTTCCTGTGGCCAGAATCAGCCGTGGCGCATCGTCGGGGACAGCCTTGATAGCGTCATCAATTGCTTTTCTTTGTTTGTTCCCCATGCCACCCTTCAGGACAAAAAGGTGCTCCGAGGCCCCTCTTAAAAGGTCGGCCAAGTGCAGGAGATGATCGGTCCTTCCTGTAAGGAGGAGCGGGGAGCGGCCATCACGTAGAGCGACTCGAATATCGGATACTATCAATTCGTTGCGCGCCTCGTCCTGAGCCAACACCCGATAAATATCCTGAATGGTGGCATCGGCAGTGCCTGTCTGCATTTGGAATGTCGTGAGGCGCGGGGTCACGCGATGTCGAAAGGGAGAGGCGTCCGTCATTGCCTTGGCGCTCATGCCAAAACGAATTGGGCCGCATTGCATCTGAATGATCGGATGATGCCCATCTTTTCTCGTCGGTGTTGCCGTGAGACCGACGACATATTTCGCCTTGATCGCCCGCATCACCTGCTCAAAGGTGAATGCAGAAAGGTGGTGGCATTCATCGACGATGACCTGCCCGTACTCAGCCACGAAATCCTGCACGGCATGATTCCGGCGCAGACTTTGAATGACGGCAACATCGACAACGCCAGTTCTCTTGACCTTGCCGCCTCCGATTGCCCCAACCTGTTCAATCGGAAGATCAAGAAACATCGCGAGCCGCGCCTGCCATTGATCGAGCAACTGACGGCGATGAACAAGTACAAGTGTGTTGCCCTTGCGTTTCGCTATGAGCCATGCTGCGACGGCCGTCTTACCAAAGGCTGTTGGCGCACAGAGAATTCCATCATCGTGATGCAACATCCGGGCGGCGGCGACCTCCTGGTCTGGGCGAAGTTTGCCACGAAACTCCGTGGCGACCACCATGCCATGATTGCGTTCATCTTGAACCTCAACTCGTATGCCGTGCGATTGCAACAGTTCGAGCACTTCGCTAATGCAGCCACGCGGCACCGCGATGTGGTTTGTAAAATCCTCGCCGCACGCAATGATTCGAGGCTTGCCAAAAGTGGAAAGCCGCATAGCCTGCGCTTTGTAAAACTCTGGATTCTGAAATGCAGCGATTCGTAGAATGCGGTTGATCATAGCTGGCGGCAATCCCTGCTTTTCAATGTAGACAAGATTCGCACGCGTGACATTTACGGATCCGGGAAATGGGCCCTTAATGGGGTGTTCGGTCCTGCGCCGCGAGGGCGGCAGCGTCCATGGATCTTGCGATTCATCGTCGTCGCTGAGGCTCATTCGAACCCCAATCAAGTCGCCTTTGCATTGCGCTTCCTCGACGATTGCCATTGCAGAAATCATGGACAATCTCTGGACGGAAGACAAATAGGTCCATTGATCCTTGTATGGAACAAAATCGGCATCAAGAAAAACGCTGTTTCCTTGCTTCCTCGAAGAATATTGCAGCGGAAGAGCAATCAGGTTGCCGAAGCCTCCTTTCGGCATGGTGTCCTGGTTCGGAAAGATGCGGTCGTAGGAGTCAAGCCCTAGCTGATGACGCCGCTCCATCGTTCGCGTCAAGAGGGCACTTCCCATTTTGCGCGCGATAACTGCGGGAATCGGCTGATCGAAGAAGATCCATATGTGCCCGCCATTTCCTGACCGCGAACGTTCCAGGGACGCTGGGACACTCATCACGGCGCAACTATCAAGATAGGCTCGGGCATCTTCCTGCCACGATTTCTTATCGAAATCGACGGCGAGAAACCAGCAGGTTTCGTCCGGCAACAAAGGATAAACACCGATGGTTTCTTTGCCGAGCAGATGGTTCTCAACGGCCGCGTCCGTTAACGGTAGGAATGTTCGAGTCTGTCTGGCGACCTTTTTGCGATCTTCGGGATTGCTTGAATGTATCGCACCCCAGTCCATCAGCGCCGCCGGCGAATATCCCGAGCGGCCGTCAGCGCTTGTCCAGCGTCTTGCATGGATGTCTTCGCGGCCACGAAACAAATTTCGGAATAGCCCAATGCGCTCCCTGGCGCGTTCATGGCGATCTTCCGGCTGTTTGGGGACAACGGGCAGATCGGAATTGTGTCGATTGGTAAGCGCAGAAGCTGAAGTTAAGCCGTTAGCTGCCAGAATTTGTCGTAGACGCTGAATCTCTTCACGAAGAGCTTTGTTCTCTTCTTCGAGATCACGTCCTGGAAAAGGCATCTGCCCGCCTTCAGCCATAACATTTTTAATCCCGCGTCAAACCTGTCTTCCCAAGACCTATCGCTTACCTCTTGTCTGTTCCACAATCGGTCTTGGGTCCAGTTTGTCGAGAATCTCCATGAATTTGGGCCTGTTCTTGTAGCGCAGTCGTATGTCTGCGAGCAATCCATCCCATTCGCTGTTCCGATGAAGCCCTTGAAAGATGGGCCGCATCTTGCGCAGATAACCAGCAACCGCCTCGTAAGCGGAAGCGCTAGCGTGCGGTAGATGATCGTCCACGCGTTGACGATATATTGCAAGCGACCGCTCGGGATGCGATTCTGTCACCGCGGCCGCCACGCGATCTCCGTAGCCGCCCGAGTCATACCATGTCATGCTTCCTCGATACAGTTGTCCGGCAGACATCGCGTCGTACCAACGGAGCACGTCATCGTACCGATGGTCGGCAATGGCGATATCAATCAGCACATCAAAATGTGAGCTCGCTGGCCGGCCAAAATTGGATCCGTTGCTCAATAGCGGAAGCAGATAATCCGGCATTGGCAGCGGCCATTCTGCATTCGCTGCGCCCTTCACCGATGCCTTACCTGGCGACATCAGAGGAGAGACCCCGGTCTCGAGAAAGTTGAGCGCGATGCCGCGGATGCTGCGGATGCTGTCTTCGCAGCCTGCTTTGGCCGCAGCATTGAGTAGATTCTGAAAGCTCTCGCGGCTGGGATGAGTGAAGAATCCCAAAGCCGCGTGAGCCGCGGCGATTGGCCATTGCCTGCGCTGAACCGCCATCTCGCCCAGTAGCTTTTCCAGGCTCGATGCGATGCCGGGCAGCTCTGCGACTGTCTTTTCGATTCCCTCGGCCGCCCAGCGCTGGGCCTCGTCGTACCGCTTCATCTCGATCAAGCGTTGGACCAGCCGTTCGTAGCTGCCGGAGACGCGGGCTTCCTGTTCGCACACTATAAGAATCTCGTCGTTGCGGCCCGCATTCTCAAGCGCTCGGATCAACCAGTCGGCGATGCGCTCGTGCTGGTATTTTCGGGAGAAGGGATCATCTTCCTTCACAGGCGACTTCGCGCGCTGAGCGATAACATCGGCGACTTCGGACCACGCAGATTCTTCGCCAATCATCTTCAAAACCGCGTCGGCGGCATCGTTGACAATGCCATAGTCGTCCCGTAGATGCGCGTCAATGGCGAAAAGCAGTTTGCGCACTGGTGTGAGCGTTGATGCAAGTACGGCTTCAAAGATCACCGGCAGGCATTCGCCCACGGCCTCCGCGGCTTCGCCCTCATCGTTCGATTGGCCGATCTGCTCGTTGCCCAACGTCATGATTTCTGTTCCCAGGCGCACGACGGCGTCAGGATGCCCGAGTTCCAGCAACCGTTCCAGACGATGTTTCACGCGACTGTAGTCCGGAGTCTGTCCCTCACCCGTCCAACTGTTTCGCCAGCCGGCCTCGGAAGCGACGAGTCTGAGTTCATTCCGCGTTTCGGTCACCAGGCGGTCAACATTACCCTCGCCCAATGCAATGCGGTCGCTGAACTCCTCTCGCAACTCAGGAAAGCGCTCAGTGAGCGACCAGACCAACGCCACTAATTCCTCGCGGTTTTTAGCTTCGATATGCTTGCGTATCTTTTCGTCTGTTGCCTTGCGCGTTTTCTTTTCAGAAACCGCCTGGTGCCGATGACGGTGGACATAGAATTCTTCATCGACTTCGTCATCTTCGGAATCCATGCCGAGTTCGAGATCGTCCACGTCATCCTTGTCTGCGTCGCCGGTCTCGTCGGCAAGGAGTTCCCAGCGGTCATCGTTCTGGTTTGCTATGGGAGTTTTCTCACCGCCACTCAATCTTTGAAGGTATTCAGCCACTACTGCAACAGCGTGCTTGCAGCCGCTTGCGCCCACCGGGCAGGTGCAGCGGGAATAGATAGCCCCGCTCTTTTTTGGCGCCAGTTCGCACCAGACCGTAACTGCATACCGCGAGCCGCCAGTCACTGTAGCCAGAAGCCAGCCATCCTCTGATATCGCGAGATCATGGACGCGCCTCTGTTTTTGATATGCTCTTCCGCGATCCACTGAGCGCGATCCCGCCCATTCGGTCAGATCGTCCCAGCTCAGAGCCGCCCAGCCGCCATTTCGTTCGCCTCCAGACTCCTTGCTCTTGCCCGCGCGTTGTTGTTTTGCACTCATCTATTTCATCCTGAGCTGATTCGATGATGCCGGTGATGATGGCAGGGGAGGATACGGTTCTCCGCGAAGGCTCTTATCGTCAGTTATTCGATAATAAAAGGATGGTGGCATTTCGTTACATCATCAAGCCCAATTTCGACACATCGATTGAAGCCCGAAAGCGTGATCTGATGGTTGCGAGAGAGGTTCATGTCGAACCCTCAACTGTGTGGGGTGGGCGTCGAGTGTGTGGCGGGGCATCGGCAGGCGAAGCGATGCCCGTGAATGCGTGCGGTCTTGACATTTTTTATAAGGACCTATATATTGGACCATATTAGCCAATAAGGCTTTATGCATGGAGCCTTAAAGATGAGATCGAGTGTATCAGATGTCTTGCCCCCTGCCGTCAAGCGGTCGCTGATCAAATTCGGGAGCGATCTTGCGACTGCGCGGCGGAAACGCGGACTTACCATCCTTGCCGTCGCCGAGCGCATGGGCGTCGCCAAGAATACCTATCTGCGCGCAGAGAAGGGCGACCCTCGGGTCGGCCTTGGCGTTTATGCGATGGCACTTTTCGTTCTGGGCTTTGGCAGCCCTCTTGGCACACTTATCGACGTGAGTCGCGATGACACCGGCCTTCTGCTCGATGAAGAACGTCTGCCCAAGCGCGTGCGCATGAAGAAAGCACGGGTGCCTCAGTCATGAAGCGGACTATTGACGTTGTGCTAGGCGAGGGGCTGCAGGTCGGCACGCTGCGTTACGACCTGCAAGGGCGCCGTGAAAGCGCTGTTTTCGAGTACGGCGCAGGTTGGCTCGGCGACCCCGCGCGTTTCGCTCTTGGGCCGACACTTCCGCTC
This sequence comes from Bryobacteraceae bacterium, assembly GCA_049802535.1. Classification (GTDB taxonomy): domain Bacteria; phylum Acidobacteriota; class Terriglobia; order Bryobacterales; family Bryobacteraceae; genus Bog-105. Next base: position 2,078 of record JBARMQ010000354.1, on the reverse strand, counting down.
CAGGCGGGACCACAGTTCCATCGCAAGTCGAAAGACGGCTCTCTCTTCCATGCCGCGATTGCCGACACCGAGCCCGACGGGTGGGCAAGGCGTGTCATCATGCGTGATCACATCAAACGCAGACAAGTATTACGCCGTGAAGGAAACGAAGTGGCGCAGCCACTCAACGCGCTTGATTATTTGCTGGCCGTGGATGATGTCAGCCGGGTCGGCGCGCTTCGTTTTCGCGACGAAGGCGGCGTGTTCCGGCGCGCGCAGGAAGAAGGACGCAGGACTGCTCCGCCACTTGTCGAACTTGGGCATCTGCTCAGCGCGTCGCGTGCTGTCGAGGCGAACAAAGAGACGGCGGCGGACCTAGCGTATTTGCGCGGGCGTGGCACGTCACTTGGCGGCATGCGCCCGAAATGCACGGTCATCGACGAAGACGGAGCACTCAGCATCGGCAAGTTCCCCAGCATCGCGGACGAACGCGCCGTCACCAAGGGAGAAGTGCTGGCTCTCACGCTCGCCAAAAACGCCGGGATCAATGCAGCCGCGGCGCGTGTCGTCGAGGGCCAGGGATTGCCCGTTGCGCTGATCCGCCGCTTCGACCGGCGTGGCGACGGACAACGCCTGATGTACGTTTCCGCCGCCACGATGCTGGGAGTCGAGCCGACAGAACCCGAGGAACATTCCTACACCGAGATTGTGGACGCAATCCGCGTGCACGGGGCCGACGCACAAGCCGATATCGAAGAGTTGTGGCGGCGTATTGCCTTCACGATTCTGATTACGAATGTTGACGACCACCTGCGCAATCACGGCTTCCTGCATGAAGATCGGGAATTCTGGCGGCTGTCGCCTGCTTTCGACATCAACCCGTCGCCCGAGCGCGTGCGCGAATTGAAGACGTGGATATCCGAGGACGCGGGTCCCGACATGACCATCGACGCCCTCATGTCCGTGATTCCTTATTTCCGCATCACGAAGGCGCGTGCCAGGGAGATATTGAGCGAAGTTGCGCATTCCGTGGAGGGTTGGCGTACGACAGGACAAAGTATTGGCATGAGCGACGAAGAGCTTGAGCCTTTTGTAGACGCCTTCGAACACCCCGAACGCAGTGCCGCGAAGAAGCTTATCTGACATGCAAACCGGCCCAATTGCGCATTGCGGCTAAGGTCGCAAAGTCACGGCAAAAACCGAAAACTTGCACACTGACTTACACAGTTTCGCTGGCATGATTTCGAAGTTATTTATTTTCATCAAGATAAGATCATACAAAAGGAACTTAAAAAGCCCTTCCGTTCCGGAAAATTTCTGTCCGCCCGCGCAGTTTCTGCATCACCGGACGCCTCTTTTTGCGTATATGCGAGTACAGCCGTTTGAGGGCGCGCCCAAGGTGAACGATTCTCCGCACCAGTTCCGGCAAATCGTGGAGCGCCACCAGACACGCGTCTACTCCGTCGCCTTTCGCATTCTCGGCGACAGTGGCGTTGCCGAAGAGGTCGCCCAGGATGTATTTCTCGAATTGCACCGCAATCTCCGTCGCCTCGAATCCGAGCACCACCTGGCCGCGTGGCTGCGCCGCGTCGCCTGCCATCGCGCCACCGACGCGCTGCGCCGCCGCGCCGCACGTGCCGATTCCATCGCGGAGGAGTACCAGGACGGCATGGCCCTCCGCACCGCGGTTCGCGAATTCATTCCTCTTATGAATCGCGTTGAACAGTTACTGCTTACGCTGCCACCTGCGCAGCGCTCCGTCATGCTGCTGCGTTATCAGGAGGATCTCGAGCCCGAGGACATCGCCCTCGAACTCGCCATGCCGCTGGCCACCGTGCGCAGCCACTTGCAGCGCGCGATCAAGATGCTGCGCGAGAAAGCGCAAAGAACCCTGAAGGAGTACAGCCGTGGTTGAGCCCATCGACCCTCTCTCCGATCACTTCGATAGCGATCTGCGCGATCAGCTGCGTCCCCGTCCCGCGCCGCCCGGCTTCGCCGATCGCGTCATGGCCCGTGTGGCCGACACCGATCGGGCTCCGCGGCCCGCGCGTCTCCCGTTCGGCCGCCCTCTCTGGCGATGGGCCGCCGTGGCCGTTCTC
>JBARMQ010000353.1:0-4019 GCA_049802535.1 Bryobacteraceae bacterium | reverse complement strand
GGGAAGGTTGAGTGGGATGCTTTCGATGGTCGTTCGGAAGGCTCGCGGTAACACCATCACCTCAATTTGCTGATCCCAATCGGGCTCGGGATTATCCGCAGCCGTCCAGGTCATCACATGATCGATCCCGCGGATACGGTTCGCCACCTGTAGAAGCTCAGGCGCGGTTTGAACGCAGACCGACCTGGCGGACTGCCGAACAAGAGGCGCATAGCGAAGAAACTGTAGCGCATCCCCAAGCCCGTGGAGACAACGGATCATGATCCGGCGTCCCGAAAAGGACGCGCCGTCCCACAATCTGTGCGGATCTGGGGCCATCCGTGCGCAGATGGCATCACTTTCTGCCCAGGCGCTTTTGAATCTGCCAAGCAGCATGTAGCACTGCCATCGACCCGCGCTACACTCATTGGGACATTCGCCGGCGTTCTCGGCAGCATCGAATGCCGCAAGCGATTCCCATACTCGGCCTGCGGCCAGGAGCCGTTGCGCGTTTCGCGTGATCATTCGTTCGTTGAAGGCGGTCAAGTCAGACGCACCAGTAATCATAGTTATGCTCCAGTGCGGTCACTGCCATCAGTCCGTCGAAGAGCACTTGAGTCTTTCCTTGCTTCTGCCCGCGCGTGCAAATTCTGAGAGGATATCGTATCAAGCAGAAACCCGTTCACAAATTAGCAGGCTGCAATGGCGACGAAAATTGGGAAGCGTTAAGCAGGTACCGTTAGTACATTGCTCTTAATCTTTTTGAGCTTGGCTTTATATATCATGGCCGAAGGCGTTTAGCGCCTCTTACACGCTGGGTCCCAATGAGATGAGATCATTCGGCGTAAAAGGCACTTGCTGAAAACATAAATGCTGACTTCCAACCTGCAGCCCATCGCTTATGTCTTAACCGCTACCAATCACGGCACCCTGGTGGTAAACAGGCACGATTACGGCATGGTCCGCGGCCGCGGTTATGGCGTCGGATGCCAGCTGCTGGGAACGTCTTCCTACGAAGTCGCTGAAGTGGACTTGGCGCTCGGCCTGTTACAGGAGAGGCGCCAGCAATTCGGAAACAACGTAATGGCGATCGACTGTGGCGCCAATATTGGCGTCCATACCGTGGAATGGGCAAGGCATATGTACGGCTGGGGCGAAGTGCTCGCCATCGAGGCACAAGAAAGGATCTTCTATGCGCTCGCGGGCAATATCGCCATCAACAACTGTTTCAACGCGCGCGCTGTCTGGGCGGCAGTGGGGGCCAAAAGCGGCACGATCCACGTCCCCACGCCCGACTATCACAGTCCCGCGAACTTCGGCAGCCTGGAGATCCGCAAAACTGACAAGACCGAATTCATTGGACAAGAAGTAAGCTACACGGATCGCCTGGTCGAAACTCGGATGATGGCCATCGACGACCTTGCCCTACCGAGGATCGATTTCATCAAAATCGACATTGAAGGCATGGAGATGGAAGCGCTTGCCGGAGCCGCCGAGTCCATCGCGCGGTGTCGTCCTCAGCTAATGATTGAGAAGATAAAATCCAATGAAAAGGGGCTTACGGATTTCCTCGCGCAAAGGGAGTATAGGGTATTCTCCTTCGGCCGCGATGTAGTGGCCATGCACAACTCTGACCCCACGGCGAGTAAAGTGAAAGTGAACACCTAGTTTCAAAACTGAAGAAGCAGACTGGATGGTCACCCACTACGACCTCAGAAAAAGAAGGCACAGTGACGAACGGGATGGGCCGCGCCTATTCATCCAAAATTTGATTGGTTATGATCTCGATCAGCTCGCGCGCGATGACGATTTCCGTATCTTCCAAACCAACGGGAAATCTTTCTTGTTGCCGGTAACGATGTAGTGGGCGTGCGCCGTATCGGCGCATTCGAAAAAGCGGTTGTCACTTTCATCCGGCGAAAGGTTGAGCGTCCTGAGGGGCTTTACGACAATACTCAGACGGCGAATCAGAGCAATGACACCCTTTATCGCCGCTGCCCCCGTAATCGTCAAAGCAGAGCTAGGTCGGTCGGGAGTGCGTTGCGCGAACGAGCGCTACTTCATCAAACGGTGGACGACAGGGTCGCCCCGTTGCTCGTGGCGGACATCTAAATCAGGAACTTCAACCTTTCAGTTTCCCTAATGATCAAATCGCTCCAGTCTTGATGTCGTTCGCTGACGTAAACTGGAGTCATGAGTGTTGATAAAGGGAACCTTGACTTTGAGCCCGCCATATGGGCTCGCCTCATCCAAGCACCAAAAGCGCCAATTTCCCCCGAGGCGGCCCGTTATCTTATCTCCGTCGACTTCGGTGATGCCGACCATGCTCGCATGCAGGACTTGATGGAAAAATCGAACGAGGGTATGTTGACACCCGACGAGATGGCCGAACTTGACGGATACGTTAATATCGCCAATGTCTTGTCGGTCATGCACTCGCGGGCTCGGGTAGCCTTAAACGAACCCGTCGTCGAATCCTTCCGTAATGCTCTCAGCTCTTGACTCAGCATTTGGTCCGCCAGGTCTGGGAGCGGCCCGGTCGGCGGTGTGAATATTGCCACATGCCGGCAATCGGGTACGCGGGACCCTTCCGTGTCGACCACATTGTCTCCCGGCAGCACGGCGGAGAAACCATTCCAGAGAATTTGGCCCTTGCCTGCCTGCACTGCAACCAGCGCAAGGGTCCCAATATCGCTGGAAGGAATCCCGAGACTGGCGATATGGTCCGGTTGTTTCATCCGCGGCAGGACCGCTGGGACGACCACTTTGAATGGCGGGGAGTAGACCTGATCGGCACAACAGAGATTGGCAGTGCGACCATTCAGGTTCTTGCGATCAACGATCCCGGCTTTCGTGCAATTCGTGTTGCGCTGAGGGACGAAGGAATCAGCGAGTGGAGTTGAAATTTCGTTGATTCGTGCATCTCGCCGCATTTTGGCGAGTGAGATCCTGTTGCTAAATCAAAACCTTTTTGCCGAAGAATTAGGGACTCAGAGATGTTCCTAGATTCGCTGAGTCGCTGAAAGTTCATCTCGCGATAGCCGGTTCATTCGGGTGGAGCTATCAGGGGCAAAACAGGTTGAGGCGCTGCTTCAGGTCGCGCCTCTTCTGTTTTTCCCGGTCTTGGGTGATTGAATCGCGGTGCTTGTCGCGGTACTGCTTGTCATTTTCCACATTAAATGGTCTGGCGCTATTTTGGTGCAAACTGAGGCGGGGGCTTGACAGGATTGCTAGTTTGGAATCGTGGAGAATACATTGAATGGCAAGGAATTATTGCCGGGTCAAGGCTCTTCTTTAATGCTGGGCCCTGCTGTGGAGACGGACGATCACAACTGGATCGTCACCGCAGCGGCTAACCCGAAGGCGGCCAACTGCCCGGAGTGTGGAGTGCCATCCACAGCAGCTACGTGCGGCGCTTGAAGGATCTTCCGATACAAGGTCGAGCGGCGAAATTGACAGTACACGTCGGGCGCTGGCGTTGTCGCAATCGAGGTTGTGTGCGACGGATCAAGCGTTGGGCGCAGTCTCGTCCTCCTTCAGGGCCGATTCCGGTCGTTGGGGTGGATGAGTGGGCTTGGCGTAAAAGACAAAGTTACGGAACGATCCTGGTGGATTTGGAGAAGGGCGTAGTAGCCGATTTACTGCCGGATCGGTCTGCCGCTTCTTTTAAGAAAAGGCTGCAAGAACATCCGGGAGTGACGATGGTTAGCCGGGATCGCGACGGGGTGTATGCGGAGGGAGGCTATAGCGGGGCACCGCGAGCGCAGCAAGTGGCGGATCGCTTTCATCTGGTCCAGAATCTGATCCGGGCGGTGGAAGATGAGTTGGCCCATCAACGTCCTCGTTACTGATGCCGTCGCTGGAGTTCGTTCGCAACAACGCCCCAGAGAAAGCGGCTGTGGTGGTATCAGAGGTCGTGCCATCGCAACAACGAGGGCCACGGCCAAGCCTTCGGCCACAAGAGATCCGCGAGCAACGTTGGCAGCAGAAACAGGAGCTGTTTGGGACGGTGAAGGGCCTGCGTGCGCAAGGAATGAGGG
>JBARMQ010000352.1:0-8081 GCA_049802535.1 Bryobacteraceae bacterium | reverse complement strand
GGAACTTGGGGGAGGGCTGGCTAGCGTAAGAGATCGCTGACGCAGGACGGTCGTACCTGCGGCACAATCGGCGGACCAAAATTAATTGAAAAACAAGAGTAGTTGGCGCGGACGTTTTTGTCAATAGATGTGTTTATTCGTGGGATATGGGACGGAACGGAGTTCATCACAAATTTTGCTTATGGAGCCGATCTAGCTTGACATAGGGGTGAATGCTGAGGCACACTCAAGGGCGTCAACTTTCGGAATGTTTCCAGGAAGTAGCCTGTTTAGAGTAATTTCGACGGGCGATTTTTGACACACACCCTCCCGGTTGAGGCGTACGGCAGGTGAAACCGACGGCGCTTCAAAATTCATACAGCGCTGGCGAGCAGGTTAATAACCGGTAGAGCTTCTACTCGATTGCATCGATCTGTTTCCGGACGACTGCTTCGCCGCGCCATTAAACGGCTCTCGATTTATATGAACTCATCTCGCATTATCGCGGCAGTGACTATCATTTTCATCGCGCCAGCTGCATTTGGACAGCGGCAACGAGGCGGTGGGGGAGGCGGTGGCGAGGATCCTTACGCCGTGCCCGCGGAGAAAGAACCTGGTTTTCCGGTCACAGATAAGCTGACCATCGACAAGTGTTCTTCCTGTCACAAGGCCGATGATAAGGGCAACCTAACAAGAATTTCGTGGATTCGAACGACGCCCGAGGGTTGGGAAGAAGCGATCAAGCGAATGGTTCGCCTGAATGGCTTGTCGATTACGCCCGTTGAGGCGCGCCATGTCGTAAGCTATCTTGCCGCGGACCATGGCGTGGCGCCCGAAGAAATTGCCGACCGGCGCTGGTATTTAGAAATGCGGCAGCCGGAGACAGAGCCGATCCCCAGTCCCCAAGTGCGGATGGCATGCGCATCTTGCCACGCTTTCGCGCGGCCGGAGACATGGTTCCGAAGTTCGACCGAATGGAAGCTACTCGAGAACATGCATATCGGGTACTTTCCGGTATCTGAAAACAATAGCTTTCACGCGCGGCCCAGGCCGGAAGGCGTGCAGTTCCCAACGGCCGCTACGGAGCCGGGAGGCCACACCAAGGATCCGGTGGAATACGCGCTTGAATACCTGGATAAGAACCAGCCTTTGCATTCGGCAGCATGGTCGAATTGGCGAGCATCGTTGCGCGACGCGGACTTGAAGGGGCGTTGGATGCTTTCGGCGACATCGCCCGGTAAGGGCAGATACTTCGGGTTTATGACGATCACGCCAACTTCGGAGCCCAACGCGTTTACCACCGAAGCGATTTTGACGCGGGTTGCCGACGGATCGAAAGTGACGCTGAAGGGGCAAAGCATCATTTACACCGGGTATGAATGGCGGGGACGAGCCAAGGCGGACTCAAAAGCAGAACCGATCGAAAGTGTTCGTGAAGTGATGGCGGTTTCGCCCGATCAATCGAAGATGGAAGGCCGCTGGTTCTGGGGCGACTATCAGGAATTCGGCTTCAACATGCTGGCGCGGCGCGAATCGAGCGACGTCACGGTGCTAGGAACCGACGTGCCGTCCATACGAGCGGGATCGAAGGGCGTTCCCGTGAAGATCTATGGAGAGAGATTTCCTCGCGGCGTTACGGCCAGCGATATCTCGTTAGGAACCGGAGTGCACATCGCGAAAATTACCGCGGCAACGCCCACTGAGATTTCGGTCTTAGTGGATGTGGACCCGCAGCTGGTATCTGGATTCCGCAGCGTGTCTGTAAAGACAGGGCTTGCGCCAAATGCATTTGCGGTATACGACAAGGTCGATTACATCAAAGTATCGAACGACTCGGCGTTAGCTCGATTGGGAGGCGGACCGCACCCGAAGGGCTATGTCCAATTTGAAGCCGTTGGATACAACCGAGGGCTGGACGGAGAAGCCAACACAGCGGACGACATCAATCTCGGCCCGATGCCTGTGAAGTGGACGATGGAAGAGTTTATCTCGCACTATAACGACAATGACAAGGAGTTCGTCGGGTCGATTAGTGCGGAGGGATTGTTTACACCGGCTGGCGAGGGTCCAAATCCTCAGCGCAGGTTTATGACTAACAATACGGGAGACGTTTGGATTGTCGCGAACTATCAGGAAAATGGAAAGTCCGGGACTGCCATGCAAGCCAAGAGCTATCTGGTCGTGACGGTACCCGTGTACATGAAGTGGGATGAGCCGGAGGTGGCGCAGTAATGAGCACGACGATTGACTATCATCCGGGTGAGTATCATCCATTTTCGGTAGACGACCACGAGTTCCTTTACTTAGTGCCGAGTGGCGGCATTTTTGAGTTGAGCGCACCGGCGGCACACGCTCTCCGGACCGCGCATGAGCGGCCACGGAGTAAAGAAGAAATCGGAAGAGAGCTGTTCGGTTCCGGTGTTCCGCAGTTAATGGTCGACGAGGTTCTCGAAGACTTAGTCGACTCGCAGATGCTGGTTCCGCCGGGGGGCGTTCACAATCACCCGGAGGCGCCGCCAGCCCATTTCCCGCTGCAGTCGATGGTGCTGAACCTGACGAATCAGTGCAATCTCTCCTGCAAGTATTGCTACGAATACGGTGAGGACAAGGTCGCCACGCCAGACGGCAAGCCCAAGTTCATGGAATGGGAGATCGCCAAGACAAGCGTCGACTATTTCTTCAAAGACTCGGGCGGGCGGCACGGCATTCACATCACGTTTTTCGGCGGCGAGACACTGATGAACTTTCCGTTGCTGAAGAAGGTGGTGGATTACGCGACGGAAAAGGCGGACAACGAAGGACGTGCGGTTGATTTCAGCTTGACGACTAATGCGACTCTGTTGACTCCGGCCATCATCGACTTCCTCGCGGAGCATCGCATCGGCGTGACTGTTTCGATTGATGGACCGCCGGAGATGAATAAATTGCGCGTGTTCGCCAACGGCCGCCCCAGTTATGACATCATCGCGCCAAAAATCAAGCAACTGCTGGCGGCGCACAAGACGCGTCCGATCGCCGCTCGGGTGACGTTAACGGCGGAGGTGACCGACTGCATTAAGATCTTCCGGCACCTGACGCAAGACCTGGGTTTCAACGAGGTCGGGTTCGCCCCGGTAACCAGTTCGCCCAACCGCTTGCACGCCATCGGTAACAGCAAGATGGATCATATTTTGCAGCAATTCTGCGAACTCGCGGACGAATACTTAGCGGAGGCGTTGGAGAATCGCCCACATGCGTTTTCTAACGTCAGCGACACTATTTCGGAACTGCATCAGGGCGTAAACAAATCTCATCCTTGCGGCGCCGGATTGGGTTTGGTTGGAGTCGGGCCTTCGGGCGATATCTCTCCTTGCCATCGCTTTGTCGATTCCGACACGCATAAGTTGGGCCATGTTTCCACGGGAATAGATAAGGCTGCGCAATCTGACTTTTTGGCGCGTGGGCACATCAACGCCAAGTACGATTGCCATACCTGTTGGGCGCGCCCGTTGTGTGCCGGCGGTTGCCATCATGAGGCGTACGTGCGGTATGGCGATACCGGGCACCCGAATCTGCATTACTGCGATTGGATCCGCGAATGGACCGATACCTGCCTTAAGGTCTACGGTGCGATCGCTTTGAAGAATCCTACATTTTTAGATCAGTTCGATAGGAGAAAAGCGTCATGAAGCACATCCGCGCTCTGAACAAGAAGGCGGTTCGAGTGGAAGAACACGTAGCTGCCGCGCGCGCCGATGTGATTGGCCTCCAGCAACAAGGAGGAAATCGGCCACACGAGCAACCGCACTATCCGGTTGGCTGCGCCATCGTTTTTTCCCCGGGGTGGGAAGTAGATTCGTCCGGCGGAACGGCCGGTCTGTGCCAACCCGCGGAGCGCGATCTCTACGACTGCTACGCGACTTGCTTCTGGCCGGCACAGGTGCCAGACCACTTGAACAACTATCCCGATTGGACGAAGAAGTGCGCCTCCGCTACTAAAGATTGGCGCAACATCGAACTGGTTTTTCCATAGAGTGCAGAGAACGGCGTAAGGACATTCGCGAACATGAAGAAATTGCTTCCGATTTTGCTGCTGGCCGCTTCGTTCGGACACGCGAAGACGCTACTCTACCTAGGCACATGGCCGCACCAGATCCTTGTGGTGGACGAGAGCACCTATCAAATCGTCAATCGCATCGAAATGAAGACGGATGTGCCGCGAAACCTGGTCTTGACTGAGGACAAGACGAAGTTAATCGTTGGCACCATTAAGGACTCCGGCATTGAAATTGTCGATCTGGCCAAAGGGCAAGTGATCGACTCGTTCACTTTGGGCGATGCGACCACGCGAGTGTCGATAGCAGGCTTAGCCGTCGATCCAACCGGTAATCTGCTGTATACGAACATTGGCATCAATAAGAAACTGATTGACCGATGGGAAGTTGGCAGCCCCAAACTTTCGGTAATCGACCTGAAGCAGCACAAGATCGTTAGGCAGGTTGAGATACCCGCATCGGAGCGTGCCCAAGCGGGCGGCGGCTATCGCGGCGGCAACTATCGCGTCTCGCCAGATGGCAAGCTGCTGTATCAATTCGGACGCGCCGTGAACGTGTACGATACGTCGACGCTAAAGAAGGTCAAGACTATTGAACTGGCAAAACCTACGTTTCCAGGAATGGAGGACATCACCTTCCAACCGGAAGTAAATCCAGATGAGCCGCCGGATATTTTGACAGGCATCTTCACCAGCAGCGATCCCGTGGTACATCGCGAAATCTACGGCATCGCAACCTTCCATCTGAACGAACAGAAGTTCAACTTTACGCCGATCGGTCCGGCAGAACAGGGCGTTTCAAACATTCGCTTTACTCCCGATCATAAGAAAGCGTATGCTGTTGCGATCACCGGTACCCACGGTGACCGGCATTGCGAATTCTGGGGCATAGACGTTCCTAACAACAAGCTGGTCCAACGCGAAGAGTTCGCGTGCCGCCCCCGCTTCTCTTTTTCAACCTCTTCGACCGGGAAAGACCTCTTCATCTATGCGGCAGGCTTCCAATTGGAGGTTTACGACGCCGCAACGATGAAATTGGAAAAGACGTTGGACATGGATGCGGATATCACGACCCAGATGGTTACAGTGACTTCAGATACCGATACGCGCGCAGCACGTTAGGCTTGGAGGCCGACGGCCCGGGGCGACGCGCGAATGTGCTATTACTTCGAAAACCGTGCAAGTTTGCCGTGTCGCTATTCTCGACAGTGGAATCAATGCCAGCCATCCGCATGTGGGCAATGTGGCTGGGGGGGTTGCCATTTCACCGCTTGGGCAAAGTGACGATTATCTGGATCGTCTAGGGCACGGCACCGCGGTGGCTGGAGCGATCCATGAAAAGGCGCCGGAAGCTGGGATCCTCGCAATTAAAATCTTCGACCGCCGTCTGTCGGCGACCATCGATCAACTGGTTGCCGGAATCGAATGGGCGTTGGCTAATGGCGCTCAGATTATTAATCTGAGTTTGGGTACGACCAATCCGATAAATCGAGCAAAGCTGCAACCGGCAGTAGACAAGGCCATTGAGTCTGGAGTGCGAGTGGTGAGCGCGCTTCATGTCGATGGCGTACCGTGCTTCCCCGGTTCCTTTCCCGGCGTGCTGGGGGTGGAGGCGGACGCGTCGCTCGAACGGAGCGAAGTCCGAATCAATGGAGAACGTGCGTTGGCTTCGCCCTATCCTCGCCCTATACCTGGGCTACCTCAAAAACGGAATCTTTCGGGGATAAGCTTTGCCGTGGCTAATGTCAGTGGGTTTCTTTGCGCCCAAATCATCGCTCAGAGCCTGGCGGAAATCTGAATGACTGCCGGCGTTGTTCTCCGCCAGTACCGACGGGCACTGCCGTTCTTGCGCCCTTATCGCACACGCATGGGCCTGATTATAGGCATCAACCTGTTGGCCACGTTGTTCGGATTGGCGCAACCGTACCTTTCCAAATTCTTGATTGACGGCGCGTTGTTACAGCACAATTTCTCGAAATTATGGCTGGCCGCTGGATTCATGGTGGGCGCCACGATCATTGGATTTCTGCTCAACATCGTTTCCAGCTTTTGGTACGTCCGCGTGTCCGCTCAGGCGCTGTTCGATATGCGGCTATCGCTGTATACGCACTTACAAAAGCTTTCGCCTCGATTTTTTGCGCGTACGAAGTTGGGCGATATCGTCTCGCGAGTAAACGGCGACATTGGCGAGGTGCAACGCATTCTTACGGACACGCTGCTTTCCATCGCGTCGAACATTTTGTTTCTGGTGGGCAGCATCGCCATGATGATGTTCTTGAATGTGCGGCTGTTTGCCGTCAGCGTGGTTTTGGTGCCATTCAGCATCCTAGCGCTGAAGTGGTTTCAGAAACGAATGGCGGCACATGTCAAAGTGATGCGCGAGCGCAGTTCCGATATCGGCAGCTTCCTGATAGAAACCATTCTTGGAATGCGTTTAGTGGTCTCGTCGGGTACGGAGGCTCATGAAGTGAGCCGGTTTCGCACCTTTAACGATCGATTCGTGAAAGCGCTGCTCGACATGCAACTCACGTCGTTTCTGGCTGGCGCACTGCCAGGCACCATCCTTGCTGTGGCGACCGCCGTTGTCTTTTTATATGGCGGTGAACTGGTGATCAAGCACGAGATGACGGTGGGATCTTTGGTGGCCTTCATGGCGTACCACACCCGTTTGCTGGCGCCGGTTCAGAGCATGATGGGCACCTGGTCATCCATTCTGATGGGCGCGGTCTCATTGCACCGTGTATTTGAGATCATGGACACTCCGCCCGCCATCGTCGATCGGCCCGATGCAGTCGCGCTGGGCGCAGTTGGGGGAGATATCGAATTCCGGGCGGTCACTTTCCGGCACGAGACGGACCGGCCTTTACTCGAAGCACTTACGTTCCGCATTGAGCACGGGACATCGTGCGCGATCGTCGGCGCAAGCGGCGCCGGCAAATCGACGATCGCCGATTTAATCTTGAGGTTTATCGATCCACAAGCGGGGCAGTTGCTGCTCGATGGCCAGGATCTCCGCGAGATACGGCTATCGAGTCTTCGCGAGACTGTAGCATTGGTGGATCAATCACCATTCCTGTTTGCGGCAAGCATCGCTGAAAATTTGCGCTATGGCCAGCCCGACGCCACTCAAGAAGAGATTGAACAGGTGGCGCGTGCCGCCGCGATTCACGACTTCATCGCGTCGCTTCCCGAAGGTTATGAGACGAAAATCGCGGAGCGTGGAGCGACGTTATCGGCCGGCCAGCGTCAGCGCATCGCGATCGCGCGCGCTTTATTGCGACGTCCGCGAGTATTGGTGCTAGATGAACCGACCGCCGCACTTGACCCGACTGCCGAACGAGAGATTGCGGAGACGCTACCGCGCTTATTGCGCGGGCACACATCTATCGTGATCACTCATAGACGGTCGCTGGTGGAGGCGGCACAGAAGGTGTTGGTATTGGAAGGAGGCCGTGTCGTCGAAAGTGGTTCGCCGGCCGAACTCTTCCGCCGGGGGACTTACCTAAGTAAACACTTTGGGGCTGCTGCTGGATCCGAAATGGCCGATGCCAGCGAGGTTTGGCAATCGATTCTGAACTAGCGGATGCGTCGAAGGTTTGGCAACGCGAGCCGTTCGATTTCGCAAGAGGCGCGTCGCCGTCATCATTTCGAAACGCCCGGCTTGCTATCTTCTCAGATATGTTGGGGGTAAAAATGTCGCTCACTTTCAAGCTGGCTGTGATGGCAACAGCGCTTTTCAGCGCTTCCGCTTTTGCACAATCCGGCGGTGTTGCCGGTATCTCCGGAACTGTCTACGATCCTTCAGGAGCCGTGGTTCCCAATGCCCAGGTGGTGATCTCCACAAAAAGCAAGGGAGAACTCCGTACGGTAACAACGAATCAATCGGGCATCTTTTCGGCGCCGGCGCTTCTGCCCGGAGCAGGCTATGACATCAGCGTCACGGCTACCGGCTTTTCGAAATATGAGTTACAGGACGTTGACCTGCAGGTCGGCCAAAATCTGGCGCTCCAGGTAAAGCTGGTGGTTTCGCAAGGCGCCACGCAAGTGGAGGTGTCGGCGGCGGCTCCAC
>JBARMQ010000351.1:0-9832 GCA_049802535.1 Bryobacteraceae bacterium | reverse complement strand
GGGCCACGTCGCGAACCGTGAAGTAATACGAACCTTGCCCGAGCTTCTGCGTAAGCGCCACCTCTGCACAGACCCATTCGTCGCCCCGGGGAACGATGCGAAGGTGAAGCAATCCCTTCGCGTCCGTCCATGCATTTGCGGCGTCGTAGGGATTTATTTTCCCACCGCGGTTATTAGGCAGTTGGTTAACTTCCCAGTCGTATCCGCTGAAGCGAATGATCTTGGGTCTATATATTTTCCCCTTCGCTATCGCGGTTGCAAAAATCGTGGCGCCTCTCTTAGGTAATTCCTGAAGTTTGGGCGACGGGACATATGCCGGATCAACCAGCAGAGCCGCGTACTCCGTTCCTAAATGCGTCGCGTTCGTCCACCCTGAGTTCGATCGCAAGTCGGTGAATGGCTTAGCTGCGAAAGGCTGAACCCACCACGCCTCGGGCGTTCTCGCATAGAGGACAATACGTTGACGCGGTTGCGCGCCGATCACGCGCCCTTCGATGACGTCTAAACTATCCGGACCGCCAGAGATGCCGTATGGCAGACTCGTGAATTCAATACTTGGCGTCGTGGGCGGCTTCGAGGAGCGGCACCCGATGAGGAAGCAGCAGCACATTGAAAGCAACAATGACGCCATGGCGCTGCACGATGGTTCGACGGTTTCTGACACCATTACCCCTTTCCGAGGAAGGCGGACAGGAACTCCAACAGCCCACGCAACTGCCCATTTCTCTTCAATCCGTCGGACGCCCAATGGTGAGTTTTCTACGCCCGAACAGCCGCGCATCGATCGAGTATGCTCCGGGGCCGAGTATTGCGATTGCCGCAAGCACGCTAACGATCAGAAACGATAGCGGCCACGTGCTTATCTCCCACCATCGCGGCCGGGAGCCAGCGAACAGGATGGCCAGAACACAGGCCGTTGGCGTCAAAGCCCCAATTCCGACCGCAAGTCCGGCTGCCATGAGGGCTGAGCATCTGGGTAAAGAATGGCCGATCTCCCAGCTCAATAGCGAATTTCGAATCAAGAGAATCCCGATTGCAATACGTAGCCATAACAAAGCGAGGCCTCGGAGTCCGCCGGGAAAACCTGAAAATAGACGATGCAGTAGAAACCTGTCTCCTCTCCGACAATAGGGTCTTTCAGGGCACCGGAGAATATAAGGACCTTCAGTAACGTCCCTGTAGATCTCAATAGGCTTTCGGAGATCGTGAGCTACTGCGTCGAGAAGCGGCTCACATCCAGGTCCTCCGGTATGTACTCAGCGCTAAGTCGATCCGTTCGCTCCGTGATCCTGAAACACGGGCGATCCGTCAAGCAGATCGACTTGGGAGGACTCTCAGAAGAACAAGCGAAATCTCCGGAATCGCTTTCGTCTATGTGGATCTGGTCGTAGAAAGGCAATCCGATCCGGAACAACAAGTTCAATCTGAGTGCCCGCACGGGGAGAGCTAGAAACGGTGAGCCGGCCTCGCAGCCGCGCAGCTCGCTCGTACATTCCCGTTAATCCGAAGTGTCCGGCCTTTCCCTTCAAGGCCACGTCCGCCGGGATGCCTGTACCGTTGTCGAAGATGCGCAAGACGAGATCCTCGACGTAACTTAATTCCACATTGACGCGATTGCCCTCGGAGTGAAGGCATGCGTTGCGGATCGCTTCATACCCGATTCGATACACCTCGTCGCGCACGATCGGGTGCATCTCCCGACTTGCGCCACCCACCGAAAGCAAAAAGTCGATCGGGCGATGGAACCGACATTCTTCGCCTGCTCGTTGAAGCGAAGCGACTAAGTCGTTCTGCTCAGTGGTCGCATTGCGAAGTGAACTGAGCGCCGACCGGCCCTCATCGACTGCCCGTGCGAGCCAACCGGACAACTGTTCCATCGCGTCTCGCATACGGATCTGGTCTGGGGGTTGTTGCAATGCGTCGTCGGCTACCAATTTGCTGCCTTGAACAGTCTGCAGCAGGGTGTCATGAAAGTCTTGAGCCAGCCGCGTGCGCTCCGCTACACGCTCATCGAAGCGGGCATTCATCGCCGAAGCAATCTGCCGTACGCGAAGCCGGTGGACTAGAGCCAAAACCAGGCATGCCGCCAGCACACACAGTAATTCGAACCAAACGGTTTGATAGAAGGCGGGAGCGACACGAAAGGTCCAGGAGGCGCCCACGTCGTTCCAAACTCCATCGTTGTTGCACGCAATCACTCGGAACCGGTACCGTTTGGGCGCGAGGCGATTATAAAAAGCCTGTCGCCGTCTACCGACGTCTTGCCAATTTCTGTCCACGCCTTCGAGCTTATATCGGAATAGAACACGTTCCGGAATCGATAGACTAAGCGCCGTGTAATCAATCTCGATGTTCGTTGCTTTGTTCTCGAGAACGAGCCTGTTTTTTGGCGGTAGCTGCTTACCGTCAATTCTTACCGCTTCAATCTCAACCGGCGGAGGCAAGTTGTTTTTCGGAATGCTTTTCGGGTCCGCATAGGCAAGACCATTGTTAGTTGCAAACCAGATGCGTCCATCCGTGGTCCGGGAAACGACGGGCATTGGGAAGGACTGAACTGGTCCTCCGGGGAGGCCGTCGAGCATACTAAAGGACTTGTAGTGGGAGCGATAGGTCGGGTCCACTGCCGCGCGATTGAGGTCGGCGGCGGCCATTCGAATAACCCCGGCCTCCGTCGCAATCCACCAGTATCCTTCGTCGTCCTCAGCGACCCCGAAAACGGAGCGTGCGGGCAATCCGTAAGGTTTGGAGAGGGGGGCAAAACGGCCATTTTCGAACCTACTCAGGCCGCCTTCTCCACCCGCCCAAACACTACCTCCGCCATCTTCGTAAATGCTGAAGATCGCACCTGGCGGAACCCCGTCTCCGGTTCCAAAGCTCTGGCATCTGTTCTGGTTGTAGACAGTAATCCGTCCATTCTGCCCTACCCAGATTCGGCCGCGGCGATCTGGGTAGAGGTAACCCCACGGATTGACTGGGTCGGGTTGACTCATGACTTTTGTGGCCACCCCCTTGGCGAAGCGAAAAAGGCCTTTCCTCAGATCGAGCAGCCAAATCCCGCCGGCCTTGTCACACGTGATTCCGGCGGTCCTGTCTAGCGCAGCGCTACGCGGCAGCGGAATTGAGATGAAGCGTCCGTGCCGAAGCCGGAGAAGCCCCGACGGCAATCTGACAAGCCACACGGTACCGTCTGGGCTTTCACACATACCACCGGAGGCGACTTCTCCGCCGGGGTAGGTCTGCTCGCGGCCTTGAGGACCAATGCGCAAGACTTGCGCGCTAAGAGAGTACACCCAGAGACTACCGTCGCTGGTTGCAAGGAGCGACCTGGGATCATCTTGACGGGGTATAGAAACGGCGGTAAATGTAGTTTCTCGAAAGCGGTCGATTCCGCGGGGGGTTCCCACCCAAATATCGCCTTCGTGGTCTTCCAGTTCAGCGTAGACGTAATTTCCGGACAGACCATCCTTAGCTGTAAACTGTTCCGCTTCCGGACCATACTCGGCGATCTGGCGACCCGCGATTCGCTCCGGGTAAGCAATCCGTCGCAGACCATCTCCAGCGCTTCCAATCCAAAGGCTTCCATCCCGGTCGAACAACACTGAAGTGGCGCCAACGCGAACTTCGGTCATTGCACCGTGACCTTGGGATCTCGCTAAGGTATGGGCGGACCGACTGGTTTCCGCGATCCAGATTGCACCGTTCGGCGCCTGGGCAAAGCCATAGACTGGATCTACACGCTCGCCAGAATCTACCAAACGATTTTGTCCCAAGGGAAGGTGGAGAATCTTGTCTTCAGTAACGATCCAGAGAGTATCCTCGCGATCAAAATAGATCCATCGGGCCAGTTTGCCTTGGTAGTTCCATGCCTTTCCTGCATCTTTCCAAATTCCGTCGCCAAAACTCGCCAAACCGCTGGCCGTCGCGGCCAGGAGTAACCCATCGCTACGCTCCGCCAGAGCAAATGTGGCCGGCAGTCCGTCACCTTCAGAATAGGAAGTCACGTGGCCTTTGAGGATCCGGCTCACCCTGCCAGACTCGAAAACTATCCACAAAGCATCGTTGCGGGTGGCGAGTAGTGCCCGGATCCGAGCAACGGGGAGACTCTCACCTGCTCCCGATTCGAAACGTGCAAAGCGGATGCCGTCGAAATGAAATAAACCCGTCCTAGTTCCGAGCCACAGAAATCCATCCGAAGTTTGCGCAAGCGCAATGACATTGCTAGGGGCGCCTTGCTGTTCAGTCCACGACGTGTGGACGAACTGGGTGATGGCTTTTTGCCGGTCCAGAGCGAACCCCAACTTCAGACAGAACCCGACCAGTAACCATCCCACTACCCGGCCGATCCTCTTCATAAGCAACGACGCTCGATTCTCGCCTGAGGATAACGCGAAGTCCAATCTTGCGAAATATAATTTCTTTAGCAATCGCCCTTACGACCCAGCGTTTACAAACTTCCGCCTTGCAGCTATCGCCGAAGATGTTCTTGGCTTGGCGCCGAACGCCCAAAGAAGTGGATTCTCTCTACGCTCGAGACAATATGCGCTACTCTTTTCCAGACGAGAGCGTGCCCAGTGTCCGTTCTCCATATCGGGTTGCCCCCATGGTCGGTCCCATTTATCGCGCAACAGCCCAGATCGCCGGAACAGCCGTCAACACGGTCGAAGTCTCCTTTGCACCAGAAGGAGAGCATGCGACAAGGTGCCAGGTCTGAGCGGCTGTGGTCACCGCCGCATTCGGACATTTCGCCAGCCCACAAGCGACTAAACCGATCGCCGTTCTTTGCTGTCTTGGCACGCTCGATCAGCTCTTCATCGGAGGCGAACAAAGTCGCCGAATTCGTCGAGGTTAGTGCAATCTCATTCCGAATGAACCTTTCGGAAATCAAGTCATCTAATTGCAGCTGGCGGTTCTCGACGGAGCTCCGGCTGTGCGCCACCTCTTGCCCGGTGACCGTGAAGTACCGTCCCGAGTCGTAGATTTCGACCTTGCCGGTTCGGCGACCGGGCCCACTTAACCGCGCCTTCACGAGGACGTGGATGCCAGTCCCCGAGGGCGAGAGCTCTGTATAGCTCGCCAAGCGCTGAATGAGAGCCTGCGCTTCCGGCTCGATCCTTCCGTTCAACGTCCGACACCGATCAAGATCGATACCGCAGAACGGATCGATGCTGGTAAAGACAAACCCGATGCCATCGGACCGAAACTTGCGGCGGGCATAACAGACGTGCCTGTAAGTGCTCCAGGTTTGCGGTTTGTCGCATGACGCTACCTTGCCGCTCCAGGGTGGAATCGGAAGCTTTGCAATTCGGCCGTTGACCTCGGTCCGTCGCCACAAGACCCATTGCTTGTATTGCAGGAGCTCAGAAGGAATCGGCATCAGACAACCTCCTGAGCCGTGGCGCCGGGCTGCTTGCGGCCATGCTGAGGCTCTGTCGATTGCGAGTAGCCCCAGTCAAGCACGATGTGACGGTCACACTCCGGGCATATCCATTCGCGTGATGCTGTTTCGAAGTGCCGGCCGCAAAGACAATCAGCGCAATAGATCGAGCGACTTGTATTCAGCCTGAGCTGGTTCTTGGTTTGGATGCCAATCGAGTTCGCCTTGGAAAATGCTGAGTGAGGTGTTGTCATAACACCTCCGAGGCGTCGCTGGCGAGACTGGGGCGGCAAGTGCAAGGGTGGCTGAAGCGCGTGCGCTTTTCCGGGGGAAGGAGGAGAGCAGCGACAGAAGGGGGCTCCGCCCAGAACCCGCAGGGCAGCTCCCTTGTCGCGCGCCGGGGCGAAGCTCCCGGAGTCAGACCGCAGTTGGAAATCATTGCGCAGTGCCTCCGTGTTCTTCCGGACAGCGTTCATCTGCTCGAACGCAGCCAGCACCTTCGGCGGCAATGCTTGCCCGATTTCGCAGGCACAGGGCGATACGGAACCAGCCTTACCCCAGCATTCGCCGGTTCCGTTGCACCGTCCTAATACTACTGTGTTATAGACGTAAGGTGCCGCAGAGAGGACAGCAGGGGAGTTGGAGAAGGA
The DNA here is from genome assembly GCA_049802535.1 of Bryobacteraceae bacterium. Taxonomy (GTDB): domain Bacteria; phylum Acidobacteriota; class Terriglobia; order Bryobacterales; family Bryobacteraceae; genus Bog-105. Next base: position 3,808 of record JBARMQ010000351.1, on the reverse strand, counting down.
GCGAGCGGGCCATGCGGAGGCGAATGGTTGCGATAGAGCCTGGGTTATGCCGCTCGGCCCGCACGCGCTGCCCCGCGGGGCTGGAAGTGGGCAGGAAGTGGCGCGGCGCGTAATCCCAGTTTGCCTGCGCGGGCGGAGGGGGAAAAAAGGCTTCGCTCTGCAACCAGAAAGCCGTAAGCGGCAATGCAGAGTGTGGCGTGATGATGAAATCCCCGCCAGCCTCTGCCTTCGTAATGCCCCAGTCCGAGTTCTTGTTTCAGTTCTTCATAGTCCCGTTCAATGATCCAGCGCTGTTTGGCAATCGCAACCAGATCTTTTAGCTGGGTGTCAGCGGGCAGTGTGGAGAGCCAGTATTTAGCGGGTTCAGCTTCCCCTTTCGGCCATTCGATCAGTAGCCACTCTTCCGCAGGCGGCTCGGACTGCCAGTAGTCGCGGTGGGCCGGGCGAACGCGCACTGCTGCAAAACGTGAACGAAGCTTCTGTTCGGTGCCCTGCCGCCAGTTCACAGTCTTCCATTCCTTCGCAGGTAAATCAGACGCCAGTTGCTTCGCCGAAACAGGCTGGTGGTCTTTGTCCCGCCGCAGCAAACTCGGTGACCGTCCCATCGGTTTGCGTGGCGCAGGCGGCAGCGGTTCCTTCCCTGGCGCCCACGCGGTTAACGAAGACTGCACACCTACCGCATACTCCAGCCCCAGTTCCGTAATGCCTGCCCGAAACCGTCCATCCACTCCATACCCGGCATCGGCAACAACTACGCCCCGCGTGACATCTTCCTCGACGGCTTTCTTGATCTGCGCCAGAGCGATCTGTGGCTTGGTTTGAAACTGAATTTCCTCCGGGATGCCACCTGCCTGTCTCCGCTTCTTGTCCTCTGTCCATGATTCCGGCAGATACAAACGGAAAGCAATCGGCAAACTCGCCGACCAGGTGGCCACCGACAGGCTTACCGCCACGCGGCAGTTATCCTGCTTGCCAACCTGTCCGCAATACTGCCTGGCCACGCCCACCGAAAGACTGCCCTTCTTGGGAAAGCCTGTGTCATCCACAATCCAGCACACGATCTTGCCCTGCGCCCGCATGGCTGGCAAAACTGAACTCCGCACTTGCCGCAGCATCTCTTCATCGCTCCACGGCGCATCTGCCACCAAGTGATGTAGGCTCTGGTGCATGCGCTGAATGTTGTCGGGAGCCAGCCGCGCGGCCATAGGCTCTACGCTCTTCCGTTCGCCGGGCAATAACAGCCCCGCACAGTAGTTCTTCAGCGGAGTTTCACGATCGGCATGTCCGGCGGCTTTGGCCACGCCCTCCATGTATGCCGCAAAGCGTTTTTCTTGTGGACCTGGCGCGGAGGCTTTCTTTCCCACAAAACAATTCTATCTTGATTTGTTCTAGTTTATAACACAGTAGTGCTAGTGTTTCGGCCTGCTGATCCACTGTCTGTCGGGTAATACGAGAGTTCTCTATTTTGGTGTTACAGTACGCCAAACTGCGCCGTTGAGCTTCCCTCTCTGACGGGGGGAATTCACGAGTCTTCGCGGCATCTATGAGTTTTTGCAGTTCGTGCGGCATAGCGTCTCTCAACTGTAAATCATATCGCCATTGAATAAGCGCTTCGTGCATCGGGTTCTTCTTGCCTGCTCTTTGCCATACAATCTAAACGACGGTTAATCAGGATCAGTGTCCATGAGAGCAAGGATCCACAACGTACACCAACCGGACATCACTTGTCCGTAAAAGGGTTAATACGTCGATGTGACATGACGAGGGGGTTGCCGAATTAGCCCTCAAATCTTTACAGCGTGCTGCCCGCTGATCAGTCTCCGAATTCGGTCGTGTGTATGACGTATCCTATCAGCGATGGGGACGACGTTCCGACGGATCAATTGAGCAATTATTCGACCGAACGCCATCACATCGATTGGACCGCGGAGCCCGCTTCCGTGCTGCGCTCGGCCTTCCCGATCGACATACTGAAACGTCTACGCGACGCGGCCGAAGCTTGTTTTGAAGCGATCGCGCGTGGCGATGCAGATCCCGGCCGCTATCGATTTACGCCCTTCTCCCATTCGGTTCTCGTCGATGCGTTGCGTGACTTCGGAGGGGGGGATCCGCTGGCGCCGATCGCCGCCTCCGGCATTTCCATCCCCCCAGCTTTCGAATGCCGTCTTCAGGAATCCTGGTCGCGCAAGCGCTTCGCGCCCCGCCATGCGCCCCCCCGTTATCAGCCCAACTCCTGGCACCAGGACGGAGGATTAGGAGTAAGTTACGGCGCCGCCAAGAACGATGTGGGTCCGATGACGCAACTGTTCACGATCTGGATTCCGTTGCAGGACTGCGGAGTGGATAGCCCGGGAATGGAATTCGTCGAGCAAAAGCTGGATCGTTTGCTGCACTACAGCGAACTCGGCGACGCGGCATTGCGGCAGCGGTTCCCTCCGGAAATGTTCTGCGCTCCGCACCTGCGCCTGGGCGACGGACTTCTGCTTCTGCCCGGCACGCTGCACCGGACGCAGGTTGACCCGGCCATGACGCTCGACCGCCTGAGCGTCGAATACCGATTTTTCCCCGCGCCGCCATCGAGAGGATGACCACAGGAGAGAGTGTTGGAGCGAACACCGTCGCTCATAGCCAACGCGCCGGACGTTTGCCGCCATCTTGTGACGCCAGCCTTGCGGTGCCGGACAATTCGGCCAGATATGGATGAGCGCCCCAGGCCGTTAGCTCGCGGAAGCACGATCGCAAAAATTTTCGCAAAATTAGCTGCGATCCCACTGATTTTTATTGCGGGTCCTGAACCTCCTTCTAGGGTTCTTTGCCTATCCTTGCGAAAATGTTCAATACAGACTCAGAATTGAGAAGGGCAGTGATATCAAGCGCGCTGACGGAAAGTAAAACAGAGTGAAAACCCTTCTTTGGATGCTATTCGCTGGATTGTCCGTTTCGGTCTTGCAGGCGCAGTCCGCAAGCCCCTCCACTGTTCTGGTTTTGGTCAATGATGCTTATCTGCCCGAAACTGGGACGAATGGCGTAGGCGCCAGTGTTTACGTGGGCGAGCATTACGCTGAGATGCGTAATATCCCATCCGGCAACGTTCTGCACTTGGATATTCCGTATGCGGGGTATCAGTCCGACGGGCAATGGCATGGCATGCAATATGACGCCAACCAGTTTTTGTCGTACGCCGATTATCTGTTGTACATCCAGACGCCCGTACAACAGTTTCTATCCGAAAACCCCCAAATACTGTACATCGTGACAACCTACGGCGTGCCGTCCATGCTGGCGGATACCGTATGGAGGCTATCGATAGATTCGCTGCTCGTTGCCATGTATTCAGGCACTACGCCGGTGAATTCGCCTTCGCTAGCTAATCCTTATCAAGATCCCAGCGCCGACGGTAACGCGCCTCACTTTGCCGACTGGGCCAATCCGGGAGGATACAGAATGTGCCTGGTCACGCGGCTTGACGGCCCCAGCGCCGTTATCGCTGCTAGTCTTGTGGACAAAGCCATTCAAGCCGAAGAGACACTCACGAAGCCCGCGGGCATGGCTTATTTTGACTGGCAGAATCTTCCGGCCTCGAACATCGGTTACTATCCCACGGACCAAACGATTCTTAACGACTACAACGAAGCCGTTTCATTGGGAATTCCTGCCACTTTGAACAACCAAGCCATCACGGGGACTACGATTCAATCGGCTCCGAATTCTTCATGGGTGTGGGGGTGGTACCAGGTAATCATCACTGACGCTTATTCGTCACCAGTCAGCGGTTCCATTGCTTCCCAGGCACCCTCTTACACCTGCA
>JBARMQ010000350.1:0-26024 GCA_049802535.1 Bryobacteraceae bacterium | reverse complement strand
GCGCTGGTGCCTTCAATGTTCAACTGAGAAACAAACCATTGCGGTCCTTCTTTAATATCGATGAAAACCGCAATCTGATTTTTTCGCCCGTGGTAATTGTCCACAATTCGCGACGTTACTTTCACGTCTCGAAACCCGTTTGAGGTGTAGAGGTTCTCGATCGACTGTATGTCTTGGCGAAGGTAGTTTGCGCTATAGCGGCCATACGGGTAGCGCGGAAATTCGGCAGGCTGCATATAGAGACGTTCCCGAATTGCGCCCGAGGTGAAATATCGATAACCGCTGATAGCCAAGTGAACAAACTTGTGTTTAGGTCCGCGTTCAATTTGATAAGTCACGGCCTGTTCGCGGCTGGTTGTCGATTCCCGCGAAGAATAGGTTACTTTCGCTCCAAAATACCCCTCGCCTTCCAGATAGTTTTCGATATTGCGTTGTCCCTCAACTAATAAGTCGGTATCGACCGACCCCTCCTGGAAGACGGGGACTAACTGCTTTAGCTTGCCGCGGTCGATTTTCATGCCTTTGGTTTGCACCAGGATCACCGGGCCGGCGTTAACGGATAAAGCAGGCTTGACCGTATCCGTCTCGGTTTCAAAGGTAAGGCTGGTTAACGCAACCGTTGCACGTAACCGGTTGTCTTTTTGATAAAGATGCCGGATGTTGTCCAGGCCTTGCCGCACACGCTCGTCGGTGACCGGTTGCCATCCCAACAGGCCATATAGCCGCTTCCAGCGAGTAGCGCGAACCAAAACGTCCGCAGGGCGCGCTAGCTCGCCGGTTATGACAGGTTCTTCAAAGCGGGCCCGCTTTCCAGGAACGATCGTGAAGGTCAAATTCGCCGATTCGATCGGCTCGTCGTACTCAACGTTCGCACGGACGGTGGCGTCGTAAAGGCCGTTTTGCCGCAGCAAATCGGTCAACGACTCGATGGCCTGCACTCGCTCCGATTCTGAGTAAGGCATCCCTAGGCGCAGCTTGGTGGCGCTCGCGAGTTGGCCGCCATTCGGTGGTTCTTTTACCCCTCCAACCACTACGCGACCAACAAAATAAGCACGCTTAGTCACAAATCGAAGCGCCACCCGCCCCGGCCCCGGCGACGACGCGTCCACTGCCAGATCGGCGAAACGGCCCGTCGAATAAAGCCTTTGTATTGCGAGTTGCAGGTCCCGTTCATGAAACGTAGACCCGCTTTGAAACGGCAATATCTGCCCCAGATCTGCCGCCGTTAATGGCTGGTCTTCCGGATCGAATTGAATGGAGCTTATGCGTGCGCCTTCATATTTGAGGGCTTCCTGGATGAGAGGTGTTTGCGTGCTCTGCGCTGACGAGACCTGTCCCAACGATGCCAACACCACCAACAGCAAGTACGGCAAATACGCGCTGTAGGCTGATAGGATCGCATTATATGACTCCGCCGGAGATGGATCGCTACTCGCGGCAGACTCGATTTGCCCCCATCGGAGATGCAGGCCAAGCTCTGATTCACAGCGCGACAGTAAGTGTTGTCGGGTGTGGTGCACTAGGAAGTTTCCAGGCCGAGGCATTGGCGCGCGCCGGGGTTGGAGCGCTGCGGCTCGTTGACCGCGACACGGTGGAATTCTCGAACCTTCAGCGCCAGTGGCTGTATGACGAAGTTGATGCGCTGGAGGAGACGCCCAAGGCGATCGCGGCCGCTCGGCGGTTGCAGCGGATTAATCAACATGTCCGGGTGGAACCGTTCGTTACGGATCTAACCCCCTCCAACGCGGAAGACCTGCTCGCTGGATCCAACCTCATACTAGACGGCACTGACAACTTCGAAACGCGTTATCTACTCAACGATATTAGCGTCAGGCTTCAGATCCCCTGGGTATATGGCGCGGCCATCGGCAGCTACGGCGTAACGATGCCCATCATTCCGGGCCGCGGCCCGTGCTTTGCTTGTGTCTATCCCGAACCTCCCAGTGGCATCCAGCCGACTTGCGACATCAACGGTGTCCTGTCGTCGACAACCGCTGCCGTTGCGGCTCTGCAAGTGGCCGCCGCCCTACGGATCCTCGTCGGATGGCCCGATTTCCGCTGCTCCATTCAGTCCATAGATGTTTGGGACGGTTCGACGCGGAAGATGTCCGCGGGCGATCCGGATCCTGGCTGTGCGGTGTGTGGGGCGCGTAAGTTCCGGTTTTTGGACGGCCATTGCTCAACGCCAGTCAGCCTCTGTGGGCGCAACGCTGTTCAATTGCATGAATCGGGGAGGCCACTGAATCTGGAGGCGTTAGCCATTCGGCTGCGCCCACTCGGCGAAGTTCGCGTAAGTGAGTTTGCGCTGCGTATGTTCCTGCCGAAATACCAATTAACGTTTTTCCCGGATGGTCGCGCCATCGTAAAAGGAACGACCGATCCCGGCGTTGCTCGCGGCTTATATGCCCGATTAATCGGGGCTTAATTCTTGCCACGATATTCCCGCCAGCCGCATCCTAACTGGAAAGGCTTTAAGTAACAAGTACTTGATATACTAAAGGCTAAAATATGACGTTGCCCGGAATGGTTGAAGATGCCGCTATCCCTGCTGGACAGGTGGATACCAAAGCCGGGCTTCGCAAAATTATCCTATTGAAACCGCGTGGGTTCTGCGCGGGAGTCGTGCGTGCCATCGACGTCGTTAAGATCGCATTGGAACTGTACGGCGCGCCGATATATGTACGCAAGGAAATTGTTCACAATCGGCATGTAGTGGACGAATTGCGTCAAGCGGGCGCCATTTTTGTAGAGGAACTCCACGAAGTGCCTATGGGCGCCCGGGTTATCTTCAGCGCGCATGGCGTATCGCCGGCGGTCAGGGCTGAAGCAAAAGAACGTAACCTGCAGGTCATTGACGCCACCTGTCCGCTGGTGACTAAGGTGCATATTGAAGCAGTCAATTTCGCTAAAAAGGGTTACACGATCGTATTGATTGGTCATCGGGACCACGACGAAGTCACCGGTACGCTAGGCGAAGCGCCGCGCAGCAGCGTTCTGGTCTCCGACGTCCACGACGTCGATCGGCTTGAGATTAAAGATCCGGAGCATGTCGCTTATCTGACGCAGACGACCCTCTCCCTCGATGAGACCAAGGAGATCGTCTCCCGTCTGCTGGAGCGCTTTCCGAAGATCGTCGGCCCCAAGAGCCAGGACATCTGTTATGCAACCGAAAATCGCCAACTGGCGGTAAAGGCCGTAGCGCCGCTGTGCCAGGCCCTGCTGGTCGTCGGATCGCAAAATAGTTCTAATTCCCGTCGTTTAGTAGAGGTCTGCGCCAAGGAAGGTATCCCGGCGTACCTGCTCGACGATTGCGGCGAAGTGCGGGAAGAAATGCTGATGGGAGTAGATACGGTGGCCGTCACCGCGGGAGCCTCCGCTCCTGATCACTTGGTACAGGAATTGATCGATCATTTGCGCACGAGGGGATACACCAATTTGGAGGAAGCAGAGATCAAAGAAGAGGATGTGCGATTCACATTGCCCTCTGATCTCGAAAGCTTCACTCCTCGGTTACATACGGTTCGAGTTTAGGATGTCTCAATTGCTAAACGATGAAGCCAAGCGTTGAAATTCAAGAGTCGCTATATACTGCTGCCGCCGATAGCATCCACAAAGCATCGGCGTCGCTCTTGCGGCGCCAGCACCCGGAAGGTTTTTGGTGGGCGGACTTAACTGCCGACAGCACGCTCGAGTCGGATTACATCCTGATGCAGCTCTGGCTGCACCCGCCGGAAAATGGCGTTTGGAATCCGCCAACGCGTCCTCAAGTCGATCGCGCGGTCGCGTCCATTCTGTCTCGGCAAAACGAAGACGGCGGTTTCAGCATTTACCTGCAAGGCCCGTCGGAAGTTAGCGCTTCAATAAAGGCGTATTTCTCACTCAAAGTTGCGGGCGTTTCCCCATCCGACATTCGACTGGATCGTTTGCGTAACCGCATCTTGGAGCTTGGCGGAATGCAAGCCGCCAACAGCTACGTCCGAACCAACCTCAGCCTTTTCGGCCTATATCCACGTGGCGCCTGTCCCTCCATTCCGCCGGAAATCATCCTCTTTCCGTTCAACTTCATCTATCAGATGTCTTCGTGGAGCAGGGCCATTATCATCCCGCTCTCGATCATCCACGCCGCAAATCCGAATCGACCTGTGCCTGCGGGTTTCAATCTATCGGAGATTTATCTTCCCGGCGCCCCCATTCTGCCGGAACGCGAGCCCAAGCTGTTCAGTTGGCGCAATTGTTTCCTCGGACTCGATCGATTCCTCAAACTTTGGGAGCGGCTCGCGCCGAACTTCATCCGCGGCTATGCGATTAAAAGGTGCCAGCAGTGGATGCTCGAACGATTGGAAGGTTCTGATGGGCTCGGAGCCATCTATCCATCGATGCAGTACGCCGTCATGGCGCTTGACGTTCTCGGTTACGGCCCTAGTCACTCCCTGCGTATCGAAGCGGAAAAACAGTTCAACCACTTGATGGTCGACAATGACAAGCGCGGGTTCTTCATGCAACCGTGTTTCTCGCCTGTATGGGACACAGCCATCGCCGCTTTCGCATTAACGGAAAGCGATGTCTCGGCTGCTGAGCCGCTTCGGCGCATCGCCGATTGGCTTATCTCGAAGGAAGTGCGCCGGCGTGGAGATTGGTCCGTCAAACGTCCCAATGCGGAGCCCTCGGGTTGGGCGTTTGAATTCAATAACGAGTTTTATCCTGACGTCGACGACACCGCGATGGTGTTGCTTGCGTTGAATAAAGCGCGCGGTTCCGACGAGCGGCGTCAGCAGGCCTGCGAGCGTCGCGCTCTCGATTGGATGCTCTCGATGCAGGGCAAAGATGGAGGCTGGGCCGCATTCGATGTCGACAACAACTGGGACCTACTCAGCCATGTGCCATTTGCCGATCACAACGCGATGCTCGATCCGTCGTGCCCGGACATTACCGGCCGCGTACTTGAGGCTTTAATCCGTTGTGGGCTCAAGCCCGATCATCCTTCCGTCCGCCGCGCCGTCGATTATCTGTTCCGCGTTCAGGAGCAGGATGGAAGCTGGTATGGGCGTTGGGGCGTGAATTATATTTACGGCACATTCCTCGCTCTGCGGGGCTTGCAAGCGGCGGGTGTGAGCGACCGCGAACCTGAGATTCAACAGGCACTCGAGTTTATCCGCGCCTATCAGAATCGCGATGGTGGTTGGGGCGAAAGCTGCGCCAGCTACGATGAGAACCGCTTTATTCCAAATCCCAGCACTCCTTCTCAAACGGCATGGGCCATTTTGGCCCTCTTGGCCGGTGGCGACACACGCAGCCGAAGCCTCTACGATGGCGTCGAATATCTGACTTCGACGCAGCGTGCCGATGGCGCCTGGTCGGAAGATTATTGCACCGGTACCGGCTTCCCTCGCGTGTTCTATCTGTCCTACCACGAATACCGGAACACGTTCCCGCTGCTGGCCCTGGCCACCTTCACTAAGGCGACCTCTCCGCTTCGCGAAGACTGATCGTTTGCCCCGGACACTCGTTACCGGCGCCAGCGGCTTTTTGGGTTGGCACGTCGCCAAACTGCTGTTGGAACGCGGTGACCATGTGCGCGCTCTCTGCCGCCCGTCGAGCCAGATCCGCGAGCTTGCGGTTGAGCGCGTCGAGGGTGACTTGCGTGATCCGGCATCGTTAGCTCGTGCAATCGACGGCTGTCAATTTGTTTTTCATGTAGCTGCCGATTACCGGCTTTGGTCGCGTGACTCAGTCGAGCTCTATCGTTCAAATGTCGACGGAACACGCAACCTGCTCTCGGCAGCAAGCAATGCTGGGGTAGAACGTATTGTTTACACCAGCACCGTCGGCTGCATCGGAATGCCCAAACATCGCGAGGGCGATGAGGATACGCCCGTGTCCATTGAAGACATGGTCGGCCACTACAAACGCTCAAAATGGCTGGCGGAACAAGTCGCGCTCGAGCAAGCGCGCGCGGGCGTCCCCGTGGTGATTGTCAATCCCACTGCGCCTGTCGGCGATCATGATTGGAAACCCACTCCGACCGGTAAGATCATCGTCGATTTCTTGCGCGGAAAATTGCCCGCGTTTGTCGACACCGGGCTCAACGTAGTGGATGCCTGCGATGTCGCGCGCGGCCATTTGCAGGCGGCGGAGAAGGGCAGACTCGGAGAGCGCTACATTTTGGGAAGCGAGAATCTTACGCTGGAACGCATTCTCTCGCTGCTTGCCTCCACTTCAGGCAAGCCGCCGGTGCGTGTGAAATTGCCTTTTGCCGTTGCGTACGCCGCCGGGCTAGCCTCCACAACATGGGCTAACTTAACCGGACATCCGCCCGCCGTTCCCCTTGAGGGCGTGAAAATGGCCCGCAAACATATGTTCGTTAGTCACGCCAAAGCTGCCCGCGAGCTTGGCTTTTCTCCGGGAACACCCGAACAGGCTCTTCGCAAGGCAGTCGATTGGTTCCGCGCGAACGGATATTGTTAATCCATGCGCTTTCTTGCGCCTCTACTGCTCTTGTTCTGGAACTCGCAGACCGTGCCGCAATCGACGTTTATCTTTGACACGGCCCCCTTTGCGTCCTGCCACGCATCCACGATTGTGGAGTTGCACAACGGCGACTTGCTGGCCGCTTGGTTTGGCGGCAGCGCTGAAGGACATCCCGATGTGGCGATCTGGAGTTCTCGCCTCTCTCACGGAAACTGGTCACCGCCGGTCGAACTGGCACGCGAACCGAACGTGGCCACATACAATCCGGTCCTCTTCTACACCAACGACAATCGTCTCTGGCTCTACTATAAGTTTGGCCCGCATCCCGATGTTTGGGCCGCCGCAAGGCGCTGGACCAGCGATGATGGCAAGACGTGGTCGCCGACCGAACATCTGCCTGCCGGCTTGTATGGTCCTATCCGGGCGAAGCCACTGATCCTTAAGGACGGCACGGTCGTATCCGGCACATCGGTCGAAGCCTACAGCACCTGGGCCGCATGGATTGAGCGCAGTTCGGACCAGGGAAAAACCTTTGAGCGAATCGGCCCGATCGCCGCGCCTGCGCCAACCGCCGCAGTGACTCCCGGCAAGTCTTACGGCATCATTCAACCGTCGGTCATTTCGATGGGCGGTACACATCTACGGCTCTTTGCACGCTCAACTCCCCAAATCGGAAAGATTTGTGTCGCCGATTCTTTGGATAACGGTCAGAGTTGGACCACTGTGCGCCTGCTGGATGTGCCAAATCCCAACTCCGGTTTGGATGCAGTCTCTTTAGGCGATGGCCGCGTCGTTCTGGTTTATAACAATACGGCGCACGGCCGATCTCCTTTGAACCTTGCTGTGAGCCGCGACGGCGAGCACTTTCAGATGTTTTACACTCTCGAAAGCGAAACCGCCGCAGAGTTCTCATACCCCGCCATGATCCAAGCGCAAAACGGCGGCCTATTGATCACTTACACCTGGAAGCGCCGGAAAATTCGGTTCGTCCGCTTCCCGCTAGCTGACGTTCCTAACCCCTGACGCCGCGCTTCTCACGGCTGACGAGCGATGTGCCAATTGGTGCGCTCTGCTTGATGGCAGCGCTCCTATCCGCTTCGACCGGCCCTCCGCGAAGATTGCTAGACTACGTTTTAGTTCTCCCATTGCACACTGAGCTTCGTGTTGCCCCATCAGCGTTTACCTAAGAGCAACCAGCGCACACCTCCGCCGTTCCCGCGGATTTTGATTGCCACCCTATTGCCCGTTCTGGCTCTCTTAAGTGGTTGCAATTCGCAGCCCACCGATTCCCTTGGCGAAGCGTATGTGGCGCCGGCCACTCTCAACCTGCGCCACGACCTAAGCAGTAAGAATGGGTTTATTGCCGTCCTCAAACATGGGGACCGCCTGGATATCGTTGACGTCCGCCGCCGCTTTGTGAAAGTGCGAACCGCTAAAGGCGCGGAGGGCTGGGTCGACTCCAGCGAATTGCTGAGCACCGATCAGATGGCAACTATTCGCCGTGACAATAAAGCCTTCAGTGCATTGCCATCGGAGGGCGCAGCTTCCGCCTACGAAACAACCAATCTACACATCGACCCCAGCCGTGCCTCACCTGCCTTTGCAGCAATTCCAGCGGCTGGTGTGGTGACAACCTTGGCGCATCGAATGTCTCCGAAAGTGACTGGACCGCCCCCGCCCAACTCGCTCACGCTCATCAAGACACAGATCGTGCCTCGGCGTCAACGCAGGGAGAAAACGGCACGGAACGCCTTTAGACTTCCTCCCAAACCACCGCCGCCCAAGCCTCCGGCGAACTGGCAGGAACTCTCCGCCGAACGCATCGATGGCGCCGAAAGTGTCGCTGACGCCCACGCCGAACTTCAGCGCAAACAGGACGCCAAAAAACAAGAAGAGTCGAAGAAGCCCGTGATCATGGAGGATTGGACCCTGGTTCGAACCAAAAGTAATCAGTATGGCTGGGCTCTGTCCCGCAATCTCATGATGGCTATTCCCGATGAGGTCGCCCAATATGCCGAAGGGAAACACATCACTTCGTATTTCGATCTAGGCCAAGTTACCGACGACGAGAAAGGCGTAAAGCACAACTGGCTTTGGACGACCGCATCATCGATTGAGCCTTTTGATTTCGATGGCTGGCGCGTGTTTCTTTGGAATCGGCATCACCACCGGTATGAGACTTCCTATCGTCAGCGCGACGTAGAAGGGTATTTTCCCGTCAATACCGATCCCGCCGGACCCGATAACCGAGCCGCCACTTTCCAATTGATTACCAAAGATGATGACGGCAAATTCTATCGTCGCTCTTACGTCTTCGATGGGACCCGCGTGCATCTCACGGGCCAGCAACCCTATCAACCCGGCACGGGCAATGCGTCCAAGCCCAGCGGCCTTAACATAAATCAGATTCAATCCAAATTGCCTCAGCCCGGTTGGCTGCGGCGTCAGTGGAATGGGCTGATCCGGCGAATTCGCGGAAAATGACCGCTCCAGCTACTCTTCCTCACTGCCAGCAGTAATTTCAACACGATCCGCCGCCAGAAATTGCTTCACGTGCGGATGCTGGCATTGATCCAACTCCGATACGGGCCCAAAGTAGATGGCTTCGCCCTTGTAGAGAAACATCACGGTGTCGGCCACTTTGCGCATCAAGTCGAGATCGTGCGTGACGACGATCGACGTCAACCCCAACTGCCGTTTCAAACGCAGCATCATATTTCCAAGGTCATCGGACATGATGGGATCGACCATGGTCGTCGGCTCATCGTACAAAATGCAATCCGGCTGTGCGGCCAGCGCTCGGGCGATCGCAACGGCGCGTTTATAACCGGTCGACAGATCTGTCGGATACGCATCTTTCACATGCAGCAGGTCCACCATATTCAGGAGACCGCTCACCACGTCTTCTTTGTTCTTCTCGTCGTAGTCTTCGCGCAATTCGAGCGAGAACAGAATGTTTTCACCCACCGTCAGCGAGTCAAACAACGCGCCCGATTGAAACACCATGGTGACCCGCTTGCGCACCCTTCGCAGTTCTGCCTCCGTCATGTGCGTTATGTCGTTATGGGCAACGATAACGGTCCCGCTATCCGGCTTCAGAAAGCCCATAATGTGACCCAGACTGACTGACTTACCCACGCCGCTCCGTCCGATGATAGCCAGCGTCTGCCCGTTATCGACATAAAAATTGACGTCAACTAAAACGGGCCGGTCAAACGTCTTACAGACTTGGCGAAACTCGATATAGTGCGGATAAACGTCATCAGGCATGAAGCGGGATTAATGTTGACGAGCTTGCTGGACCAGCTTCCACTGGGCCCATTCATCGGGCGTGTTCACGTTCGGAATCTTAGACGGAAAATCGAAAGTCACGGCGCCCACGTCGCTCAACAAGTCATGCATCCGGAGGCGATTCCTGGCGATCGCAGCCTGTATATCCCCCAGACAAGCGCTTCGGTAGACAGCGCACAGGGGATGAATTTGGCCTCTCTCATCGCGCGCCGCAACACACGCCGAATCGCTGCTTTCGGCCTTTTCGAACAATTTCGCAAGCCATTCGGCATCAAGAGCGGGCATGTCGCACGCCACTACCAGGTTCAAATCGCCACGTCCACTCAGCAGTGCCGCTTCGATGCCCGACAGGGGGCCGATGCCAGGATGAAGGTCCGGCAAACACCGCCGCGAAAGCATGCCGTAGCGTTCCGGGGCGCCGATCAAAGCAACGTTGCCGGCGGCCTGTTCCACGGTCTTGGCCACTTCCTCAACCAGTGGTTCGGAGTTCCAAGGCAGCAGGGCTTTGTCCCGCCCCATGCGCGAACTGAGCCCACCCACCAGCACGAACCCCGCCCGCCGCATGCCAAAATGGTAGCATTCGGCGGCGGTCTTTCCAGCTATAATAGGGAAAACAAAGTGCGTTCCGTTTGTTTTGTTGCGGCGATTCTCTCGTGCTTGGTCCCTGTCTCGGCGGCGTCCGATCTTCCGGCTTCTGGCTTGTCGGTGGTGCGTCTCGGCCCGGACGGACATCTCATGCGCGTCACCTTGAATCATTCGCACTCATTGGCAGCCGCAGCCAGAAAACCATTGGCTCAACCTGCGGCATTAGTCATTCCTCCCCTATTCACCAACGATCCACCGCCGAAGAGTAACGCATCGGTATCCGATTTGGTCCAGGACGCTGCCCAGCGCTATCGTGTCGACCCGTTGTTGGTTGATTCAGTGATCCGTGTTGAGAGCGGCTTCAATCCAAACGCCGTATCCGTCAAAGGCGCCCAAGGGCTGATGCAATTAATACCCGCCACTGCCCAGCGCTTCGGAGCCAACGACCCCTTCGATCCGAAGCAGAACATCGATGCCGGCGTCCACTATCTTAAATATTTGCAGGATCGCTTTCCGAACGACCTAACGCTCTCGATTGCCGCATACAATGCGGGGGAACAGGCCGTGTCTAGGTACAATTCAGTCCCTCCATACCCCGAAACAGTCGACTACGTGCAGAAGGTGACGCAGGAATATACGGTCCGTCAAAAAGCGGCTCGCCCCGCCCAACCGAAGACTTCAGAGCCATCTCCTCAATCTCGCGCAACCGAGGATCCGGTCCGTCACATCGAACAGTATGTGGATTCGGAGGGGCGATTGTACCTGCGCACTCGCTAACCCTTAATGGTTTGCCCTCCCCGCCGATTCGTTCTAACCTCGGCCTTCTTCCTTTGCGCCATCCTCACCGCGCAGACTGAAGCGCTCCCGCGCGTCGAAGCCATCCGCTTCTGGTCGTTCGGCGATGTTACCCGTGTAGCGATCGAAACCGTCGGCGACTACAAGCTGCAATACGACCAGCTCAACAACCCCGCACGCCTTTATTTTGATCTCGACGGTCTGCGTCCGCCTGCCGCCAAACACCGGGGAGTCGACACCATTCGCGTCGGCGACCGCCTGGTCAAACAGATCCGTGTGGCAGAGCTCAGCCCAGGTAAGACACGTGTCGTGTTCGACCTGCTCGGACCCGTCGATTACACCTCGTCCCAGCTTGTCAATCCCGATCGTCTGATGATCGAGGTTCGGCCGAAGTCGTCGGCCTCGAACCATCGCAGTCTCAGTCTTGTCCCCAGCGTCACCGGCGCTCAGATCATTGCGCCCCCGGCCGAAGAGCCCATTCCCAACCCACCCGCCATTTCTGCCACCGCTCACGTTGGATCGCCTTCGCCCGATCTCGACGCAGTTACCGATACCGCCAGAGCCGCGCGCCTGACGCCTCCCGTTACTGTTCTAAAGTCCGAGGCCATTCCGCCGCCCGTCTCATTCACCGCGGATCCCAATCCGAATCTTGCGCCAGTGCCGGGCGTCACGGTTACTCGCACGGCGAGTTCTGGCATCGCTGCTCCTGCGAAGATGGACGCAACCGGCGACCGCTCCTTGATACGCGTCTTCGGTCTCAAGTTGGGAAAGGTTGTGATCGATGCCGGTCATGGCGGTCACGACACCGGCACGGTCGGTCCGCATGGTTTGATGGAGAAGGATCTTGTTCTCGATGTCGCTCTTCGTCTTGGCAATCTGATTCAAAAGCAGCTCGGCGCGCAGGTCGTATATACGCGTTCATCCGATGTCTTTATTCCGCTGGAGGAGCGCACCCAAATCGCCAACGAAGAGAAGGCCGATCTCTTCATTTCCATTCACGCCAACTCTTCCCCCATCTCTTCGGCCACCGGCGTCGAGACCTACTACTTCAATTTTTCATCTGACAAGAACGGTCTCGATGTGGCGACCCGCGAGAACGCCACTGCCACCAGTTCTATCTCCGACCTCAACGACCTGCTGCACAAAGCTGTGCTCAGCGCCAAGCTGGAAGAGTCCAAGGACCTCGCCCAAAAGGTGCAATCCTCGTTATCGAGCATGTCGGTCAAGATGAACAATCGATCTCGCGACCGTGGCGTACGCCGTGCGCCATTTGTCGTCTTAATTGGCGCAACTATGCCCTCAATCCTCGCCGAAGTTGGCTTCATCTCCAATCCGCATGATGAAGCGCTTTTGAGAAAAGCAGAGCAGCGCCAAAAAATCGCTGAAGCTTTGTTTAAAGGCATCTCTCAATACACTGGATCACTCAGCCACGTCCAATTGGCCAAGGCTTCGAACTGACCGTCTCCCCCGCTCCCGGCAAATTCCTCGCTCGCTTCGTCTTACAAAGCCGATGAGGTGCCGTACCTCGGGCGAATCCATTTCGGCTTCCATTCGCATCAACGCGTCCTCCAACTTCATTCCCGACCGGTAGAGCATTTTGTAAGCGGTCTTCAGTGTGCGAATCTGTTCCATCTTAAAGCCGGCTCGCCGCAGTCCCACCAAGTTCAGGCCTTTCGCTTCCGCGTCGAATCCAGAACACAATACAAAAGGCGGCACATCCCGGTTCACGCGCGTGTTTCCTCCAATCATCGCCAGCCGCCCGATCTTCGAATACTGATGAACCACCACGCCGCCAGAAATAAATGCCTGGTTCTCCACCTCTGCATAGCCTGCCACCAACGCGCAACTGGCAATAACCGTCTCGTCGCCAATGATGCAGTTATGTGCAATATGTCCCGACGTCATGATGTAATTGCCGTCGCCAATGCGTGTCTCCGATTCGGGTTTGGTCCCGCGCGAGATGGTGTAATGTTCGCGAATCTTGTTGCCGTTGCCGATTCGCAAGTAACTTCTCTCCCCCGCGAATGCTTTGTCTAAGGGATCGGTCCCTAACGCCGTGCCTGCGGAAATCTCGTTATCGTCGCCCATCGTCGTCCAGCGCTTCACGTAGACATAGGGCTCAAGTATGCAGCGCGCTCCAATCTGTACATCGGATTCAATCACGCAATACTCGCAGATACGCGTTCCGGATCCAATCCATGCATCTGGATGAACGCGCGCACTCGCCGCAATGATCGCGGATCCATCTACAGGCATACTCGACCATCTTCCCAAGGCGTTCCTCGGCGAGCCACATGCGCAGGCTAAAATTGCATCGCATGCCTTCTCTCACTGCCAGCGAAATCGCCGCAATTTGTCACGCCGCCGTGGAAGGCGACCCGCTCCTATCCCTTACTGGCGCAAATTCGCTGGAGTCGGCCAAGCCCTTCGAACTTTCTTTTGTGACGGATCAGAAGGCGGCTGCTGTCGCGATGAAGTCGCAGGCCGGATGCCTCATCGTACCGGCCTCGTTCGATTGCGCCGGACCTTGGGCGTTGATTCGTGTTGCCGATCCGCGCAGTTCGTTTGCCCAGGTTCTTCGCTCGCTCTATCCCGCTAAGTTGCCCGATCACGCAATTCATTCCTCGGTAGTCATCGGCGCACACAGCGTCGTCGGCGAAGGTACTCGCATCTATGCCAACTGCACCATTGGCGCAGCTGTGACCATCGGCAAAGACTGCACCATTCATCCGAACGTAACGATTTACGATGGCATCTCAATCGGCGACCGCGTCATTTTGCATGCCGGCTGCGTCATCGGCGCGGATGGTTTCGGCTACACGCTCATCGATGGCCATTACGAAAAATTTCCGCAAGTGGGAACGGTCGAAATCGGCAACGATGTGGAAATCGGCGCAAACTCCTGCATTGATCGCGCTGCATTGGGCGTAACTCGGATCGGCAAGGGCGCAAAGCTCGACAACCTGGTCCATATCGCACACAACTGCGTCATCGGCGAGCATGTGATCATCGCCGCACAGGCTGGTCTTTCGGGTGGCGTCACAATCGGCGATTACGCTTTCATCGGCGGCCAAACCGGCATGGGCGATAAGGCGCGTATTGAGCCCAAAGCTATCGTTGCCGCCAAGAGCGGCATTCTCACAAAGGCCATCGTCCGCGCGGGAGAACCGGTGTGGGGAATCCCCGCTAGGCCATTGCGAAAATATTTGAAAAATCTTGCGCTGTTAGGGAAACTTTCCGAGATGCGCGACGAGCTCCGTACTCTTAAACAGACAATGGCAGATCCGCCATCATCGAAATAGTAATTCAGTACGGGAACTGGGGGTACAAAAATCTACTATCAATGGGCCGGCGACTCGGCCCAGGAATTTTCAAGGATCCCATTGGCCTGCCAAATCAATTCCTGAATGCGTTGCATCTGTTGCCGCACACCTTCATCCTCGCTTGTCAATTCAAGGTAGTATGCCAGGCATTCAATCGTGCTCAGCGGTTGCCGCACCTCGTGTATGAGGTCCGCAAGCAATGCTGGATCAACACATGCAGAACGACATCCGCTTGCATTGGAAAGCTCTTCAAGAGAACACGACGATTGGTGCGAAAACTGGTGAATCATTCGAGTAGTGAAAGGGTCAGACCGTCATTTCTTCGGGCTTAGGTAACGATCGACCTTGTGATTGTTGCTCCGATTCGGGTGCGAGTCAAGAGCTGGTGAAAAGAACAGGACTTTAGTTTAGGCCCTCAAAATGCCTCGTCGAAATCGTGTTTACTAAGGTATGTTATTCTCAGATCGGTATCGCAAACGGACGGGCCTGTGGCGCAGTTGGGAGCGCGCTTCCATGGCATGGAAGAGGTCATCGGTTCGAACCCGATCAGGTCCACCAAACCGCTTCAACCCGCCAATCATCCTGATCGTACCGCCTTCCAATCTCACCTTGATACCTCTTGCAATTTTCAGCTCGAAAGACTAAGCCTTCGCCAACGATAAGCTTGTTCTACGAATGAAAATTCGCACGCACCTCTTGGCGTCTTCGCTCGTCTTATCGCTCTGGATTCTTTCAGCGCGGTCTCCGCAAAAAACGCCTTCTTCGGTTGAGACATCGAACCCCCCCGAAAGTTCGCTCACGTTCCAAACCGACAGGCCGTGGTCGCCGCGCACCAACATCAACGCGGATACTGTCATGGTCTACGGTATCGACGATACCGTCGCTCAACGGATTCAGTCTTGGCGCGAACACGGCTATCGCGTCGCCGTCATGACTGGCGTCGCTTGGGGTCGATATGCACCGTATTTGCGAGGCGATTTCGACCACAAGCAGCATTGGGACGAAACGCAACAGGAGAAAGACGGCACGCTCCGTCTGCACAGCGGACGCGAAGTTCCCTATATCGCTCCCAGTCCTTCCTACGGCCGCTACCTGGCGCAGGGCGTCGAAGCTGCCCTCGATGCAGGTGCGGAGGCCATCTATCTCGAAGAGCCAGAGTTCTGGGCCAACACCGGCTGGAGCGATAGTTTCAAGCGGGAGTGGCAGGATTTCTATCACCAGCTTTGGCAGTCGCCCGACAGTTCGGCCGATGCCCAGTACCGCGCTTCCAAGCTGAAATATTTCCTGTACCGCCGGACGCTCGCCCAAGTCTTCGACGCTGTAAAAGCGTATGGCACGGCACATCATCGAAACATCCCGTGTTATGTCGCCACGCACTCTCTCATCAATTACGCGCAATGGCAGATCGTCAGTCCCGAGTCGTCGCTGCTCAAAGTAGGCGCCGACGGCTATATCGCCCAGGTTTGGACAGGCACCGCGCGAGAGCCAAACATGTATGAAGGCGTTCTGCGTGAACGCACGTTCGAGACGGCCTTTCTCGAATATGGAGCGCTCCAGAATATCGCCCGTTCTTCGCACAAGCCCATTTGGTATCTGAACGATCCCATCGAGGACAATCCCAACCACTCGTGGATCGATTATCGGCGGAATTGGGAAAGCACTCTGGTGGCCTCCCTCCTCCAACCGGCAGTCTCTCGTTACGAGGTGCTTCCGTGGCCCGACCGCATCTTCGGTCCGAAAGGTCTGCATCCATCCGAAGAGCCTTCGCCAGCGAATCCTACACCGGCGAAGACGCCAATTCCCAAGGCATATGAGACCGAGTTGCAAACGGTCTTTCACGCCCTCGGCGAAATGCACCAGCCCGAGACGGCAACGCGTTGGAAGACGGCAGGCACTCCCGGCATCGGTGTGCTGGCCTCAGACACGCTCATGTTCCAGCGCGCCGCTCCCGATCCCTCTGACAAGCACCTCGGGAATTTTTACGGCTTAGCGCTCCCGCTGCTCATGCGCGGCTTCCCCATCGAGCCTGTTCAGATTGAAACCGCCGATGCCCCCTCTGCGTTGGGCCGTTACAAAATTCTTCTGCTGACGTATCGGGGACAAAAGCCTCCCTCACATCAATTTCACATGGCTCTCGCGGAATGGGTCAGGGCTGGAGGCGCTCTGATCGACATTGATGACGACCTTGATCCTTACGATCGCGCCACCGATTGGTGGAACTCAAACGGTGACCGTTTCGCCACACCGCGCGAAGACCTGTTCCAAACTCTCGGCCTCGCAGCCAACTCCCCAGGACTAACTGCAGTTGGCAAAGGCTTCGTTCTCTATGTTCCGAAGAGTCCTGCGGCCCTCACATACGACAAATCTGGCGCGGATGAAGTGCTAAAGGCCATCCAAACCGCTGCCGGAGCAATTCATTTATCACTCCAACAGGCAAACTCGCTGATTCTCCGGCGGGGGCCTTACGTCATAGCGGCAGGACTCGATCGAGAATCCGAAGACTCTACGCACTCATCTGGCTCACTGTCTCAGACATCGATCTCTGGCGACCTGATCGATCTTTTTGATGCCGGCTTAGCGGAAACGAACGTCTGTTAGTCGGCCCAAAGACGCGGGCATTCCTGCTGGACGTGAATTACTTCAAATCGTCCGCCCCTCGCAT
This sequence comes from Bryobacteraceae bacterium, assembly GCA_049802535.1. GTDB lineage: Bacteria > Acidobacteriota > Terriglobia > Bryobacterales > Bryobacteraceae > Bog-105. Next base: position 8,900 of record JBARMQ010000350.1, on the reverse strand, counting down.
CTTGGCTGCTTCCGCTAAGATCACCGATCAGCACGTGATGGCGAATGCGTTTATCTTCCGTGCCGAAGGTATTGACCGGACTAACGCAGTCGTCCGGATGCTCTCAACGAAGGTCCCTCGAAGTGTGACCATCGATCACCGGCCTCTCGATTCCGGCGACTATCGGCAAAGCGGCCACACTCTCTTGCTCCACTTCCCTAATACGGCTACGGCGCAAGAAATCCGCGTCAACTTTTGATTTCAGGTCCGGATCTTTCGAAGCCAGCTTCATTCCCCAGCATCGCGCTCTGGGCCCAGAACCGATCGAGGTCTCGGAATATGGTCAACGTTTCCTCATAATCCGCTGGCTTCCGGATGTACGCATTTCCGTGCCCTTGGTAGCACGCGCTCACGTCCTTTTCTGCTTGTGAACTTGAAAACATGATCACTGGAATCGAAAGCAGAGCTGGATCAGACTTGAGTTGCTGCAGCACTTCGCAGCCATTCATTCCGGGCATGTTCAAGTCCAGCAGAATCAGCTGTGGTCGAGGCGCCTTTTCAAAAGGGTGCAGGCGGTGAAGAAAATCGAGAGCCTTAAATCCGTTAGGGGCGTAATGACATCTGTGCTGCAAGCCGAGTTCGCGAAGCATCGCTTCGACCAGTTGCAACTGCGTCGCGTCGTCGTCCACAATCAACAAATCGACAGCTCGGCCCATAGACTCCAATCCTTCCAACACAACCTGCACTTGCGTGAATCGTCTATTAGGTAGACGCGTTCCTCGCAAAACCTGCTCCAAACATTTCGCCGGTCCTGTAAGCAGGATAACGCGTCTATACTGAGCACAGGGAAGGCTGGTTGGCCGGACTAGGCGATCCAGCAGGCCGGAGGAGAGTCTATGGCACCCTCGGATGAGCCCGAGACGAACGCAAAATCAAGGCCGGAGCAGGTGGCAACGGATTCCGACCTCAGTCCCCCTCGTGGCAACCCCTTTCCAGTCGTCGGGATCGGCGCATCCGCCGGCGGCCTGGAGGCGTTCGTTCAATTGCTATCCGCCCTCCCGGCGGACACCGGAATGGCATTCGTGCTCGTGCAACACCTTGATCCGCAGCATGCGAGTCTCCTGCCCGAACTCTTAGCGCCCCATACTACGATGCCCGTGATCGGCATACAGAATGATTTGGCGATTCAGCCGGACCATGTATATGTCATCCCTCCCAACGCCTCAATTGAACTGTTAGATGGCACCCTTCGCGTGGCGGATCGCGAACCCGGTATTCATCTTCCGATTGACATCTTCTTTCGATCGCTGGCCCTCGTTCAGGGCAGCCGGGCCATCGGCGTCGTGCTGTCGGGCAACGCCTCGGACGGTAGCATGGGCGTTCGAGCCATTAAGGAAGAGTGCGGCATTACGTTTGCGCAGGACGAGCGTACGGCGCGTTTTGGCGGAATGCCCCGGAACGCGATCGCGACCGGCGCGGTCGATTACATTCTGCCGCCCGCCCAGATCGCCAGAGAACTCGCCTCGATAGCCACTCACCCGTTCTTGCTCCCAAGCCACCCCGGAGACTCTCATTCCGAAACTCTGCCGGAGGGTGATGGTGAGCTCTCGCGGATCTTTGCCCTATTGTTTAGCGCGACAAAAGTGGATTTCTCGCGCTATAAGATGACTACGGTCCGGCGCCGCATTGGCAGGCGGATGATGGTGCTGCGCATCGACAGTCTCAGCGACTATATCCGCTACATCGAACGGGAGACCGCTGAGTTACGGGAGTTATATCGCGATCTCCTCATCAGCGTCACAAGTTTCTTCCGTGAGCCGGACAGCTTCGAAGCATTGAAGGATCTGCTACTCAAGGCTCTGATCGCGCGGCCACAGAGCGAAGATCCGGTTCGAATTTGGGTACCGGGATGCGCCACTGGCGAGGAAGTTTACTCGCTCGCCATGTGCGTGTACGAACTGCTAAAGGAGAATCAGCTTTCCATCCCCGTTCAGTTATTTGGAACAGATATTAGCGACATCGCGCTCGATCGCGCCCGTCGTGGAGCGTACGCGTCCTCCATTGAAGAAGACATTCCCCCGGATCTCTTGAACCGCTTTCTGACCAAGGTAGACAGCGGGTATCAGATCAATAAGCTGATTCGTGAAAGCTGCGTGTTCGCCCGTCATGACGTAACAACGGATGCGCCCTTTTCAAATCTCGATCTCATCAGCTGTCGCAATTTACTGATCTACCTGGACCAGAGAGCGCAGGCTCGGGTCCTGCCGGTTTTCCATTATGCCCTGAAGCCAACTGGCTTGCTCATGCTCGGTAGCGCTGAGACCACCGCGGCCGCCGCCGACCTATTTGACGCCGTCGATGCACCGCACAAGATCTACCGCAGGCGGCCAGTCCCCTCGCGGCTCCTGCTGGAGCCCGATTCGGGTAGACGGCAAATGGACAGCTCCTTCAGTTCACCGGTAAGTACATCGAGCCCACTTGATTTGCAACGAAGGCTGGAGCGCGTAATACAAAACAAATATTCTCCCGATGCGGTACTCATCAATGCGGAGTTCCAAATCATTCATTTCCGGGGTCATACCAGCTCTTATCTCGACCCTTCGCCTGGGCATGCCAATCTAAACCTGCTCCGCATGGCAACGGATGGCCTAGTGTTGCCATTACGGCGGACTGTTCAGGCCGCCGCCGGCACGAAGGCACCCGTGCGGCAGTCGGGTGTCGAACTGCAAATTGCCGGAGAGCAGCAGACCATCACGTTGGAAGTGACCCCCATGCCGGGCCCAGATGGTGGAGAGCCATATTTCCTTGTCGTCTTCGTGCGGGAGAAAGCCGCACCCGCCATCGGTCTTGACCAATCGCCTTCAACCCCCCTCCCGAGCGACGAACAGGTGGCGAAGGTACAAGCGCAACTGGCCGAGACGCGCGAATATCTACGCAATCTCACGGAGCAGTACGAAGCACATTCGGAAGAACTGCAGGCGGCTAACGAAGAGTCGCGGAGCACAAACGAGGAGTTGCAATCAACCAACGAAGAGCTAAGGACTACCAAAGAAGAACTTCAGTCCACCAACGAAGAACTTACTACGGTCAATGAGGAACTACAAAGCCGCAACCAGGAATTGAATTCGAGCAATGGCGACCTGAGAAATCTTCTCAGTGCTGTCACTGTGTCAATCCTGATGGTCGATTCGGAACTCCGCGTACGCCGCTTCAATACGGCGGCTGGAACATTGTTTGAGCTCGGCCCCATGGATATTGGGAGACCGGTCGGTCATATTCGCGGACCCATCGAAACGCCGCACTTAGAAGAGCTGGTGAAAAATGCCATTCAGACGCTGCACGCGACGGGCCAGGAAGTGCAGGATTCTGCAGGCTGTTGGTATATGCTCAGCATTCGCCCGTATCGCACCATCGACGATCGAATCGCCGGAGCGGTCATCACCCTGCAGGATATCGATCCCTTGAAGCGGGGACTGCAGGCCGCGGAGGAGGCCAGGGATTATGCGGAAGGCATGATCGAGACTGTCCGCGAACCGCTGCTGGTTCTCGATGCGGACCTCCGGGTTCAACGCGCAACCCGCGCTTTCTTCGACGCGTTCCTCGTCGCCCGGGAAGAGACCGAAGGGCGCTTCCTCTACGATTTGGGCAACGGCCAATGGAACCGGCCCCGTCTCCGGGAATTGATCGGCGCCGCCCTGTTCAGGTCCGAACCGTTTCACGATTACGAGGTGGAGCATGAGTTTCCTCATATCGGCCGCCGGCTGATGCGGCTGAACGGGAGGCGCATACCCTTCCCGCATTCACATCACAACATGCTCCTGTTATCCATTGAGGACGTGACGGAACGAAGGGAGATTGCAGAAATCCGCTTCCAGCGCCTTTTTGAGACTGCGAAGGACGGCATCACGGTCATCGACCTTGATACGCAAACGGTGCAGGATGTCAATCAGCAGTTCCTTGACCTCACCGGCTATGCTCGCGAAGACTTCGTCGGAAAAACGGTGTTGGAGGCGGGCAAGAAGCTAGGACTGCCGCAGATGGAACGCGCGATTGAAGCCGCTCGTGAATCCGATTTCGTCCGCTATGAAGATTTAGAATTGGCCACGCGTGACCGTGGAATGTTGCCTGTTGATGTGATCGGAAATTCCTATAAGATTGGCACGCAGCCTGTAGTCCAATACAACGTTCGCGATATTTCTGCCCGCCAGAAGGCATCCAAAGCGCTCCGTGAGAGCGAGCAGCGATTTCGGTTGTTCGTCGAAAGCGTGCGTGATTATGCACTCTTTCAAATGGATCTCAATGGCTGCATCGTCGCATGGAACACAGGAGCCGAACACCTGCTCGGATGGACGGAACAGCAAGTGATGGGCAAAAGCGCCGCTCTGGTGTTTACACCGGAAGATATCGCTGACGGAAGACCGCAACAAGAAATGGAGATGGCGCGTGCGCCCGGCCGGGCCGAAGACGAGCGATGGCATATCAGAAAAGACGGGACCCGATTTTTTGCCAGCGGCGTTCTGACTCAAGTCTGTGACGACAACGGGCATCTGCTGGGATTCGCCAAGGTGATGCGGGATGTCACCTTGCGGCGGGAACAAGAGGAGGAACTGCGGGCATCTCTTTTAGAGAAGGATAATCTCGTCCGTGAGATACATCACCGCGTAAAGAATAATCTGCAGGTCATTGTAAGCCTGCTGAGCCTTCAATCGAGATATACTGACGATCCGCACGTATTAGCCGCGTTCGAAGAGGCGGGAACACGTTTGCGGGCCATCGCGCATATTCACGAGCGTTTGTACGCTTCCGATGATTTAAGTCAAGTGGACTTTGCCCCTTACATCACCGGGCTCGCGCATGAGTTAATTCAGTTGCATTCGTCAGCCCCCGATCAAGTCTCTCTCGATATGGATCTCGCCGAAATGGTGCTCCACATTGAGCAGGCATTGCCGCTAGGCCTGATTGCCAACGAGCTACTGTCAAATGGCTTGAAACATGGCCTGCATGAAAAGCCAGGGCGCCTACGCATAAAGCTTGCCTATCTTCCGGACCCTTCTAAATCAGAGACCGGCGAGGCTCTCGAATCGGGGTCGGCGCTTCTGCAGGTTGTCGATACGGGTCCGGGATTGCCGCCTGGGCTCGATGCGGCGGCGACAAAGTCACTCGGTTTGCGCTTAGTGAGTATGCTGGTTCGTCAGTTGCGGGGAACATTGGAAATTGGAAAAGGCCCCGGTGCACGGTTCTCCATCAAATTCCCGCTGGAAGTGGATGGCCGAACAGACGGAGGAGGTGGCAAATGAGTCAGCGCGTTTTAATTGTTGAGGATGAGGTTCTTGTCGCTGACGACTTGGAATGGCAGTTGACGAGATTGGGCTATGCACCTGGCGGTATAGCAGCCTCTGGTGAGGAGGCGGTGGCATTGGCGGAGGCAAGCCGGCCTGATATCGTATTGATGGACATTCAGCTTCAGGGCCGAATGAGTGGCACTGAAGCGGCGCGAATCATCAGCGAGCGAACCGGCGCCCCCATCATCTTTATCACTGCTTTCGCCGCCGTGTTCTTTCGGGACCCGACTAAGATGCAGCGGCCCGGCTTATGTCTTAGTAAGCCGTTCTCAAAGTTTCAACTGAAGACCGCCCTCGAGACGGCAGCAAGAGAGACGCGCAAGAATTGAGCAGCCGTATTTCTTGCGCCGGGTCGCCCATCCCTAGCGTCCAACGAGCAAGCTGCGCATGTCCGCTTCGACTGTAAATTCCGAAACCAACGTTCCAGCCATTCCAGTGGTCTCCTCGAAGGCGGCAAGTGGTAAACGGCTGATCGAGTTAGACGTTTTGCGCGGATTCTTGCTCGTTTGGATGACGCTAACCCATTTGCCGACCCGCGCCAGCGCGCTGTCCAACCAGACTTTCGGTTTTGTTTCGGCCGCGGAAGGGTTCATTTTTCTGGCTGGCTTCATGATCGGCCAGTTGGAGCAGCACATCGAAGAAAAGTCCGGCCGTTGGGCGTCAATTCGAGACGTCTCGCGGCGGACATTGCGCATTTACATCTATCATGCGGCTTTGCTGGTCTTTGCGTTTACCATTGTCGCCGCGATAGGCATCTCTTATCACCGGCTGGCCTTTCAGAACCTGCTGAATTACTATTTGCAGAAGCCGCCCCAGGCCGTCGTGGCGGCAGCCCTGCTCGAATATCGGCCCTCCTTGTTGGACATCCTGCCGATGTACATCGTGTTCATGATCTTCACTCCGCTGGCGCGCTCGATTGCTCGCCGATGGAGTTGGAAGCCGGTGATCGGGATCAGTTTTCTGTTTTGGTTTGCCGCACAATTCGGGCTTCGCGCCTGGCTCTACCGGCAAGGCAATCTGTTCGGCCTGGCGGTTCCTGAGAACGCCACTGGATCCTTCAACCTTTGGGGATGGCAGTTGCTGTGGATGGTCGGACTTGCGCTCGGCGCCACTACGCCCTTGCGCACCGCAACCATTCGTTTTCCGCGGTGGTTGTTGATTTCCAGCTGCATCGTTGCCTTCGTATTCTTCGTGCTGCGTCATGGCCCGGCGGATCAGTGGATGAATCCGGATCTCTATGGACATTTAGTTGACAAATGGCAACTTGGGCCGGTGCGGATCGTCAATTTCACGGCTCTGGCAGTCGTGCTGGTTCGTTTTGGCGGCGTGATCGCCCGGTCGCGGCCATTCTTGCAGTTCGCTTCTTTGGGCCAAGCGTCCATCGAAGTGTTCAGCGTGCATGTCGTCTTCTGTCTGGCCGGCATTGCTCTTAGTCCCGATGCCGATCCCGTTCTTCCCGCTTGGCAGCAAATCTGCCTGTTGATTGTGACGCTCTCGGCGCTCTTTGCCACCGCGCACCTTGTTCTCAGGCATCGGAAGCGCAAAGCCGTGTCGTCGTAAGATCCACTATGCGCAGTCGCCTCGCCCTCATCGGCGGCCTGGTGCTCATAGCGATCTTCCTTGTAACCCTGGTCGCCACGGTTCTCGATCGTGCCGAAGGTGCTTCGGGCTTTCCGGCTTACTCATCGCTGAACAATGGCGAAGAGGGGCTGAAGGCCTACTATGATGCCCTCGCCCGGCTTGGCTTTGAGACAAGGCGCAACTTCCTGCCATTGCATAAGATTGCCGGCGTTCAAGCCGACATTATTTACGCCGGGCCCACACTGCAATCTTTTGAGTACGCGAGCAGTGCGGACCTTGAACTCTTTGAACAACTCGCTGAAAAAGGCGGCAGACCGATTCTTCTGCTGTCGTCCGAAGGCTTGATCGGCCGCGCCACTGCGAAGAAGCCGGCTTCGGCGCCCATGCACGGCGAGAAAAGCCTTAAGCCGCCCGATCCCACGCTGAAACGGCGGTGGGGCATTCAGGTTGCTTATCGCGAACTACCGCGCGAGGGCAATCGTTTTGGGCCGCTATTGAATCGCCTTGACGTCGTTCCCGCCACCTGGCATTTCTCTTCCTGGACCAACGATTGGATCCCTTCGCACATGCGTGATTATTCCCCGTTGTTCCTCGAACGCCGCTTCGGGAAGGGCAGCGTCTTATTAATCGCCAATGTGGGTCTGTTCACGAATCGCGAACTGCTTTTGAAGCCGGACGAACAACTGCTGGCGGCGGTTCCTGGAGCGCGTCGGGGAATCATTTTCGACGAAAGCCACCTCGGACTGGAAGACACAGGCTCGGTAGCTGGACTTGCCGCGGCTCATCACCTGCAGTGGCTGTTGCTTGGATTCCTGGCACTCGCCACGGTTTACGTTTGGCGCAGTTCGTTCAACTTTGTGCCGCCGCCCGGCCAGCCCGCGGATGGTGCGGTTCCGGGCCAGGATGCGGGATTCGCACTCACCAGCCTGCTAGCGCAGAGTATTCCGGAACGCTCAATTCTGCCGGTCGTAGCAGAAGAATGGAATCGCAGCCGTTTCGTTCGGAACCGCGGCAGCCGCGATCTGGACCAGGAACAACTTAGCCGGCTTCATAACATGCCGGCCGGCGAGACTGTCGGCGTTTACAACCGAATGACGCAGCAGCAGGCCAGTAAACTAAAGGCTTGACTCCAGGACTTCTCACGCTGCAAGAGACGCTGAGCGCCGTCCGGCGCGAGGTGGCGAAAGTAATCATCGGTCAGGATGACACCGTGCGCTTTTCCCTGATTGCGATTCTGACCGGGCAGCACTTACTGGTCGAAGGCGTGCCGGGCCTTGCGAAGACTCTGCTGGTGCGCACGTTAGCCCGCATTCTTCACTGTGATTTTCAGCGCATTCAGTTCACTCCAGACTTGATGCCATCCGATATCACAGGCACTAGCATCTTCAATCTGCGTGACGGCGTGTTTGAATTTCGGCGTGGACCTATCTTTACGTCGTTCCTGCTGGCGGATGAAATCAACCGCGCGCCCGCCAAGACGCAAGCCGCGCTGCTTGAGGCCATGCAAGAGAAGACTGTGAGCGTCGATGGCGTCACCCACGATCTGCCTGCGGCTTTCACTGTATTCGCCACTCAGAACCCGATTGAATTCGAAGGTACCTATCCCCTTCCGGAGGCTCAAAAAGATCGCTTTCTGATGAAGGTCACCATCGGATGGCCAGAACGCGAAGATGAATTGGAGCTTGCGCGGCGAATGCTGGGTGGCGATTCGCCGGAGACAACACTCGAACGCGGCGATGTGGTGGCATTTCTCGAACCCGGACATCTGGTTCGAATGCGCGAGGACTTGCGCCTGATTACGGTGCGGGAAGAGTTGGTTTCTTACATGGTGGATCTGGTGCGCCAGACTCGCAGTCATGATGCGATCCTCTCTGGCGCCGGTCCGCGCGCCACGCAGGCGCTGATTCTGTCAAGCCGCGCCTTCGCGGCTCTCGAAGGACGAGATTATGTTACTCCCGATGACGTTCGAGCGCTTGCGGGTCCGGTGCTGGAACATCG